>JAYVNN010000188.1:0-5038 GCA_043758435.1 Chthoniobacter sp.
CGAGACCGTCTCCACCGACTACGACACCAGCGACAAACTCTACTTCGAGCCGCTGACCCTCGAAGACGTGCTCAACATCTGCGAGCAGGAGAGCGAAAATCTCTTCGGCGTCATCGTGCAATTCGGCGGCCAGACGCCGCTGAACCTCGCCGCCGGACTGCAAGCCGCCGGCGTCCCGATCATCGGCACCTCGCCCAAGTCCATCGAGATCGCGGAGGATCGAAAACTCTTCGGCGCGATGCTCGACAAACTCGGCATCCGCCAGACCAGCGGCGGCACCGCCGTGACCGAAGAGCAGGCCGTCGAAGTCGCCAACCGGATCAGCTACCCCGTGCTCGTGCGCCCGAGCTTCGTCCTCGGCGGACGCGGCATGCAGCTCGTCCACAATGAAACCGACCTGCGTCGCTACGTGCGCGAGGCCGTCGAAGCCAGCCCCGGCGCGACGCCCGGCACCGCGGCGAATCCCATCCTCGTCGATCACTTCCTCGAAGACGCCGTGGAAGTGGACGTGGATTGCATTAGCGACGGCGAGATCGTCGTCATCGGCGCGATCATGGAGCACATCGAAGAAGCCGGCATCCACAGCGGCGACAGCTCGTGTGTCATTCCGTCGTTCAGCTTGAAGCCCGAGGTGAAAGCCGAGATCACCCGCGCGACCAAGGCGATGGCGAAAGAGCTCAAGGTGCTGGGCCTGATGAACGTGCAGTTCGCCGTGAAAGACGACGTCGTTTACGTCCTCGAAGTGAACCCGCGCGCCAGCCGCACCGCGCCCTTCGTCAGCAAAGCCATCGGCGTGCAGCTCCCGAAACTTGCGGCCAAGATCATGGCCGGGAAGACGCTTAAAGAACTCGGCTTCACCGAAGAAATCATCCCGAAGCACTACTCCGTGAAGGAAGCCGTCTTCCCGTTCATCCGCTTCCCCGGCATCGACATCGTCCTTGGCCCGGAAATGAAATCGACCGGCGAGGTCATGGGCATCGGCGAAAATCTCGGCCTCGCTTTCGCCAAAGCGCAGATGGCCGCGCAGCCCGCACTGCCGACGAAAGGCAATGTCTTCATCAGCGTCGCCGACCGCCAGAAATCCAAGATCACCGAACTCGCGCGCGGCTTCACCGATCTCGGCTTCACGCTTTTCGCGACGAGCGGGACCGCCGCCGCGCTCAAGGATGCGGGCCTCCCGGTGCAGAAACTTTTCAAGCTCAACGAAGGCCGGCCCAACGCGCTGGACATGATTAAAAATGGCGAGCTGGCGATGATCATCAACACGCCGAGCGGCAAGGTCGCCCGCGAGGACGAGGTGAAAATCCGCAGCACCGCCACGGCGAACCGCATCCCGATCATCACCACCCTGCGCGCGGCCACGGCCAGCCTCGAAGGCATCCGCGCCCTGCGCGAGCACGGGCTGAGCGTGAAGACGCTGCAGGAGTATCACGCGTAGGCGGCGAGGCGGGCGGTTTCCCCGTGACGCAATCGTCACAATGTTCACCGACACGTAACGCACGGTTTTCGCGCAGGCGTGCTTTCCTTCCGGGTATGAAAACCACAGATCAAACGTCTGAACGTATCACCGTCCCATCGCCAGCGCCCCGCTGGTCCCGCGTGCGCCCCGCGCTGCGTTGGACGCTCGCGGCGAGCGTCACCGCCTGGCTCGGCGTGGCCGGCGCGGTTGCGCTGCCCAGTTTGGCGAGCGGAGAATTCCTCGAATCTGCCGCGGAGCAAATCACGCAGGATGCGTCTCCCGTGCTCAACGTGCTCGCCCTCGTCTCCGTGGCCGCCGTGTGCGTGGAGCGGGCGCGCACCACCGGCGGGCTGCGCAAGGCGCGGCGCAAGCTGGTGCGCTCCATGCGAGTCACGCAGCGGCTCATCCACAGCTCGCGCACTGCGCGGGCGTAGCGGTTGGAAAACGGTCGCAGGCGGCCTAAGAATTTCGCTTCCGCCGGGGGGGGAGTTCAGTCATCACTCCACGCCATGAAACTCCTCCCCGTCCTCGCCCTCGCCGCCGCCTTCGCTTTCACCCCGCCCGCCCGCGCCGCCGACGGCGTGACCTACGAGGGCAAGGCCGGGCCGGGCAAGGGCAAGCACATCGTCTTCCTCGCGGGCGACGAGGAATACCGCAGCGAGGAGGCGCTCCCGCAGCTCGCGAAAATCCTCAGCCAGCGGCACGGCTTCAAATGCACGGTGCTCTTTTCCATCAACAAGGAAACCGGCGAGATCGACCCGAACACGCAGGACAACGAGCCGGGCACCGAGGCGCTGGACTCCGCGGATCTGTGCATCACCTCGCTGCGCTTCCGCAAATGGCCGGACGGGCAGATGAAGCATTTCGCCGACTACATCGCCGCGGGCAAACCGATCATTGGTCTGCGCACCAGCACGCACGCCTTTGCCGGGCTGAAAGGGGAGTACGAAAAATTCAATTGGAACAACCACGGCGGCTTCGGCAAGGCCGTGCTCGGCGAGACGTGGGTGAGCCACTGGGGCTCGCACAAAAAGGAGGCGACCAAGGGGATTTTTGAGGAGTCGTCAAAAGGCGATCCGCTGCTCCGCGGCGTGAGCGAACTCTTTGGCACGACCGACGTGTACGAAGCTGCGCCGCCCGCCGATGCGAAAATCCTCGCCCGCGGCCAGGTGCTCAAGGGCATGACGCCCGACGACGCGCCCGCAGATTACCCAAAGAAGCGCAGCACCGACAAAGCGGAGCAGGGCGTGAATGAGCCGATGATGCCCATCGCCTGGACGCGCACCTACAGCGGCGAATACGGCAAAGGCAACAAAGTGCTCTGCACCACCATGGGCGCGGCGAGCGACCTGCCGAGCGAGGGGCTGCGCCGCCTCCTCGTGAATGGCGCCTACTGGGCCACCGGTCTCGAAGTGCCGGCCAAAGCCGACGTGACTTTCGTCGGCGAATTCAAGCCGACCTTTTACAGCGCCGGAGCCTTCATCAAAGGGGTGAAACCCGAGGCCCACGCTTTGAAATAGGGCGCGGTTTTTTGGGCCAGGGCGCGCAATTTTTCGCGTCCGCGTTTTCCAATTTTACAACCCCAAACCCGCGGTCTAATTTCCGACCAGTATGCGCCCTCCACGCCGCCAAATCCAGCCGTTCATCCGGCGCTGGTCGGTGGGGCGTCCCTCGGTCGCCACGCTCCTCATCGCGCTCAGCGTGGGCGCTTTTGCCGCGCAGATGATCGCTCAATTCTGCCTCGGCGGCGACGACCTTTTCCGCCACTGGCTCGCGCTCGACGGCGCCGCCATCCGGGCGGGAAAATACTGGACCTTTCTCACCTACCCGCTGCTCCACGAAGTCAGCAATCCGCTGCACCTGCTCGTGAACATGGTCGTGCTCTTTTTCGCCGGGCGCGAGGTCGAGCCCATCGTCGGGCGGCGGCATTTCCTCGGCCTTTTTCTCGGCGGAAATCTGCTCGGCGGCCTCGCGCACTGGCTGGCCATGCCGGCGGAGCCGATCCTCGGCGTGAGCGCAGGCGTGACCGCGGTGTTCATCGCCTTCACCACCATCCTCCCCGAGCTGGAAGTCGTGGTGCATCTCTTTTTTGTCCTCCCCCTGCGGCTGCGCGCCAAATACCTCGGCCTCGCCGTGCTCGCGCTCAGCGTGGTGTCGTGGATCACGCTCCAGGCTCCCGTCATCGGCCCCGCCGGGATGGTCGCCGCCGGGATGGTCGCCGCCGGGGTCTTCGCGTGGGTCTATGTGAAGCAACTCGGCTTCGGCAACCCGCTCGCCATCCAGCGCTACATCTTTGCGAAAAGGCAGCGCGCCGCACGGTTGGAGCGCATGAGCCCGGAGCAGTTCATCAGCGCGGAGATCGACCCGATTTTGGAGAAAATCTCGACCCACGGCATGCACAGCCTCAGCCGCACGGAGCGGAAAATCCTCGAGCAGGGCCGCGGGAAAATCGCTACGAAGACGGCGCGGAAATAAGAGCGCCACCCGCCTCGTGCGGCGCGACGTCAATTCAAATACCGAAACTCCGCGCTCGCGAACAGCGACCGGCAGAAGCTCGTCCACGCGGCGGTCGCGGCTTCCGCATTGCGCAGGCCGAGCGCGCTGTTGTCGCCCTTGCTCCACACGGCGGGAAATTTACTGAAAAAAGTCATCGCCGCTTTTTTCTCCACCGCATCCGGTGGACGGCCAAAGACGAGCCAGTAGGCGTAGGTGATCCGCTCGTCGAGGTTCGCCGACGCGCCGCCATTTGGCCCCGCCGGATACGAGCCGACCACGCGCTCGCCGAGCCGCTGCGCCTGCACGGCGACGAAGGGGCTGTTCAGCAGATAGAGCGCTTGCGATGGCACGTTTGTCGTCTCGCGCGCGCCGGTGACGAGCGAGGGCTCGGGGAAGTCGAAGACGGCGAGCGAATCGGGCAGCAGGTCGCGCACGATGGGGAGGTAAACGGAGCGCACATTCGTCGCGGCATTGACCAGCGCCTCGACTCCGCCGCCGCGCGGGCGGCTCGCCGGGCCTTCGCCCGCGAGCGCGATGGGCGAGCCGACGGGCGGCTGGAGCTGGAGTTGCTGGCTCGTGGCAAGGATGGCGTCTCGGATGCACTCGGCATCGAGGCGGCGCGGGCTCATGCGCCAGTTGAGCGTGTTCTCGGGATCGGCGGCGAAGGCTTTTTCCTCGAAGCCGGAGCCGAGCTGGTAGGTGCGGCTGAGCACGATTTCGCGGACGAGTTTTTTCACCGACCAGCCGCCGTCGCGCAGGCGTAGCGCGAGGTCGTCGAGCAGCGGTTGGTTCGCGGGCTTCGCGCCGGTCGTGCCGAAATTATCCGTGCTCTCCACAAGCCCGCGGCCAAAGAGCCAGTGCCACACGCGGTTCGTCATCACCCGCGCGGTGAGCGGGTTTTCCGCGGCGGTCATCCAGTCCGCGAGTTCGCGCCGCCCGCTGGTGCGCGGCAGAATGGCGGGCGTCGCGCTGGTGCTGAGCGCGGTGATGAAGCCGCGCGGCACTTTCTCCCCCGGCTTGTCCGGCTCGCCGCGGGCGAAAACCGGGCTGTCGGTGATCGCGCCAAACGCGGGCGCGCGTCCG
>JAYVNN010000189.1:0-14947 GCA_043758435.1 Chthoniobacter sp.
CAGCGCGGGCGCGGTCGAGCGCTTCAACCAAGGCGGAGAAAAGCCCGGCCCCGCCCTCGGTCTGCTCGAAACCGCCGACTTCACCGCCCACGAACGCCCGCTCGCGCCCGGCGATCTGCTCATGCTTTTCACCGACGGCCTCGACGAAATGGACGGCCCCGACGACACGCTCTACGAGATGAGCCAGCTCACTGCGGCCATCACCCGCCTGCGCGCGCGGCCCACGCCCGAGCTCTTCGACACGCTCCTCACCGAGCTGCGCGCGTTTTCGGCGACCGGCCTTTTCGGCGACGACATGTGCGTAGTCGGCATGGATCTCACGCGGCTGCTGCCGGTCGAAATGCGTTAGCGGGCGGTCTTTTTCAAACTGACGCGCTGCCTGAAATTCGCCTAGCCTGCGTGCTCCATGTCTCAATCCTCTCTCGGACAACTTCTTCTCACCGGCGTCCCCGGCCCCGTGCTCGATGCCGAAACGGCCGCCACGTTTCGCAAAATCCAGCCGGGCGGGTTCATTTTGTTTGGGCGAAATATCCAGACGGCGGAGCAACTGCGGAAGCTGGTGGATGACTTGCGCGAGCTGAGCGTGGTCGAGCCGATCATCACGATCGACCAGGAAGGCGGGCGTGTTTCGCGGCTGAAACTCGTGGGCAATGAGCCGCCGAATGCGAACCAACTGCGTGACAAGGGCGACGTGGATTTGATCGAGCGGCACGGCGCGATCACGGCGCGGCTGCTGCGGATTTTCGGCTTCAATCTCGACCTCTGCCCGGTGCTCGACATTTCCTTTGACGACGAGGCGGACAACTCGCTGCGCGGCCGCTGCTACGGCAATGACGTGGCGCAGGTGGTGCGCAATGCGGGCGCGTTCAACGACGGGCTGCGCGGCGGCGGGGTGCTGAGCTGCGGCAAACATTTTCCCGGCTATTCGCGCGCGCCGCTGGATGCGCATCACGAGCTGCCGGTGATCCCGCTGAGCCGCGCGGAGCTGGACACGCACGAGCTGGCGGTGTTCCGCGCGTTCGCGGGAAAGGTGGACTCGATGATGATCGGGCACGGTTTTTACCCGAGCCTCGAAAGCACGCAGACGCCGTCGTCTCTCTCGCGCGCGGTCATCACGGATTTGCTGCGGGGTGAGCATGGATTCGACGGGCTGGTGATGACGGACGATCTCGACATGGGTGCGATCCTCGAACCGTACGGAAAGGGCGAGAGCGGACTGGCCGAGGTCATCCGCCTGGCGATCAGCGCGGGCAATGACCTCGCGATGATTTGTCATCGCGTGGAGATGGTGGAAAAGGCGCACGGCTTTCTCGGGGACGTGCCGCGCGCAGAGCTGGACCGGGCTTTGGAAAACGTGGCGCGCTTTAAGAAAAAGATGTCGCCGCCGGATGTGTGGAGTGAGGCGGAATTCCGGCGGCGCGATGCGGAGGTGTGGGCTTTGCGCGTGGCGGTGCTCGGCGCGGAGGGCGCGGCGCAGCGGAGCCCGGAGGATGGGAAGCGCTCGCCGGTGGAGACGTACTGATGAGCGCGGCGCACTACCGCGTTCGCGCGCTGCTCCATCCGCTGCTGGAATCGACGCAGGTTTTTTTCCTCTACACGGCGTTGCTGGAACTCGCGCAAGCGGGTGAGATCGAGGTGGCGTGGGACGCAGTGAGCAAGGCAGCGGACTACGCCATCACGATGGAGCTGGAACGCTGTGTGGACGGGGCGCGGCGGCGGGTGTGCTTCGACATCCATGATCGCAGCTACCTGTTTTTCGAGCCGGAGTTGAAGGCGTGCGATGTCTATTTCAAGCGCAGCCATTTCGCGCCGGATGTGGAAAAAATCGCGCCGGAGCTGCGGGCGAAAGTGCGGGCGTTCGGGCCGATTTTCGGGCCGGGAAACCGCGCGGCTTTGCTCCCGCTGACCGCGGGCTGGCTGCGCTACGCGTTGGCGAATCCGCGCAAGGCGGGCGCGAGTTTCCGGCATCTCACGGATTTTCTGCGGCTGCCGGTGACACGCGATTTCGAGCGCGGGCCGGAGCACGAGATGCCGCCGCGCGTGCTGCTCCAGACGAGGCTGTGGACGGAAGCGGAAGTGACCGCGCCGCCCTACGCGCCGGAGATCAATGCGGAGCGCGTGGGCGTGGTGCGGGCGCTGCGGGCGGCGCTCGGCGAGCGATTCGTCGGCGGGGCGCTGGCCACGCCTTTCGCGGAGCGGGAATATCCCGACGTGGTTTGCCACTGGGACACGCGGCGCTCGGCATATTTGCAGACGATGCAGACGTGCCTGATCGGGATTTACACGAAGGGGCTGCATCACGCGACGGCGTGGAAGCTGGGCGAATACGTGGCGGCGTCGATGTGCGTGGTGGCGTCGGAATTGCGGAATGATTTTCCCGAACCCTTCACCGCGCCGCGGAATTATCTGTCGTTCACGACGGGCGAGGAGTGCTCGGCGCAATGCCTGCGGTTGCTCGCCGACCGCGAAATGGCGCGGGAGATGGTGCGGGCAAACCACGCCTATTACGCGAACCATGTGCGCCCCGGAAAGCAGCTCCGGCACTGGTTCGGGCAGGCTTTCGCAGCCGCGAAAACACAACCGCCGCGCTAAGCCGTCTCGAGATCCAAGGCGCGCGGCGCGTCCGAGGGCGCGGGCGGCGGCACGGTCATCGCGCTGCTCAGGCGCACCCATTCCTGGAGCGTCTCGGTCTGCGTGACCGTGCGCGTGGCCGGGGCCGCGCCGCCGGTGAGGACGATGCGCACGGTGTCGAGCAGGATGAAGACATCGAGGAAGAGGCTCATGTGCTTCATGTAGTAGAGGTCGTATTCCAGCTTGCGCCGGCCATCGGCGACGGATGCGCCGTAGGGGTAGCTGACCTGCGCCCAGCCGGTGATGCCGGGCTGCACCATGAGCCGCTCCTGATAGTAGGGAATCTCGGTGGCGAGCATCTGGATGATCTCCGGGCGCTCGGGCCGCGGGCCGACGAAGGACATGTGGCCGCAGAGCACCTGCCAGAGCTGCGGGATTTCATCGATGCGGTAGCGGCGGAGAAAGCGCCCGATGAAGGTGACGCGCGGATCGTTTTTTCCGCTCCACTGGACGCCGTTTTTTTCGGCGTCCACGCGCATGGTGCGGAGCTTGGTCATTTGAAAATCGCGGCCAAAACGTCCGGCGCGGTTTTGCCGGTAAAAGACGGGGCCGGGCGAGGTGAGACGGATGGCGAGTGCGGCGAGCGCCACCACGGGCGCACCGAGGAGCAGTCCGAGCGAGGAGCAGATGATGTCGAAGAGGCGCTTCACTTTTTTGATGTAAAGCAGGTGCGGCTCGCCGCTGGCGTTGAACAACCATTCGGGGCCGATGAGTTCGAGCGGCACGTACTGCTCGATTTCCTCGCACAAAATGACCAGCGGCATGACCGAGACGCCCGAGTAGCGGAGCTGGCAAAAATGCCGCGTCAGCGTGGCGTCGCCGAGGCTTTTGTTGGTGCAGAGGATGCGGTCGATTCTCTCGCGCTTCACGATCTCGGCGAGTTGCTCGACTTTCCCGAGCACCCGCGTCTGGGCGGCAGGCTCGTAGCCGTTGAAAGCGACGACGCCGACGAGTTCGAGATTGTGTCCGCTGAAGTTGCCAAAGAGGCGCGTCTCCACCTCATCGAAGGCGCACGTGACGATGTAAGCCACGCGCTCGCGGGCATGGCGCAGGGCGTGCAGGAGAAAAATGTGATGCACAAGAATGACGAGATATGCCGTGCTCGCGCCGCCGACCATGACGCCGCGGCCCGGCGGGCGGGCCGATATGGCATACGAGCCCACAATGACCACGAGCGCCGCCGCCAGCGTGCAGGCGAGCAGGATGAAGAGGCGCTCGAAGGTGCCGCGGTGCGCGCTGTGCGTGGAGTACAGGCCCACGATATAGACCATCGACGAAAAGACGATCCCGCTGACCGCGAGCACCGGCCAGTGTGTGCCGAGCGAGCCGCCCGCGTCGTCGCCAAAACGCAGGAGGATGCCGACGACGAAGGCGAGGTAAAACAGCACGGCATCGGCTGCGAAGTGCAACGACACATGGAACCAGTGCTTGCGGAGAATTCCGTTGCTGTTCATGCGAGGCGTGGTCGGTGAAAGGTTTGCGGGGGGCTCCGGGGGAGAGCGGTGCGGCTAATTTGTTTATAGCGCGGGCGGAAGATGGGGAAAAACCGGGCCTCTGGCAAGCGCTCATTTGAGCGCGGAGGCGCGGGTTTCCCGCTTGCCCCGCGGACGGTGCGTGGCAAGCCTGCGCACCCCGATGCCTCCTGTGCCGCCGCTCCTCCTCCCGCTGCTCTCCGCGCTCGGCTACGCCTTTGCGGCGCTCATGCTCAAGCGCGCGACCGAGGGCGGCACCGGCCCGTGGCGCGTGAGCTTCCTCACGAACTGGGTGCAGGCGGCCATCTTCTCGCTGCTCTGGCTCCTCCCGACGGAGCACCCCGCCACGGCCACGCACGTCATGCACGCGGTCATCTCGGGCACGGTTTTCTTTGTCGGGCAGGTCTTCACTTTTCTCGCGCTGAGCCGCGGCGATGTCTCGGTCGCCACGCCGGTGCTCGGGTCGAAAGTCATCTTCGTCGCGCTTTTCACCGTGCTCCTCGGGGCCGCCGCCGTGACTCCGGCGATGTGGGCGGCGGTCGCGCTCACGGCGGTGGCGACGGCGCTGCTCGGGGCCAGCGGGCGGGTGAAACGCGACGCGCTTTTCCGCAGTCTGCTCTACGGCTTCAGCGCGGCGGCGGCGTTTGCCTTCACCGACGTGCTCCAGCAGCGGTGGGTGAAAGCGTGGGGTTTCTCGCACTACGCGGCCACCATGTTTCTCACCGTCGCGGTGCTCTCGTTCGGGCTCGTGCCGTTTTTCCGGGAAAGCCTGCGCGCGCTGCCCGTGGCGGCCTGGCGCTGGGGGCTGGCGGGCGGCGCGCTGCTCGCGGTGCAGGCGCTCGGCATCGCGTGGTCCATCGTGAATCTCGGCGCGACCACGACCAATGTACTCTACAACTCGCGCGGCATCTGGAGCGTGGTGCTCGTCTGGACGGTCGGCCACTGGTTTGGCAATGCCGAGCGCACGCAGGGCCGCGCGGTGATGCTCCGCCGGCTCGCCGGCTCAGCCCTGCTGCTGGCCGCGATCGTGCTCATCGCGCAGCAGCACCCCGCTTGAGCGGAAGACCGGCTCCAGCGTTCCCACCGGCTCGTGCTGGAGCGGTTTACGGTGCGTGCGCGGCTTCGTGTGCGTCCGCTTCACGGGCACGATGTCTTTGGCCCCCGGCCCTTTCGCCACTGGCGCGAGTCCGCTGGTCACCGTGACGGTGCATTTGAAAACCGGCGCGGTGCCAAACTGCTCGCGGCGCGGGCTCGTGTACCACAGCCGCACATCCACATCGCCCTCGCCCACCGCCTGAAAGACCCATTTTTCCTGCCCTGCGTTTGTCGTCGTCGAGGGGAGATATTCCTTCGAGAGGGGCTTCAGGACCGTGCCATCCGGGTTCTCCGCGAGCCGCCAAGAGTAGCCGCTTTTTTGATTCGATGACAGCCAGATGGTCAGCGTGCCGCCCGGCTTGAGCGCGACGATGTTCCCCGCCTGCGACTCGAAAAGCTCCGCCTTTTCCACCGGCTCCGGCAGCGCGATCGGCGGCAGTTCGCGGTTGGTGTCCGCGTATTTTTTTCCCTGCGGAGCGCTGCAGGCGGCGAGAGTAAGGGCGAGGAGGGCGAGTGGGACGGCGGTTTTCATAAGCGGGAGAAAAGGTGCAACTGACCGGCCGCGTTTTTGCCGCGCGGCGCCGGGAAAGTCCAGCCCTGTCTTCGCCGAATCACGCGCCTTTGGGCGCGCAGGTTTTTTCAAAAAAAGTAACTCAGCCCGAGCTGCGTGCCGACGGAGTTCAGACCGGCATTGTGGTCGGTAAAGCCCGCGTTGGAAATGTGCCGGATGCCGGCTTCGAGCGAGACCGCCCACTGGTCGTTCAAGAGATAGCGCAGGCCCACGGCGCTTTGCAGGTTGAAGTTCAAAGCCGAGCCGACCGTGGAGCGGGCACGGTCTTTATACATGTCGCTATAGACGCCGCCCGCGCCGATTTGAAAGTACGGCAGCCAGCGCGTCTCGGGCTGGACGAAATTGTAGCGCAGTTGCAGCGTCGCACCGCCGAGCCCGTTGCCCGGCCCCTGATAGATCGTGCCGTAGAAACCCTCGAGCAGAAACTCGAAGTTCCCACGCAGCCACCCGCCGCCCCTCACATCATCAAGCATGACGCCGAGTCGGTAGCTGCTCATCGTCGAGTTCACGGTGGCGCGCGTCGAGGTGCTCGGCGTGAACGACCAGAAAACTCCCGTCAGGCTTTGGAATTCCTTGCGCCCTTTGTCGAAAGGCGTGCGCGTCGTCTCGATCTGCGCCTGGCCATCCTTGGCCGTGGGCGGGCCGGCTTGCGCCAAAGGTGCAGACACCAGACCGATGGCCGCGAGAACCAGGCCGCGGAGGCCAATCGTGGAATGGAAAAACCGTTGTGCATTGCGGGCCGCGATTTTTTTCATGGAGTGGATTGGGAGTTTTTGGAGATTGCCTGCGCAGCCTTTGGGCCGGACCTGCGCCTTGCAAAACGCTGCTCCTTCCAAAGCCGGTCCTTTTCATTCGGAAAACGACGGACGGGCGCTATCAGGATTTTTCCCGTGCGCCAAAACAAAATGCCGTTTCGCCGCGCTAGACCGGCGGCGGACTGCCCGCTTCGAGCGCCTTCTTCCACTGGTCCGCCAGCTCCTCGACGGTGTGCCCCGTGCGCTTTTTCCACAACTCGGGGTCGTAGCGCCCTTCGCGCATCGCGGCGTTGAGTTCGCGGATGAGTTCCTTGTCATACTTCCCGATGACGAAGTTCAGAAAGTTCGCCGACACGCGGTAGCTCGCGTCGTAGCGCGCCGTGGCCGCGCGCTTCGGGCTGATCTCGCAGCCGCGCGACTGCGGCTCGTAGAGATACCAGCGGATGTAATCCGGGATGCCCTCGACCAGCCACCCCGGCGGGCGCTCGGCTCCCGGCTGGCGCGCGCGTCCGTACTGCTGCACGACGTGGACGAGTTCATGCACCATCGAGCCGATGGCCTCGCCCTTGAGCTGCCCGCGGTACCAGCCGGGCGCACCCTCGATGCGGTTGCCCATCGTCGCGGCTACGCCTTTGTAGCGGTCGGTGAAGGTGATGCTGAAAGTTTTCGGCGCGGTGTAGCCGTCGCTCGGGAGCATTTTGGCGATGAGCGGATACCACTTTTGCAAAGCCGGAATCAGCTCGCGATGCGACCAGTCGGTCAGGTCGGGCGTCTCCGTCGTATCCACGGTGAAACGCTGCGCGCCGCCCTCGGTGGACACGGATTCCACGAGCTGCACCGGCGGCGTCTCGACGACGGCAGGCGCGGCGCGGTCAATGACGTCGATCTCGCTGAAAAAGGTCTGTCCGAAAGAATCCGTGTCCTCCGTCCGCGCGATGTCGAAAAGCAGCCAGCGCGCGGCACCGATGTCCGAGACACTCACGCCGTACTGCCCGCCGGGTGCGCTGTCTTTCACCCGCGTATCCACGCTCGCCACGAGCCGCCAGCCGACGGTCGCGGGATCGGTGGGGCGCTTCGGCTGCGCGGAAAAGTCCGGCGTTTTCCCCTCGCTCGCGTAGAGCCGGTAAACCTGCGGCCCGCGCACATCGCGATGCCACGAGTAGCTGTTCACCTCCTGCACATCGATGACCGCCCCGAGATCCACCAGCACGCGCCCGCCATCCGGCCCGCGGAAGAAAAAGTTCGTCCCCGGCTCATCGCCCGTCGCAGGGAGCAGACCGTCGTGCAACCGGTCGAGGTCGCCGCCATTCGGGTCGCGTTGTCCGTCGAGGAGGGTGAAGACGGCCTTCGCCGCCGCATCGCCGCGCCGCGGTGCGGGAACGTGCGGGAATTTGAAGCCGGCGGCGGCATGCTCGTTGTCGAGCCGTTCGGCGAGGACTTTGACCTCGGCCTGCGCGAGCGGGGCGGACGCGACGAGGAAGGCCAGCAGCGGGAGACGGAGGGTTTTCATGAGAAGAAAAAACGCGGCTGTCGGGAGGAAACGTCGCCGCGGGGGAAAATGGTGTGGCTGGTTTTGGCGGGGCGGGGAGTGGTGCGCGATGCAGGGTTCGAACCTGCGACTTCTTGCGTGTGAAGCAAGCGCTCTACCACTGAGCTAATCGCGCGTTTCCCGGAAAACGGAGCGGCAGAATAGGCAGCCGCACGCCCGACGCCAGCGGAAAAAACCGGCGCGCTGTAGGGGGAAGCTGCCAGCTTCCCCTACAGCGCGCCGAGGGCGATGGCGCTGGCGACGGCGTAGTGTTCGGAGTGGCTGAGGCTGAGGCGCACTTCGCGGATGCCAAGGCGCGCGGCGGTCTCCGCGCCGGTGCCGTGAAGGCGGATGGAGGGCGCGCCGCTCTCAGCTCGGAGAACCTCGATGTCGTGCCAGCCGAGCTGCGCGCCGATGCCGGTGCCGAAGGCTTTGGCGACGGCTTCCTTGGCCGCGAAACGCGCGGCGAAGCAACGCACGGCGATGCCCGCCTGCGCGCAGTAGGCGCGTTCGCTGGCCAAAAAAACGCGGTCGAGAAACGGCTCGCCGTGGCGCTCGATGGCGGCGGCGAGGCGCGCGGTTTCCACGATGTCCACGCCGAGGCCGAGGACGGTCATTTGGCGGAAACCATGAGGGCGCGCATTTCGGCGACGGCGCTTTCGAGGCCGGTGAAAATCGCGCGGGAGACGATGGAGTGGCCGATGTTCAGCTCCGCGAGGTGCGGGATTTTCACGATCTCGCGGATGTTCGCGTAGTTGATGCCGTGGCCCGCGTTCACTTGCAGTCCGAGGCCGTGCGCGTGGTGCGCCGCGACGATGAGGCGCTGCGTCTCCTCGTGGTGTGCGGAGCCGGTGGCGTTGGCGAAGGCTCCGGTGTGGAGTTCGATCATTTCGACGCCGAGCAGGTGCGCGGCTTCGATCTGCCGCGGGTCGGGCTCGATGAAAAGCGAGACGCGGATGCCGGCCTTTTGCAGCCGTGCAATGGTCGGCGCGAGCGCACGCATTTGTCCGGCAGCGTCGAGTCCGCCTTCCGTGGTGATTTCCTGGCGGTTTTCGGGAACGAGGCAGACTTCCTCGGGCAGAACGCGGAGCGCGATGTCGAGGATTTCGGGGGTGTTGCCCATTTCGAGATTGAGCTTCGTGATGATGCTCTCGCGCAGCCGCACCACATCGCGATCCTGAATGTGCCGCCGGTCCGCGCGCAGGTGGATGGTGATGCCGCCCGCACCCGCGCGCTCGCAGGCGGAAGCAGCGGCGATGAGGCAGGGCTCGACATTGTGCACCTCGGGCGAAGCGGCATAGCGCGCCTGCCGGAGCGTGGCGATGTGGTCGATATTGACGCCGAGCAGCATGTCAGCGGCTCAGTGTTTGAAGTGCCGCACGCCTGTGCAGATCATCGCCATCTTCCGCTCGTCCGCGGCGGCGATCACCTCGGGGTCTTTGACCGAGCCGCCGGGCTGGATGGCGCACGTCGCCCCAGCTTCGGCGGCGGCGATGAGGCCGTCGGGGAAGGGGAAAAACGCATCGCTGCCGACGGCGCTGCCTTTGAGCGAGAGGCCGGCATCGGCGGCTTTCCAGATGGCGATGCGCGAGGCGTCGATACGCGACATTTGCCCCGCGCCGATGCCGAGCGTGCGGTCGGTGGCGGCATAGACGATGGCGTTGGATTTCACATGTTTCACCGTGCGCCAGGCGAAAAGCATCGCGGCCATTTCGGCCTTCGTCGGTTTGCGGGCGGTGACGGTTTTGCTGTCGAGATCAGTCTCAGGCGAAGCGTCGCGGCTTTGCACGAGGACGCCGCCGGTGACGGAGCGGATGAGCATTTCCTCATCCTCGGATTTTGGCAGCGGGCGCGCGAGTTTCCGCATCAGCCGGAGGTTTTTCTTTTTCTGCAAAAGCGCGCGCGCCTCGGCGTCGAAGTCGGGCGCGATGATGACCTCGCTGAAAATTTCGCTGATCGCCTTGGCGAGTTCGATCGTGACCGGGCGGTTGCAGATGATGATGCCTCCGAACGGCGCCTGCTTGTCGGTCGCGAACGCCTTGTCCCACGCCGCGCGCAGGTCGGCGTCGCTGCCGATGCCGCAGGGATTCGTGTGCTTCAAAATCGCGACGGTCGGCTCGCTGAATTCCTCGATCAGCTCGGACGCGGCGGTGATGTCGAGGATGTTGTTGTAGGAAAGTTCCTTGCCGTGGAGCTTTTCAAAATGCTCGTCGAAGTGGCCGTAAAGCGCCGCGGTCTGGTGCGGGTTTTCGCCGTAGCGCAGACGGGCGACCACGGGCAGGCAGAGCGAAAGCGCGCAGGTCGTTTCCTGCTCCTTGTTGAGATAGTTCGCGATTGCGCCGTCGTATTTGGAGGTGGTGACGAAGACTTTGATGCCGAGCCGCTCGCGCAGTTTCAGCGTGGTCGCACCGTCGTTGGCGCGGATGTTTTCGAGCACGTCGTCGTAGTCGGCGGGATCGGTGACGACGGTCACGGAGCGGTAGTTTTTCGCCGCGCTGCGGAGCATGGACGGGCCGCCGATGTCGATCTGCTCGATGGCTTCTTCGAGCGTCGTCTCGGGCTTGGCGATGGTTTTTTCAAACGGGTAAAGATTCACGACGACGAGGTCGATGGGCTTGATGTCGTGGGCCTCGGCCTGCGCGCAGTGGTCGGGGTTGTCGCGCACGAAAAGCAGGCCGCCATGGACTTTGGGGTGCAGCGTTTTCACGCGTCCGTCGAGCATCTCGGGAAAGCCGGTGAAGGCGGAGATTTCGGTGTTCGCGATGCCTTCGGCGGCGAGCAGTTTGGCGGTGCCGCCGGTCGAGATGATCTCGACGCCGAGCGCCACGAGGGCGCGGGCTAAGGGCACGAGGCCGGTTTTGTCGGAAACGGAAATAAGTGCGCGCCGGATGGGCTCCGAGGAATTCATAAGGGGCGCAGACGCTAGCGCACTCCGCGCGGCGGTCAATGCGGCCGATTCGCGCCCGAATCCGGTCCCATACCGCGGGAAAAAGGAACCGCGCGGCCACCCAAGACCGCGCGGTTCGGACCAACCATTGCAAACACCTGAGATGAAGGTAAGCCCCGATTTCCGGTGTGCAAATGGCGGGTGGAAAAAATTCGCGCGGTGCATCCGCAACCGGACGCGGCGCGAAGGTTCCGTGCGCGTAATTGACTTCACTCCGGCGCGCTCCTAACCTGCCCTTGTGAAAAGTTTCACAACCCTCGAAACCAACGCGGACAAAACCCAGGCGCTCAAGGCGTCGCTCGAGCTGATTAACTCCCAGCTCTACTCCGTGGAGGAGCGCATCCGCATGCAGGCGCGGGCGTTTGACCCGGCGGTGGAGGGCTACGTGGCGTATGCCATCGAGAGCCACGGCAAGCGGCTCCGCCCGGCGCTCGCGCTGCTCGCGGGCGGCGCGACGGGCGGGATCAATACGAGCCATTTCGACCTCGCCGTGGTCGTGGAACTCATCCACGCGGCCACCCTCGTCCACGACGACATCCTCGACGGCGCGGACAAACGCCGCGGCCAGCCGACGGCCAATGCGAAGTGGGGCAACGCCATTTCTGTGCTCCTCGGCGACTGTCTTTTCGCTCACGCGCTGAAGCTCTCGACGGGTTTTCCCAATGGCGAAATCAGCCGCCGCATCGCGCATGCGGCGAGCGACGTTTGCAGCGGTGAGATCATCCAGACGCAGCGGCGATTCGACCTCAAGCTGAGCGTGCCGGATTACTACAAGATCATCGAGATGAAGACCGCGGCGCTCTTCGCCGCGGCGTGCGAGCTGGGGGCGTTCATCAATGAAGCTTCGCCCGAAATCATCAGTGCGCTGCGCACCTTTGGCCTGCGGCTCGGCACTGCGTATCAAATCTACGACGACGTCCTCGACCTCGCGGGGGATGAGGCGAAAGCCGGCAAATCCCTCGGCAGCGACTTGCGCAAAGGCAAGCTCACGCTCCCCATTTTGCACCTCCTGCAAAACGCCGACGCCGCCGAGCGCCACCAGCTCAGCGAGATCATCCTCAGCGGCGACGAGGACGCCATCCTCGCGCTCGCCGACCGCGCCATTGCCGCCGGCGCGGTGAAAAGCGCCGTCGCCACTGGCCGCCGCATGCTCCGCGAAGCCCACGCGCAGCTCGAACTCGTCCCCGCCAACAAATACCGCGACGCCCTCGCCAATCTCGTCACCACGCTCGACGCGATGATCTTGCAGTTCGGGAGCTAGGCGGCGCGCGCACTTCGCCGCTAAGGTGCGGCGCACGCGCCGGGTTACAACCAAGTCCCCGCTTCTTCCCCATGCCTTTTCGCCTCCTCCTTTCCCTCGTCTCCGTCCTCCTCGCCGCGTCCGCTTTCGCCGATAAACTCGAGCGCCCCGCGGGCTTCATCGGCGTCCCGTTTGGGGCCACGCCGGAGGACGCCATCCGCATCCTCAGCGCGCGGCCCGGCCTCATCATCCCCGAGACGCTGCCCACGCTCGTGGAAAAACTCGACCTCACCGGCGGCAACTTCGCCGCGCAGGAAGTCCTCAAGTGGACGGTTGAGTTTGTGGACAAAAAGTTCGCCGCCGCCACGGTCGTCCTCAAACCCGACGGCAACGGCCTCGCCGTCTATCGCGACCTCAAGCAAAGCCTGACCGCGAAATACGGCCCGCCCACCGGCGAGCGGAAGCCCGGCGTTTCCGATGCTGACAAAAAAGCGCGCCAGCAGGGCAACGGGAAAAAGGCGGACACCTTTGGCAGCGTGGCTTACTGGAAATTCCCCGCGACCCTCGCGGACAAGGACGCCAAGATGATCGTCTGCGAAGCCACCGGGCCGGATGGCAACGAAGTCACCGAGGAGGCGAAAATCCAGGTCACCGTCCACTACATCGACGAGACGCTGAAACCGCTCGCCGCCAAGGCCGGCGTCACCGGGGTGACCAAAGGCAGCGTGCCGGTGAAAAAGGAAGACCTCTGACCGCGGGGCAAATTTCCGCTTTCGCCCCCGCGCCTGGCCCGCCTACAAAGGCTGCCGCATGGCGACGCTGAAAATCCAGGAACTCCCCGCCGCCGAGCGCCCGCGGGAAAAACTCGCCGCCCTCGGCGCGGGTGCGCTCAGCGACAGCGAACTCATCGCCATCCTCCTTCGCACCGGCATGGTCGGGGCCAACGCCATCGACGTCGCCCGCGACCTCCTGAAAAAATACCAGTCCCTCGGCGGACTCGCGCGCTGCACCGTCGCCGAGCTGGCGGAGATCAAAGGCGTCGGTCCCGCCAAGGCCGTGCAGCTCGCCGCCGCCTTCGGCCTCGCCACCCGCCTCGCCCGCGAGCAGCTCACCAAGCAAAAACTCGACTCCCCCGAACTCGTGTACGCCCTCCTCGGCACCGAGATGCGCGCCCTTTCCCGCGAGTCCCTCCGCATCGTCCTCCTCGACACCCAGCTCCAGCTCATGCGCGTGGAGGAAATCTCCCACGGCAGCCTCAACGAAAGCGTCGCCCACCCGCGCGAAATTTTCCGCCCCGCGCTCATCTACGCCGCCTACGCCATCATCGTCGTCCACAACCACCCCTCCGGCGACCCTGCCCCGAGCGACGCCGACCGCCGCCTCACCACCCGCCTCGCCGAAGTCGCGCGCCTGCTCCAAATCACGCTTTTCGACCACGTCATCATCGGCACCGGGGATAATGGGCGGCGGCCGTATTTCAGCTTTCGGGAAATGGGGTGGTTGTGAAGAAAGGCGGAAGAAGGAAGGCGGAAGAATCCGCCGCTGCGAATCCTGACTTCCGCCTTCCGCCTTCCGCCTTCACTCTTTCCGCCATGCTCCATCCCACCGCCCTCATCCACCCCGACGCCCGCCTCGGCACCGGCGTCAGCGTCGGCCCCTATGCCGTCATCGAGGGAGCCGCGCGCATTGGCGACGGCTGCGAGATTCAGGCCCACGCCATCATCGGCGCGCATGTCGTCATGGGAAAAAACAATCTCGTCGGCTACGGCGCGGTCATCGGCGGCGACCCGCAGGACTTCGCCTTTCAGCGTTCGGTGAAAAGCGAGGTGCGCATCGGCGACGGCAATAAAATCCGCGAGTACTGCACCATCCACCGCGGCACCACGGAGGGCAGCGCCACCGTTGTCGGCAGCGGGTGCTTCCTCATGGGCGGCGCGCACCTCGCGCACAACTGCCACCTCGGCGACCACGTCGTCATCGCCAATAACTCGCTGCTCGCCGGGTACGTCACCATCGGCGAGCGCGTCTTCATCGGCGGCGGCAGCGCCTTTCATCAGCACGTCCGGGTCGGGCGCTTCGCCATGTGCCAGGGTCTGACCGCGTGCAGCAAAGACCTGCCGCCCTTCACCATCTCCAGCGGGCTCAATGGCGTGGCCGGACTCAACGTCGTGGGCCTGCGCCGCGCCGGCTTCACCAGCGCCCAGCGCGCCGAGATCAAAGCCGCCTTCGCGCTCCTCTACCGCCGCGGCCTGAATACCACCCAGGCCCTTGCCGCCGCCCGCGAGCAGCCGTGGGGCGAAGCCGCGCAGTCCTTCTGGGACTTCGTGGCCGGGGCGAAAAAACGCGGCCTGTGCGACCTCATCGCCACCCGCACCGGCGCGACCGCCGCCTGACCGGCGCGCAGCGCGGCGGGAAAAAGGGGTTGTTCCCTCCCCAAACGGCGTCTAAGAAACGCCGCGTCCGTTTTCCCCCCATGAAAACCCACCGCCATCCCACCCGCTACCGCCTGCCCACCGCCATGCGCCCGATCCTTTGCCCGCTTTTCGCCCTTCTCCTCGTCGGCTGCGCCACCTCGCAGGTGCCCAAACCCTCCACCGCCGTCAACGCCACCCGTCCGCTCCGCCGCGGCGAGCACCTCATGGTCCGCACCACCGCCTACACCCAGACCGAGCCCGGCGGCTGGGCCAATGGCATCGGCGGCCGGCTGC
>JAYVNN010000190.1:0-5029 GCA_043758435.1 Chthoniobacter sp.
CATCGTCACCATGCTCGAAAGCACCTGGGGCTTCTGCCATGTGATGACCGACACCGGCCTCGGCGGCTACGTCTCCAGCGACGACCTCAAACTCGCGCCACCCGCCCCACCTACCACCCCCAAACCCACCCTCGCCGGCAACTCGCGCCAGCCGCAGTTCTTCTCCGGCCGGCCCAAGCAAAACACCATCCGCCCCACCCCCGGCGGCCTGCTCTTCGACGTGAACGACACCCCCATGCCCATGCCCGACAACACTACTCCGGCAGTTGGGCCAAAGCCAAAATTCAGGTATTAGGAGCAATGCGCTTCATCACGTCTCCTGTGAACGAAGAATCCATGAGCAAAGTTGAGTCAGAGACACCACTATCCGGGTGCCGCTTCCCGAGCGTCTCGTGGGCGTGTGCCATCTCTCCACTCGTGTTGCTCTTCCTATTCATCACGTATGGCATTCACATACGTCTTGGGCTCGGCCATTGGCCGAAACCCATGTTCGAGGACTACCATTCATTGGCTTTTCATGTTCACGAGATAATTTTCGGCGTCTGGCTCACGTTTTCCGTCTATGCCGTAGGACCCCTTTGGCTTATTTGCTTACTCATCCCTCTCCTTAGTCCTGCACGTCCGCATCCTCGGCTGACTCAGTTCTTTACTTTCATAGGCGGCTGGCTTCTCAACTGTATCGTCCTTACTTACGATCCAACGACTTTTACGACATGGCTTCTCGACTGAACCGCTTTACTAATGAATCCGGAAATGCAAAACCTCCGAAAGCCTTTCGCTGAATACCTTAAGTCCGCACCAAGTAATCCGCGCCAGAATCACTTTCACCGACTCTTAAATACCAACTCTCAACCCTCCACTTTCCCATGCCCAACACCATCACCAGCCCCGTCTTTGTCTGCAAAGATAACATCGACACCGACCAGATCATCCCCGCGCAATACCTCACGCTGGTGCCCACCATCGCCGAGGAATACGAGAAGCTCGGAAGCTATGCGCTCATCGGCCTGCCCGATGACCAGTATCCGGTGAAATTCATCACGCCCGGTGAGTTAAAGACGCAGTACCAGATCGTCATCGCCGGCCGCAACTTCGGCTGCGGCAGCTCCCGCGAGCACGCGCCCATCGCCATGGGTGCCGCCGGCGTGCAGGTCGTCGTCGCGGAAAGCTTCGCCCGCATCTTCTTCCGCAACTGCGTGGCCACCGGCGAACTGTATCCCTTCGATGCCAAAGAGCGCCTTTGCGACAAAGTAACGACCGGCGACATCGGCACCCTCGACTTCGACCACGACACCCTCACCGTCAACGGCGTCACTTACTCGCTCAAACCCCTCGGCGAAGTCCGCCCCGTCATCGACGCCGGCGGCCTCTTCAACTACGCCCGCCAAAGCGGCATGATCGCCGCCAAGGCATAACGCGCAGCGCCCAAAAAAAACTGTCATTCTGAGCGGAGTTCCCGGCGGGCGAAGGCGGTCGGTAACGGAGTCGAAGAACCTCTAACTATTTCTTCGGAAAGGTGGCGGAGAGATGGGTGCTGCTTCACCCACCGCCTCCGCCCACGAAAAAAGCTAGAGATCCTTCGACTGCGCTGCGCAAAGCCTCCGCTCCGCTCAGGATGACAGTTGAGGGAAACGCGCCGCGCTCACCTCCGCCAGCCGCCCGCGGATCAGCTCCCGCAAAGCCTCGCGCTCCTCCCTCCCCATCTTCCCTCGCCGGATGAGCGCGAAAAATTTCTCGCAAGCCCTCCGCCGCGCATCGTCCCACCGCGCCATCGTCAGCCCGGCGCTTTCCATCGCCGCGTGCATCCGCGCGCTGTGGATCGTCGCCTCATCCCGCCGCGCATGCGCGCGGTTGATGACGTAGCAGAAAGTGCCCAGCGCGCGGTCGAGCAGGATCCACGGAAAATTGACCGCCGCGTACGGCCCGACCGACAGCGCGCTCCCGCCCACGCGCAGCTTTTTCGGCAGCCAGCGCGATTCCCCCGGCACCGCGACCGTCAGCTCCGGCCTCCGCTTGCCCACCACAAACGCGCTCGCCAAACCCGCCATACCGCCGACCGCGCCGCCGATAACTGTGCCGAGCAGGATCGACGCGCCGCCGACGGAAGCATCAATGACCGCGCCCGTTTTCGCGCCGAGCGCCGTGCCGACAAAACCGCTGACCGCAGCGAGCTGTTTTTCATCCAAGCCGAACGCGCGCCAGGTGTCGTCGCTGAAAAGTTCCGCGTCGAAAAGCTGCTCGCCCGCCGCCTCCGCCTGCACGCGGCTGTGGCCGAAAAGCTGGATGATCGCCTGCTGCGCGCGCGTCTCCCGGGCGCTCACGGCTTGCACGAAACGCTGCTTCAACTCCTCGCCCACGGCTTCCCGCCGCGACTTCGACTCCGCACCTACACTCGCCACCTCGCGGTGCGTGAGCGCATCGGCGAGCAGCTCGACGATGATCTCCGCACATTCGCCCAGCCGCTTCTCCCATTCCTCACGAAAGACCGCGACAGCGCGCATGAGCTTCGGCTTCCAGCTCTGCTCGATGCCCGCGAGCGTCTCCAGCAGCTCCAGCCGGTCGGCGAAAGTCGCATGGTGCGCGTTGAATTCCCGCACCGCGTTGAAGTGCAGCCCAAGCTTCCGCTTCCAGTCCTGCACATGATCGTCGGCGCTCGTGCGGTTGATGATCGCCAGCCGCGGCGCTCCGGTCAGCCGCAGGATTTCCATCTCCGCCGCGTGGATTTCGAGCAGCGGTTCCGAGCCATCGACCACATAGACGACACCCGCGCCCTCGACGACCGGCTGAAAAAGCAGGCACTCCGCCTCGAACTCCGCGCCCCCGCGATGCCGCGCAATGAACTCCCGAAACACCGCCAGCGGCTCGCGCGCCTGCGCCGCGGGCGCGAGCTGGGCCAGCGCGTCGATGGCGTTTTGAAAACCCGGCGTGTCGTAGAAAACGAAAAGGTCGCGCAGCTCGAAACGCTGGCACTGCACCGTCTCGCCGGGCATCGCGCTGATCCGCACCTGATCGTTTTCCGCGAGCGTGGAAACGACGGACGACTTCCCGTGATTGACCGCGCCCACGATGGCAAATGTCGGCGTTCCTTCGTTCATGCCGGGCTCCATTTTTCCAAACTCAACCGCAGTCCGTGAATCGCTTGGAAGTTTTTCCAGTGCGCGAACTCCCCGTCCTCGACGCGCGCGAAACCCGCGCCGTCTTTGCGCCCGACGAGCAGCAGGATGACCTCGGTTTTTGCGCCCGCCGCGTCTGCCACTTTTTGCAAAAAGAGCGCGATAGCCTTGATCGGCGCCCGCCGCGCGCGGACGACGATGACCACGCTCTCTGCGCGCCTGTAGGGGACGCTGCCAGCTTCCCCTATAGGCGCGCAGAGAGCGGCGAGCGCGTCCGCGTTGCCGCTCGGGTGGTCGATCTGCACGGGCAGCGTCTGCATCACGCGCCAGCCGAAAGCCTTGCCGATGTAGGCCGCTGGCTGTTCTGCGGGCAGCTCCACATCCGCCGCCACGAGCGCGAGGCACGCGCCACCGCGCGCTGCGTGTGCGGCGAACGGCGCGGCGGCCGCCGGGATTTCCAGCGCCGCGGTGCCGGCCTGCGCCTGCACCACCGGGCCGGTGAGCCGGCGGAAAAGCGCGTTGCAGCCCTCGTGGTCAAACGTCAGCCCGCGCAAACCCGCGCGCAGTTTCACCGCCGCGAAAATGAGCAGCGCACCGCGCACGAGCAGCCCGTAAAAAGCCACAGCGTAGCAAAGGAACGGCCACCACGACGCCATCGCTGCGCGGTCGAGCGGCGCGATGCCTTCGCTGTACGAGAAGC
Organism: Chthoniobacter sp.; assembly: GCA_043758435.1. Taxonomy (GTDB): domain Bacteria; phylum Verrucomicrobiota; class Verrucomicrobiia; order Chthoniobacterales; family Chthoniobacteraceae; genus Chthoniobacter. The sequence continues at coordinate 3,814 of JAYVNN010000190.1, forward strand.
GGCTCGCGATGACTTGGGCGAGCGTCGGATGCGCGTTCGGCACACACCACGCCCACGGCGCGGCCAGCGCGGAAACAAGGCGGTACGCGGCTTCCGGGCCGAGGTGCAGCGTGGACTGCCAGGCAAAGGCAAGGTCCGTGGTGCTGACGTACGCGACGAGGACGGAGAGGATGCCGAGGTTGAATGTTACCGCGAAAAGCTGCGTGACAATGAGGAGCGGCCACACCGCGAGCGAGCCGTAGATCTCGCGCTTCCGCCCGAGCACCGCGAGGCTGGCCCGCAGGCGCTCGCGCCGCTCGCCGGGCAGGCGTCGCAACCCAAAGCTGCACGCCCAAACGAGCCCGGCGAGGAGTCCGCGCAGCGGGTGAAAGTCGTCGAACCAATCCGTGAGCGCGCGCAGCAGCCACAGCGCGAAAGCCGCCGCGAGCACGAGCATCTGCACGCCCACCGTGCAGGCGAGGAACCATGAGACATTCACTGGCTCGGCGCCTTTGTAGTGCAGCAGCGCGCCCGTGACACTCGCGCCGAGCGTAGTGCCGGCGACCAGGCTCAGCGCGAGCAGCGTGCTCCAGCCACCCTCCACACTTTTTCCCGGCAGCGTTTCGTCCGTCTCACCGCGCCGCAGGTAGAGCCACGCTTTGAAAAGACGCCTCCGCCCTTCCGCGTCGTCACCCGCGTCTGGCAGCCGTCCGCGCCAGCGCGTTTGCTCCGCGCCCGTGTCGCCCGCGAGCAGGCACTCGAAGTCGATGAGGTCGGCGATTTTCCAAGGCGTGGGGCGACTCACGCGTTGTTGAGTAGGTTTCGCGCCGCGCGATGTCATTCAGATTCTCGCGCCGCGCGTGACCTCACCACTCGACTGCCACGCTCCGGCGCTGCTGGAAGCGGTCGTTGTAGAAGAGCTGCTTTTTCGCCGCGCCGAACTCGTGGACGAGCTTGGTGCATTTCACGTCGAAGCAGCAGTACTCGGCGATTTCGCGCAGCTTGCCTTCGCGCCACCAGCGGATGGCGTCGAGGCCGTCGGCGGTTTTGCCGACACCGAGGGAGGCGGTGGCGACGGCGTCGAGACTGAGCCGGTGGCCGAGTTTTTTTTCCACCTCCACGAGCATGTCGAGCGTCTGGCAAAGGTGCGGGAGGTCGTAGGCGGTGTAGCCCATGAGCACTTCGTAATCGAAGCTGATGACGTTGAAGCCGACGACGAGGTCGGCGCGCATGAGCT
>JAYVNN010000191.1:0-5005 GCA_043758435.1 Chthoniobacter sp.
TCACCTCCAGCACGCCGCGCTCGGGGTTGAGCTTGAGCAGCGCGCTTTCGCCGGGCTGCCGGCGCAGTTCCTTCGCCGAAAAAAAGCCGCCGTCCGGCAACCCCGCGCCGCTATTCGCCGGATGAATGACCGCGGTGATCTTCGGCTTCAGCGCGCCGCCGATTTCATTGAGCAGCCGCGCCAGCGCCGGATAGCCCGAAGTCTCCGCCGTGCCCGCCCCGCGCACGGCGGCGAGATCGGCGAGATAGCTTTCCACGGGGGTCATCGGCGGGAGGATGCACGCCGCCGCCGGGAGCGCAAGCGCACGGGGATTTTCATGCCGCCAAAGCCGCGGCGTCGCGCAGGAACGCGGCCACGTCTTCCGCCGTGGTGTCCCACGAGCACATCAGCCGCGCCGCGCCGTCGGGGCCGACATCCGTGTAAAACTCCCAGCCGCGCGCGCGCAGCCCCGCGAGCATCGGCGACGGAAGCGTGCCGAAAACCACATTCGCCTCCCGCGCGTACAGCAGACGCACGCCAGGCAGCGCCCCCACCCCGAGGCCGAGCTGCGCCGCCCGCGCATTCGCGTGCGCCGCGTGCCGCAGCCAAGCGCCGTCGCGCAGCACGCCCACCCACGGCGCGGCGAGGAAGCGCATCTTCGACGCGAGCTGCCCGCCCTGCTTCCGCCGGTATTCAAACTGCCGCGCCAGCTCGCGGTTGAAAAAAACCAGCGCCTCGCCGCACGGCAGCCCGTTCTTCGTCCCGCCGAGCGAGAGCACATCCACGCCCGCGTCCCGCGTGATTTTCCGCGGCGCGACGCCGAGCGACGCGACCGCATTCGCAAACCGCGCCCCGTCCATGTGCAGCCGCAGATCAAGCGCCCGCGCCGCTTCCCCGAGCGCCGCGATTTCCTCCGGCGCATAGACCGTCCCGAGTTCCGTCGATTGCGTGATGCTCACCGCGCGCACCACCGGCGCATGCACATCGCGCCGCATCCGCACGGCGCGCGCGACCGCGTCCGGCGCGATTTTTCCCAGCGCACCCGGCAGCCGCACGAGCGTCGTTCCGTGGGCGAAAAAGCCGGGCGCACCGCACTCGTCCGTCGCGAGATGCGCGTACTCATGGCAGGCCGTGCTTTCAAACGGCGCGCACATCGCCGCCACCGCGAGCGAGTTTGCCGCCGTCCCGTTGAAGACAAAATGCACGTCGCAATCCGTCTCGAAAACCTCGCGCACCAGCCGCACCGCCTCCGCCGTCCACGCGTCCGCGCCATAGCTCGGCGCATGATCCGCATTCGCCTCCGCCATCGCCGCCCAAGCCTCCGGGCAGATGCCCGCCCAGTTGTCGCTCGCAAATTGCCGGCGCATTTTTGGAATCGTCATGCCCTCAGTTTCCCCCGCACACCGGGCCTGTCAGCCATTAAGTGCATTGCCACCGCGCGCGCTCCGCGCCTAGCTTCGCGGGCCGATGAGCACCCCCGCCTACGCCCTCGCCCGCGAAGCCTACGCCGCGCTCGGCGCCGACTCCGAAGCCGCTCTCGCCACCCTCGCGAGCACGCCGATTTCCCTCCACTGCTGGCAGGGCGACGACGTGGGCGGCTTTGAAAAAGCGGGCGGCGAACTCGGCGGCGGCCTCGCCGTGACGGGCAATTTTCCCGGCAAAGCGCGCACGGCCGACGAACTCCGCGCCGATCTGGATCAAGCACTGAGGCTGATTCCCGGTCGGCATCGCGTGAATATCCACGCCTGCTACGCGGAACTCGGCGGCCAGAAAATCGACCGCGACGCCTACACCATCGCGCACTTCCAAGGCTGGGTGGATTGGGCCAAAGCGCGCGGCCTCGGCCTCGATTTCAACCCCACTTTTTTCTCCCACCCGCTCGCGAACGACGGCGCGACGCTCAGCCACGCGGACGCCGCCGTGCGCAAATTCTGGATCGACCACGGCATCGCCTGCCGCCGCATCGGCGCGGAGATGGGCCGACAGCTCGGCTCAGCGACCGTGACGAATGTGTGGATTCCCGACGGCTTGAAAGACCAGCCCATCGACCGCCAAGCCCCGCGCGAACGGCTCGCCGCCGCGCTCGATGAAATCTTCGACGAGGCGCTCGATCCCGCGCTCCATCTCGACGCCGTGGAGTCCAAGCTCTTCGGCATTGGCAGCGAAAGCTACGTCGTCGGCTCGCACGAGTTTTACCTCGGCTACGCGGTCACGCGGCAGAAGTTGCTCTGCCTCGATGCCGGCCATTTTCACCCGACCGAAAGCCTCGCTGACAAAATCTCCAGCGTCCTGCAATTCGTGCCCGCGATTCTGCTCCACGTCAGCCGCGGCGTCCGCTGGGACAGCGATCACGTCGTCCTGCTCGACGACCCGACGCGCGCCATTTTCGAGGAGATCGTGCGCGGCGGCTTCCTCGCCCGCACGCACATCGGCCTCGATTTTTTCGACGCCTCGATCAACCGCATTGCCGCCTGGGTCATCGGCACGCGCGCCGCGCAAAAGGCGCTGCTCCTCGCCCTGCTCGAACCCACCGCGCAACTCCGCGCGCACGAAGCCGCCGGCGATTTCACCTCGCGCCTTGCGCTGCTCGAAGAACTCAAATCCATGCCCTTCGGTGCCGTCTGGGACGAGCACTGCCGCAGACATGAAACGCTTGTCGGCCCCGCTTGGCTCGCCGACGCGAAACGCTACGAACGCGAAGTCCTCGCCCTGCGCGCATGACGCTTTCGCAGCCGCGACCGCGCCAGCCTTTCGTCGCGCTGGCGCTGTGCGCGGTGCTCGGGATTTTCGCCGCGGATCGCTGGCCGGTGGAGGCGTCATGGCCGCTCGCGCTGACGGCTGCGGTCGCGCTCGCGCTGCTCCTGCGGCCCATCACCGTCGGCTGCTGGCTGTTCTGCGGGCTCGCGTTTTTTTCGCTCCACACGCTGCGACATCATGGGAATGCGGCGAAGGAACTCGCGCGCGAATTCGCCGCCGGCCCGCGGGTCGCACAGGCCACGGGCATCGTCTGGGACGAGCCGGAAAAGCCGTCATATTTCACCCTCCACACGACTTGCCGGTTCCGGCTGAAGCTTGCATCCATCAGCCTCGGCGGCGTGGTGCGTCCGTCGGATGTGGTCGTGAATGTGAGCTGGGCCGGGAAAGAAATCCCCGCCTACGGCGACCGCGTTTTGCTCACCGGCAGCGCCGCGAACCTCGAGCCCACGCGCAACCCGGGGCAGTTCGATTTCACCGGCTACGAGCACCGCCAGGGCGTGTGGTCGGAAATCCGCACGCGCTTTGCGAACGACTGCCGCATCGAGGGCCACGGCCTCGGAAATCCCGCGCAGGATTTTGCCTACCGCGCGTCGCATTGGATTCAGAGCCGCCTCGCGCTCGATCTCGAAGACGAGCCGGAAATCTCCGACCTCATCACGAGCATGGTCCTCGGCCTGCGCGGTGAGACGCCGCAGGAGATGAAGGCGCTTTTCCAGCGCACCGGCACCATGCACCTCTTCGCGGTCAGCGGGCTGAATGTCGCCATGCTCGCCGCCATCGCGCTTTTCATCCTCCGCCCTCTGCGCATTGGGCGCGTGCCCGCCATTCTCCTCACCATCCCGATCCTCGCCGGCTACGCGCTCGTCACCGGCCTCACCGCGAGCTGCGTGCGCGCCACGATCATGTGCTCGCTCATCCTCATCGCGCATCTCGTGGATCGCCGCCCACTCGCCTTCAACAGCCTCGGCGCCGCCGCCTTCGCGATTCTCGCGTGGGACACGAACCAGCTTTTTTCGCCGGGCTTCCAGTTTTCCTTCGTCCTCGTGATCGTTATCGTCTGGCTCTCGGGAAAAATCTCGCGCCGCCTCGAACCGCTCGGGAAGCCTGATGCTTACTTGCCCCGCGCGCTCTGGCGCTGGCCGCAGCAGGCCGGCGCGGTGGTCTCAGAAAAATTCGCCGCCGCGCTCGGTGTCACTGTTTCCGCGTGGGTTGGCTCGCTGCTTTTCACTGCGGGATACTTCCACCTTTTCTCCCCGTCCGCGCTGCTCGCCAACGTGATCGCGGTGCCGCTCGCCTTCGTCGTGCTCGTGCTCGGTATAGCCACACTGCTCGCCGCGCCGCTGTGGAAAATGGGCGCGGTGCTGTGCAACAACGCGAACTGGTTTTGCGCGAAGGCGCTGCTCGCCGTTTTGAAAGTCTGCGCGCTCATTCCCGGCGGCTGGCACTACGTCGAGGTTCCGCGCCTTTCGCCTGCGCCGGTCTGCGAGATCACCGTGCTCGATCTCGGCGAGGGCGGCGCGGCGCATCTGCGCGCGGGTGGGCGCGACTGGCTGCTCGATTGCGGTGGCGAGGTGGCCTACGACCGCATCGTCCTGCCCTACCTCCGCACCCGCGGTGTGAACCGGCTCGACGGGCTCCTGCTCACGCACGGCGACGTGAAGCACATCGGCGGTGCGCTCTCCGCGCTCGACGATTTCCGCCCGCGCTTCCTCGCCGATTCCGTCCTCCGCGACCGCTCGCCCACGCGCCAAAATTTCCACGCCGAACTCGCGCGGCGCGGCCTGGGCAAAGGACTTTACGAGCGCGGCGATGTGATTCATCTCGGCGGCGCGATGCTCCGCGTGCTCTATCCGCCAGCCGGTATTCAGCGCGCCACCGCCGATGACAAGGCGCTCGTCGTGCAGCTCGAAGCCGCGGGCACACGCGTGCTTTTCATGTCCGACAGCGGCTTCGCGACCGAGCAGTGGCTCATCGAAAACGAGTCCGACTTGCGCAGCGACATCGTGGTGAAAGGCCAGCATGCGAAAGACCTCTCAGGCACGCTCGATTTCCTCGCGCGCGTGCAGCCGCGGGCCGTCATTTGCAGCGGGCTCGCCTACGGCGAACCGCCGGAAAAACTCGATGCGTGGGAGCAAAGCGTGGCCGCGCGCGGGATCACGGTTTTCCGTCAGGATCGCGCAGGGGCGGTGCATTTGGAAATTCGCGCGACCGGCTATGAAATCCGCGCCCGGGTCACCGGCCAGACCTTTGCCGCGCCGCCGCTGTAGGG
>JAYVNN010000192.1:0-4997 GCA_043758435.1 Chthoniobacter sp.
CAACCCGCTCATGGCCTACTCCGGCGAGATCGACCCGCAGCGCGCGAGCGCCGACATGATGGAAAAAATCTGCGCCACCGAGGGCGTGAAAATGGAACGGCTCATTGGGCCAAACACCGCGCACAAATATGAGCCCGGTGCGAAGAAGCAGCTCGCCGCCTGGCTCGACGAGCGGGTCGCCGCCGGCACCGCGGTGATGCCGCCGAAGGTGCGCTTCACGACCTACACGCTGCGCTATCCGACGATGAAATGGATCACGCTTGATGCGCTCGAAAAGCACTACGAGCGCGCCGACATCGACGCCGAGCTGGTGGACGAGGGCGGCTTCCGCGTGAAGACGAAGAACGTTGCGGCCTTCACCATCGCGCTGCCTGTAGCGCCTGCGCCGCTCGACAAAACGCACCCGCCGCGCGTGGTCATCGACGGGCAGGAAGTCGTCGGCCCGCCGGTGAAGGATTTTTGGACGGCGCACTTCGCCAAGGTCGCGGGCGGCAAATGGGAGGCGACGCCCACGGCGACCGCCGCGGGCAAAACGCACGGCCTCACCGGGCCGATCGACGACGCTTTCGTGGACTCGTTCATTTTCATCCGCCCGACCGGGAAGCCGCTCAACGACAAGCTCGGCGCGTGGACGAAGAGCGAAATGGAACGCGCCATCACCGAATGGCGGCGCGTCTTCCGCGGCGATGTCCGGGTGAAAGACGACACCGCGCTGACCGCGGAGGATGTCGCCAATTCCAACCTCATCCTCTGGGGCGATCCGTCGAGCAGCCGCGCGATCAAGTCGATCATGGAGCGCGCGGCGCACTCGAAAACCGTGCCGCAGTTCCCGCTCTCGTGGACCGCCGACTCCGTGCAAATCGGCACCGCCAAATACTCCGCCGCCGATCACGCACCGATCCTCATTTTTCCAAACCCCGCGAACCCGAAACGCTACATCGTCCTCAACAGCGGCTTCACCTTCCGCGAAGGCAGCACCACGACCAACGCGCTGCAAACGCCGAAGCTGCCCGACTGGGCGATCATCGACCTCCGCACCCCGCCGAGCGCGCACTGGCCTGGCCTAGTCGTGGACGCCGGCTTTTTCGACGAAAGCTGGCAGTGGCCGAAAAAGTAGAGACGGCACTCCGGAGCGTCCGCAGAGCGAGAACCATTGCGGTGCCATCTCTACCCTATGCGCAGGCCGAAGACCGCGCCGATCCGGGCGATGAATCCGCGGTGCGCGGCGGGCGCGGCGGCCTGCCAGTCGGCGAGTTTGCGGGTGAAGATTTTCCCTTTCACGCGGGGGCCGTGGTTGAGAAAGGTCACGGCTTCCCAGTTTTCTGGCGCGGTCTCGAAAAGCGGGAGGAGCTGCCGCGCCACGATGACGTCCTTCTCGCGCAGCGCCGCGTTGGCGCGCATGGCGTTTTCGTTTTGCGCGAACCACGCCGCGAAGGTCAGCCCGGCGGGGAGCTGATGTTCGCGCTGCGCGAGGCGGTCGGCGGCGTATTTGGCGAGCGCGGGTGCGTAGCCGCGCCAGTTCGGGTAGGGCGCGCGGGTTTTCCACGTCTCGGCCATGCGGCGCAGGGCAAAGAGCGAGGCGGTCTCGCAGAGCGATTCCTCGAACCACAGATTCGCATGCTGCGGCTCATGCCAGCCGCGCATCCCCGTCTCGCTGTGCTGCGCGAGGGCGTGGCAAAACTCGTGCGCGAATTGAAACGCGAACTGCGACCAGCGCGGATTCTCCGCCGCGAGCCCGATGGAAATCCGCCCGTCCGGCGCGCGGCCAAAATCCGTCTGCGGAAAATCCGTGCGGTGGTAAATGCGGATGCCTTCGATGCGGCTGTGCGGGCACCATTTCCAAATCTCGCCCGCCGCCGCCTCCACGACCTTCGCGATGTCCGCCGGCCCTGCCTGCCCCCACGCGCCGCGCTCGATGCCGATGCGCACTTCCGCCGCCGGCTCGGCATGCAGCGCGGGCGGCAGCGCGAGCAGCGGCAGTGTGCGGAGAAAATGACGGCGCGTGAACATGGGCGCAGAGGAAAAAGCCCAAAGGCCAAAGACGAAAGACGAAAAAGAATCCGCCGCTCCCACTTTAGTCTTTAGCCTTTGGCCTTTCGCCTTTTCCCTCTCCGCTCATGCCTTTCGCCGACCCCGCCTTTTGGATCAGCCTCGTCACGCTCACCCTGCTCGAGATCGTCCTCGGCATCGACAATATCATCTTCATCTCGATCCTCGCCGGGAAGCTCCCCGCCGCGCAGCAGGGCCGCGCGCGCACGCTCGGGCTGATGATCGCGCTCGTCGCCCGCATCCTCCTGCTGTGCTCGATTTTCTGGCTCACGAAACTCACCGGCGAACTCTTCCGTGTGCTCGCGCATCCGGTCTCGGGGAAAGACCTCGTGATGCTCAGCGGCGGGCTTTTTCTGCTCTGGAAAAGCGTCCACGAAATCCACGGCAGTCTCGAAGGCGAAGACCACGCGCAGGCCGCGAAAGGCGGGGCCACGCTCGGCAGTGTCATCGCGCAAATCGTGGTCATCGACATCGTGTTCTCAATTGATTCCGTGGTCACCGCCGTGGGCCTTGCGCAACACATTCAAGTGATGATCGCCGCGGTCATCCTCGCGATGCTCGTGATGCTCGCGGCGAGCGGGGCGATCAGCGCGTTTGTGAACCGCCACCCGACGATCAAGATACTCGCGCTGTCCTTTCTGCTGCTCGTCGGCGTGGTGCTGATTGCCGACGGCTGCGGGCAGCATATCGAAAAGGGCTACATTTATTTCGCCATGGCGTTTTCCTTCGCCGTCGAAATGCTGAACATTAAAATGCGCGCCCGGCGCTCGAAGCCGGTAAACCTGCGCTCGCCGCTGTAGGGGAAGCTGGCAGCTTCCCCTACAGCGGCGCAGTCAGTAGCGCGGCACCGCCGGGTCGATTTCCTGCGACCAGGCGTCGATGCCGCCGGCGACGTTCGTCGCGTTGGTGAAGCCGTTGCGAAGGAGAAACGCCACCGCCTGGCCGGAGCGCCCGCCGTGGTGGCAGTGGATGAGGAGCGGCTGCGCGGGATCGGCGAGCTTTTCCGCGGCGATGGCCGGCCATTGCGAAAGCGGGAGCAACTCGGCTCCGGCGATGCGGGCGACGGCAAATTCCTCGGGCTCGCGCACGTCGATGAGCCGCGGCGGGTTCGCGCTGGCGAGCCGCTCGCGCGCTTCGGCGACGGAGATTTCCGGGACAGCCACGCGGGTCAGTTCGTGACGCTCACGGGAGTGCCGACGGAGACATTGCGGAAAAAAATCTCCGCCATCTGGCCGGGCATGCGGATGCAGCCGTGGGAGGCCGGGTAGCCGGGGAGAAAGCCCTCGTGCATGCCCGTGCCGCCGACGATGCGCATGAAATAGGGCATCCGCGCGCCGTCGTAAATCGCGCCCTTGGGCATCGGGTCTTTGTCGCGGTCGATCTCTTTTTTAATGATCGTGCCGTCCGGCGCGATGTAGTCGCCGAAGCGGGAGGAGACGTGATCCTTGTCTTTCTGGATGATCTTGAAACTGCCGGCATTGGTGCCGAAACCCTCGCGCCCCGTGGAGATGGCCGAGATGCCCACGAGTTCGCCGCCTTTATAGAAATAGGCGCGCTGCTCATTGAGGCTGATGCGGATGGAGGGTGCGCCGGGGATGCCGTCGCCGTCCCAGTACGAGACGGTGTCACCGGCGCGCGGGGCGTTCGTGCGGGTGCTGTGGAAGCCGCCGAGATAGACGGTCTCGTCGTTGAAACGCGGGTCGCGGCGGGCGCAGGCGGTGGTGAAAATGGCGGCGAGGACGAGCAGGCCGAGGGTTCGCGGCATGAGGTGGGAGATTTTCAAGAGGCGGGAGGTTATCGGCGAAGCGGGGAGCGTCAAGGCGGGAACAATCGTTTGCGGCACAGCACGCGCTCTGCTAATCCACGGACTGCTTTTCCCAGAGGAAAGTGCCGACAACCCCGATGCCGACCTACGATTACCAGTGCGAGAAGTGCAAAAAGACCTTCGAGATTTTCCACTCGATGAAAGACGCCGCGCTGACGGTGTGCCCAAAGGACCGCTGCCAGATGAAGACCTGGGGCAAAGGAAAAGTGAAGCGCCTGCTCGGCACGGGCGCGGGGCTGATTTTCAAAGGGTCGGGATTTTACATCACCGACTACCGCAGCGAGGGCTACAAGGCCTCGGCGAAAAGCGACTCCGGCCCTGCGGAAACGAAGACCGCCGAGACGAAAAAAGCCGACGCCAAACCCGCGCCTGAGAAATCTAAACCGACCCCGAAAAAGAAAACCGAATAGACATGGCCAAGAAATCCGACCCCGCCGCGCCAGCCAATCTCCCCTGCGGACAATGTGGCTACGAAAACGAAGCCGAGCGCGTCTATTGCCACAACTGCGGCGCGAAACTCGACCGCTCGCTGCTGCCGAAGGAGGAGGAGGGCGGTGCGAAAACGGAGACGCCCGTGCAGGCGCGCAAACGCATCGCCAAGATGACCAACCCGAAGACGGGCGGCGGCATGCGCGAGATTAAAACGGCGGTCAATGTGCTGATTTATTCGGCGATTCTCGCCGCGCTTTTTCTCATCACCCAAAAGCCCGACGGCGTGCCGGAGGTGAGCAAGGAACTGCCGCAGCGTTTCATCAGCGACGAGATGATGGAGGTGGTCAATGCCCCGCAGCCGAAGCGCGTGGACTTCGCCGAGAGCGACGTGAACGGCTATCTGCAGCAGCGCCTCAAGTCGAAGGACGGCGGGACGGCGGGCATGGAGTTCAAGCGCGCCTACGTGAACCTGCTGCCGGGCGTCATGCACATCGGCTCGGAGCAGGCACTCTTCGGGATGCCGTTTTATTCGGGCGTGCTTTACCGGCTCGAGGTTAAGGGCGGCAAATTCACCCCGGTCATCGTCGGCGGAAATTTCGGACGCCTCGCCGTGCATCCGTTCGCCATGCAGTACCTCGATTTCTTTTTCCAAAAGCTCTGGAGTCTGCTGCCCAATGAACGCAAGCAGATG
>JAYVNN010000193.1:0-4985 GCA_043758435.1 Chthoniobacter sp.
TGCCGAAAAAATGACTGGAGCCGGCGCGAAAGCCGCCAAGGCGCTTTTCCGCACCGGGGCCACACCCGCGGCCACGCCGGTGCCTCCGACGCCGATCGCACCGCCCATTGCCGCGCCAGCTCCGACCGTGCAAACGCCAACGGTAACTCCGGCAAAGTAGCTTGGACTTCAGTCCAAAGTCGGCCGGCGTTTGGACTGAAGTCCAAGCAGCTTTTGCCGGCGCTACGGGCTCGTCACGAAGCGCCGCACCCACGTTTCGCACGCGAGATTCCACACGCACACTTCGCCGTCGTGCGCGCCGCTGGCGAAGACGCGACCGCCTGGCGCGAAGGCGAGCGCTTCCACGCAATCGCGATGACCGCGGAAAATCATCTGCGTGCGGTGGTCGCTGAACTGGCTGAGCCGCACGGTGTGATCCGTCGAGCCCGTGAGCAGGCCGAAAGGCGTGGGCAAGAGCGTCTGCACTTCGCGTCCGGCGTCGGCAAATTCCGTTTTGTGCTGACCGCTCGCGGCGTCCCACGAATGCACCGGCTGCCCGCGCGCGACGGAAAAGGCCTGCGTGCCATTGGCCAAAAATGCCGCCGCGAGCACGGGCGCGGCGTGGTCGTCGTAAGTCGTCACCGTCTCGCCGCTCTCGATGGAAAAAACCCGCGCCATCCGGTCGCGGCTGGCCGAGACGAGGCGCGTGCCGTCGCCGGTGAATGCGACCGTCTGCACCCAGTCCGCATGTTGTTTCCAAAGGCGCGTCTGCTTCCCGCTCGCGGTATCGAACAGCCGGATGGCGCGGTCGCCGCCGCAGGCCGCGAGCAGCTTTCCATCGGGATTGAAAACCACGCTCAGCGCGGTGTCCGGCAGATCCGCGAGGAGCCGCACCTGCCAGCCCGCGGTGGGGTCGATGAGAAAGATGCCGCCCCACTGCGACGGCGAGCCGCCCGCGACGGCGATGCGGTTCGCTTTCGCATTCCACGCGAGCGAGGTGATGCGCTGCGGCAGGCCGCCGATGCGCCGGACGAGCGCGCCCGTCTCGATGTCCCAGAGCGTGATTTCGTAGTAACCGCTCGCGGCGAGCTGCGTGCCGTCGGGGCTGAAGGCGAGCGCGGTCACAGGCGCGGGACGCGCGTACTTTTCCGGCGCGGGCAGGAGCAGCGATTCGCGGACGAGTTCCGCGAGCGGGCGGTTCGGCGGGCCAGCGTCATTGACCGTGCCTTCCTTGATCCATCGTTCGATCAGCGCGATCTCGGCGGGTGGGAGCGCGTCGGCTTTTTGCGGCATGCGGTCATTCGCGTCCCGCTCGATGAGTCGCGCGTAGATGTCCGATGCGTCAGGTTTTTCCGCGACCAGCGGGGCTGCGTCGCTGTCGCCCGCTTTGCTCATTCGCTCGAAAGAATCCAGCCGGTAACCGCCCTTCGCATTCTCCTCGCCATGACACGCCGTGCACCGCCGGTGCAGCAGCGGCGCGACCTCCCGCCGAAAGCTCACCGGCTCCGCGAGCACGGTCGCAGACAGCGCGAGCGCGGCGATGAGTGCGTGGATGTTCATGGGATCGCGCGACTGTAGGGGCAGCTGTCAGCTTCCCCAACAGTCGCCGCTATTTCGCCGGGATTTCGTTCAGCGTGTAATACGCGACGGGATGCAGCACCGGCAGACCCGCGGCGGATTTCACGCCATCAAGATGCAACTCGTGGATGTGGCCTTTCGTCAGTTTGTCGAAAGTCAGGCGCACGGATTTTTTGTCCTCGGCGACGATGGCCCTGCTGATCTGCGGGATCACTTCGTCGATCTCCGGCCCGCCGTATTCGGCGCGGTAGAGGTAGGTGAATTCGCGCGCCTTGTAGCTCTCGGGATTGCCCGCGGTGGCGGTATCGACGGGCTCGGTGAAGGTCAGCTCGAAGCCATCGGGCCGGGCGTGCATCTCGTGGATTTCAAACGGGACTTTGCCCGTCCAGTCGAGCCTCTCGAAGCTGTACGGCTTGCCGCCTTTTGCTCCCCAGCCGCGGTCGGAGCCGCCGGCAAATAGCTGCCCGTCCTCGGTCATGCGCCCGCCGATGAGTCCGGACTTGAAGCCCTTCACAAACGGGATGACGACGCCCTGCTTGATGCCGTTCACCTCCTCGACAAAAACGCGCGAGACATTCGAGTGGCTCTGGTCGGCGATGAAGAGCTGCGTTTGAAAGGGTCCGAATTTTCCTTTGCTCAAGTCGCAGCAAATGAAGGACGACGAGTTGCCGACTTTGCCATGCACCATGTACACGACGGGCGGCACGAGTTCCTTCACGCGCGTGCGCTCGGTGACCATGTAGCTCTTGTCATTCGGCTCCACGGGACGCGGCCCCATGTTCAGCGCTTTGTCGTACCATTTGAAACCGCCGGGATGGCCTTGGAACGAGCCGGGGATCAAGTGCTGGAGCGTACACGCGCCGTGCCACGGGCCTTGGTTGTCGGTGTAATAGACCTCGCCGTCGGCGTCGAAACCCATGCCGCCGGGCGAGCGGATGCCGCTGCACGTCGGGACGAGCGTGCCGTCGGGTTTCACACGCATGGCCCAGCCGCGGAATTCCGTGTTGCTGCTGAATGAACCGGTGAGGCAAAGCACCACCCACAGGTCGCCGTTTTTGTCGAAGCGCGAGCCGAAGGCGTACTCGTGGTAGTCGCCGCTCACACCCCATTTGTCGGACACGGTGAGGAAGCTGTCGGCGCGTCCGTCGCCATCGCTGTCGGTGAGCTTCGCGACTTCGTAGCGGTTGGTTTCAAACAGCGCGCCGTCTTTGTATGCGAGGCCCATGACCTCGTGCTGACCGGCGGCGAAGAGCTGGTACTGCACTTTCGCCGGGTCGCCCTGCGCGCCTGCCACCGTCCAGATTTCGCCACGCCGCGTGCCGAGCGCGAGCTTGCCGCCGGGGAGCAGTTCGATGGAGCTGACTTCGAGCGCGGTGTCCTGCGGCGTCTCGAAAGTGGTGATCTTGTAGTAGTCGGATTCCTGCGGATCGGCGGCGCGGACGAGCGTGGTGGCGAGGACAAGCGCGGTGGCGAGAACTGACGTGGTGGCGCGGAGCGAGCACCAAAGGTGCGTCCACAAGCCAGCCCAGGGCAACGCCCTGGGTTTCGCGAAAGAACGACCCCAGCCCTGAAAGGGCGAAAGAACGATGCGTGACCGATTTCGTAGTCCCGCCCTTTCAGGGCTTGCGGCTTGCATGATTGGTTCCCAGGGCGTTGCCCTGGGCTGGCTTGTTTCGGGCTTTTGGCCCGCCGGTGCGGAGTCTCGGTGAAGTTGCATGACAGGTTTTAGTGTGCGTGGCCCGCGTGGGTGTTCGGCCACGCGTAGGTTATCTTGATTTCCGCCCGCGCCGGCACCACGAGATTGCGCCCCGCGAGCTGCGCGCCCGGCGCGGCAACGGCGTATTTGTTTTCAAAGCTCCGGCCCTGCACATCGAAGACCCCGCCATCCACGGCGAACCCTTTGTCCGCCGGCTGAATCGTCCCGCTGGCGATGCGCAGATACGCATTCGCCGGGATCGGCCCCGCGAGCTTCAGCGTCCGCACGAGCGTGCCGTCGCCCGCGACCTCGTAGCGCTCGCTCACTTTCACCGCGCCCCATTCGTAGAGGAATGTCGGGAAGCGTTTCGCATCGAGTGTGTAGCCCTTCCATTGAAAGCCGTCGGCGCGATTTTCCGAGCCGTCGGCTTTTTTCACAGCCTTGGGCCACTCCGCATCGGCGGAGGTCAGCACGGCGAAAGGCGGCGCGACATCCACGGTGGGCCGCAGCAGATCGTAGCCGAGCGGTGCCTGCTCGCCGCCGCCGCGATCCGTCCAGTGCCGCCCCGCGTCCATGAAAGCCCCGCGCCACAGCAGCGAGAGATTCAACTGATCCACGCTCCACGCCAGATTCACGCCGCCCGGATACCCCACCGCGATCGGACGCCCGCCCGCATTCGCGATGAAGTTCCGGTAAAGCACCGGCTCTATTCCCACCACGAGCGGGATGCTCGGCGTCTCGTCCTTTTTCTTCTTCGGCCCTGCGGCGAGCACGCCCGCCGGTGCCCACTTCGAGAGCGGCGTCATCGTGAAAGCCTCGCCGCTCCACGCCGCGAAAAGTTCCGCCTCACCCGCCGCCTGAAAATATTCCAGCCGGAACTCATGCTCGCCCGCCTTCAGCTTCACCTTGCCCTCGCGCACCGCCGCCGGGTGGATGCCGTCGTCCTCCACTACTTTCTTCCCGTCCACCGAGATGCGCCCGCCATCGTCCGACGCGACGTAAAACGTGTAATCCCCATCCTTCGGTGCGGCCAGTTTGCCCGTGAAAACCACGCCGAACTGATTTTTGTAATCGTCGAACTTGAGCTGCACCAGATTGTCCGCCACCGCGCCCTCGCGATGCGGCGTGAGCGCGGCGAAATCCGGCAGCGTTTTCCAATCGCCGAGATACAGCGCGAACTTCAACCCCGTCAGCCCCGGCCCCGGCAGCACCACGCGCATCTTCCCCTGCATGCTCAGCGCGTGCCCCGGAAAGGTGCAGACGTACGGATAGCTCCCGCCCTTCTCCGGCGCTTTGAAAACGAACTCGTCTTTCGTCTTCGGGGCCACCGCCTTCGAGTGCGCCAGCATCCGCGGATCATCCGGCAGCCAGTCGCGCTTCATTGCCTCCTCGGGCTTCTCCATGTTCTTCATCGCCACCGCCGCCACGTCTGTACCCGCCTGGAAAAGCACGAGGTTGTGCGGCATGTTGTCCACATTTTCAAAAACGATCCGCACCTCCGCGCCCGGCGCGACCGTGAAATCCGTCACGTCATAGCGCATCTGCGCCTGGAGCGTTTTGATGTTGATGACCTGCGGCTCCGCCGCCAAAGCGCGGACGGCGAGCAGCGTGGCGAGCAGGAGGGCAGGGGAGCGGAGCATGGTGGGAGTCTGGTGAAAATCGGCGCGCGGGGAAAAACTTAGCGGGCGATGGCAGATGGCGTCGCCCGATTTTTTCAGAACCTCGCGGGGGG
>JAYVNN010000194.1:0-4969 GCA_043758435.1 Chthoniobacter sp.
GCCATCGACAAAATCTGCGCGCTCAAAGACATCGACGTCGTCCTGCTGACCACGCCGCCCGGCTTCCGCCCCGAGCATCTGCAAAAGGTCGTCGATGCCGGCAAGCACGCCTTTTGCGAAAAACCCTGCGCCACCGACGCGCCGGGCGTGAAGCGTTTCCTCGCCGCCGTCGCCAAGGCCAAGGAAAAAAACCTCGGGCTGCTCTCCGGCTTTTGCTACCGCTTCGCCGCCGGCGAGCGGGAGTTTTTCAAGCGCGTCCAGGCCGGCGAAATCGGCGACGTGCGCGCGGTGTATGGCGACTACATGGGCGGCTCGCCGTGGGTGAAACCGCGCAAGGAAGACTGGAGCGACCTCGAATTCCAGATGCGCAACTGGCTCTATTTCACCTGGCTCTCGGGCGATCATCTCGTCGAGCAGGCCATTCATTCCGTGGACAAAATGCTGTGGGCTTTCAACGACGACACGCCCATCCGCGCCTGGTCCGTGGCCGGCCGGCAGCAGCGCGTCGAGCCGGAGTTCGGCCACGTCTTCGATCACTTCGGCGTCGGCTACGAGTTTTCCGGCGGACGCATGGGCACCATTTTTTGCCGCCAGCAGCAGGGCACCTTCTCGCACAGCGGCGAGAAAGTTTTCGGCACCAAAGGCACCGGCGAAATCATCGCCTTCAAAAGCCAGCGCCTCACGCAGCTCGATGGCACGACGTGGAAATACGAGGGCGAACACCCCGACATGTATCAGGTCGAGCACAACGAATACTTCGCCTCACTCCGCGCGGGCCAGCCGCTGAACCTCGGCGAAAAACTCGCGCACTCTACGATGGTCGGCATCCTCGGGCGCATGGCCGGCTACACCGGCCAGTCCGTGTCGTGGGACGACGCCGTGGACTCGAAGGAAGACCTCCGCCCCACCGAGCCGCTCGACTGGAAAATGAAACTGCCCGTGCCGCCCGTCGCCATGCCGGGCCGGACGAAGTTCAGCTAGCCACTCACAGCCCCCGCCGACACCCTACGCGCCATGCCACCCTCCGAATACAAACCCCTCACCGTCGGCGACTGGATCGTCACCCAGCTCCTTCTGATGATCCCATTCGTTGGCATCATCCTCATGTTCGTCTGGGCCTTTTCCAGCGACACTCATCCAAGCAAAAAGACCTACTGCCAGGCGACGCTCATTATTGCCGGCTGCTTCTTGGCGCTCGGGGTTCTGGTATTGATCGCGTTTGGCGGTTTCGCCGCGATCATGAGCCACCAAACTCAGTCGCAATAACCGCGCCCCATGACCCGCAAATCCTTTCTCCAAGCGGGCGCAGCGACTCTCGCCAGCGCCGTACTTTCTCCCCTCGCCCGCACCGCCGACGATGCGCCCGCGAAAAAACGCGCGCTCAAAAAAGCCGTGAACCTCGGCATGGTCGCGGGCGGCGCATCCGTGGCCGACCGTTTCAAAATGGTCAAGGACGCGGGCTTCGACGGCATCGAACTGAACCGGCCGGACGCCATCCCGCTCGACGAACTCATCAAAGCCAGCGCCGATGCCGGGCTGCCGGTCGCGGGCGTCATTGACACCGTGCATTGGGGAAAGCCGCTCAGCGCGAATGATCCGAAGGTCCGCGAGCAGGGCTTCAACGGCCTCAAGCTCGCGCTCCAAGAAGCCGGCGAACTCGGCTGCGAGCGTCTCCTGCTCGTGCCCGCGGTCGTCAGCAAAGAAGTCTCCTACGCCGACGCCTACACGCGCTCACAGGAGCTCATCAAACAGGCCATCCCCTTTGCTGAGAAAGCGAAATGCCGCATCGCTATAGAGAACGTCTGGAACCAGTTCCTCCTCAGCCCGCTCGAAGCCGCGCGCTTCGTCGATGAAATCGGCAGTCCGTGGGTCGGCTGGCATTTCGACATCGGCAACCTCATCAATTTCGGCTGGCCCGAGCAGTGGATTCGCATCCTCGGCCCGCGCGTCCTCAATCTGCACATCAAGGAATTCAGCCGCAAAAAACGCGACGAGCAGGGCCTGTGGAAAGGCTTCGGCGTCGAGCTGGGCGAAGGCGACAACGACTGGCCCGCCGTCATGCGCGCGCTCGACGACATCGGCTACCACGGCTGGGGCATCCTCGAAGTCCCCGGCGGCGACGCCGCGCGGCTGAAGTTTCTCGCCGAGCGCACGGACAAGATTTTCCTCGGCTGAGGGCAAACCCGCGCAAAACTCCACGCGGCTGGCAGGAAGGAAAGACCGGAAAAACCGAGCGGACTGGCAGGTATAAACCAACCATTCGACTCCGCCACTTAAGGCAACCTTGTCAGTGACGGGTGCGAGCTTTCGGGTTAAACAATTTCCATGAGCACGAGCCAAATCATTGATGAACTGCCGACGCTCCCCGAAGCGGACCGGCGGGCGGTTCGCCAGAGGCTGCAGGAACTGGCGGACGAGAACGCCGACATTCATCTTTGCAATATCACGGCCACGGAAGGCGCGATGCTGCTCGATCGCCTGGAGACAGAAGATGCCCGGCGTGACCAAAGGTGAGGTTTGGATTGTGGATTTCGGGATGGCGGCAAAGATTCGGCTTGCTCTGCTTTTGACTGGCGAACCGGCAGACGATGAACTCGATCTGGTCACGGTGCTCCTGCACACCACGGCACTGCGCGGCAATCGTTGGGAATTGAACATTCCAAAGCCTTTTCTCAAACCCGGAGCATTCCATCTCCAGCAAGTGCAGACGATCTCGGCCGCCAAGCTGGAAAGGCGTCTCGGCTCGCTAACCGCGGAAGAAATGAAACGCGTGCGGGAAGCGCTGGCAGAACGATTGGAAATCTGACCCGTTTGCTTTTAATCACACACAGCCTTCTCCGGCTCACCGCGCTGGGCTGCGCGTTCGCCGTTTCCGCAGTCGCGGAAAGCGCCGCGCCGCCTGCGGATCAAGGCTGGAGGCAGTGGCGCGGGCCGCTGGCGAATGGCGTGGCCCCGCACGCGAATCCACCGACCGAGTGGAGCGAGCAGAAAAATGTGCGCTGGAAAATCGCGCTGCCGGGCAAGGCGCACTCGTCGCCCATCGTGGTGGGCGACCGCGTATATCTCACCGCGGCGGTGCCGGTGGGCGAGGATTTGCCTCCGGTCTATGACACCGCGCCGGGCGCGCACGATGGCGTGCCGGTCACGCACAAGCATCAATTTGTGGTGCTCGCGGTGGAGCGGCGCGACGGGCGCATTGCGTGGCAGAAAGTGGTGCGCGAGGAGTTTCCGCACGAGGGAGGGCACGTCACCGGCAGCCTCGCGTCGAACTCGCCGACGACGGATGGCGAGCGCATCTACGCGTTCTTCGGCTCGCGCGGGCTCTACTGCTTGGACATGAAAGGCGCGGTGCTGTGGCAGCGCGACCTCGGCAAAATGCAGACACTCCACGCGCATGGCGAAGGCAGTTCGCCGGTGCTGCATGGCGACACGCTCGTCGTGTGCTGGGATCACGAGGGCGAGTCATTCCTCTACGCGTTCGACAAGCTCACCGGCAAGGAGCGGTGGAAAGTCGCGCGCGATGAAAAGACCTCGTGGTCCACGCCGCTCATCGTGGAAAGCGAGGGCCGCGCGCAGGTCATCGTCAGCGCCACGAAGCGCGTGCGCGGCTACGACCTCGCGACCGGCGCGCAGCTTTGGGAATGCGCCGGGCTGACCGACAACGTGGTCTCCTCGCCTGTCTTTTGGAACGGCCTGCTCATCGCCGGCAACAGCTACTACGAGCAGGCCATGCTCGCCGTCCGCATCGCGGGTGCAAAGAGCGACCTGACCGGCACCGACGCCGTGGTGTGGCAGCTCCACCGGCTCACACCCTACGTCTCCTCGCCGCTGCTCTACGGCGACACGCTCTACTTTCTCCGCCACAACCAAAACATCCTCCTGCGCCTCGACCCCGCGACCGGCGAAGCGCGCGGCGAACCGCTGCGCCTGCCCGGCATCCGCGATTTCATCTTCGCCTCACCCGTCGGCGCGGCGGGCCGCATCTACATCACCGCCCGCGACGGCACCACCGTCGTCTTGCAGCACGATCGCGAGAACGCCGCGCTCGCCGTGAATCATCTCGACGATTCCTTCAGCGCGTCCGCCGCACTCGCCGACGGTGAGCTGTATCTCCGCGGCGAACATTTCCTCTACTGCCTCGCGGAGAAATAGCGCGGTCGCCGCGCCGCCGTAGGGAAGCTGACAGCTTCCCCTACAGCGGCAGCGGCAGACGCTGCGACAATCGCGTTGCGCCCCGCATCCGCACTCGCTACACGAAAAGCCCGCTTCATTTCCCAACCCTCAACTCACACCACCTCATGTCCTGCTACCATCCCTCCATCGAAGGCGCCCAGCACGGCGGCAAGCCGCTCGCCGACTTCCTCGCCTACGCCAAACGCAGCGGCGCCGCGGGCGCGCAGCCGAGCAACTACCACCTCCAGGGCGGGAAGCTTTTCAAGTCTGCGAAAGAAATCCGCAACACCTTCGCCGACGCCGGCCTCGCCATCGACGGCATCTCCGCGCACTGCCCCATCTGGGTTCACACCACGGCGTGGACCGGCTCGCCGACGATCCGCCCGTTCATCCCTCCGGACGTGGCGAAAAAGTCCGTCGGCGACATCGAGAAGTGGGCCGAGAACTACGTGCTCAAACTCCTCGACCTCACCGCCGAGCTGGGGCTGAAAGTGCTGCCGATGTTCTGGGGCGTGGCCTTTGGCTGGGAGCTGGCCACCGGTTACCCGTGGGGTTTTTGGAAAGGGCCGGGCTATGACCTCATCGCCGAGGGCCAGGAGCGTTTTGTGAAAAAGACGAAGAAGATCCGCGACCATGCGCGCAAGCTCGGCATCAAGCTCTGCCACGAAATCCATCCCGGCACCGCTGCGATGACCGCCGAGGATTTCCTCATGCTCGTGGACATCTGCGACGACGACGAATCGCTCGCGGTGAACGCCGACCCGTCGCACTGCTGGGAGGGCGAGTCGTGGGAGAC
>JAYVNN010000195.1:0-4969 GCA_043758435.1 Chthoniobacter sp.
CAGCTCACGCTCCAGCGCCGCGATGCTCTCGCCGAAATGCGACGGCGCACGCCGCCGTGCCGCGCGCCGCCGCTCGTCCTCCGCCACCGGCGCGGCGACACGCGCCCGCTCCGCTTCGAGCTGCGCGCATTTTTCATCATGCTGCTGCCGCGCCACCGCCCGCTCGTCCTGCAGCCGCCGGATCGCCAGCGCCAGCGCCGCGCTTTCATTCGTCAGCCGCGACTGCTCGCGCTCGAAGTCCGTGAGCTGCCGCACATGCTGCAGCGCCTCGCCCTCGAAGTCCGCCTGCTGCCAGCCGAGCAGGCCGAGTTCCACCTCCGCGCGCGCCAGTTTGCGCTGCGCGAAAAGGAGCCGCGCCCGGCCAAGCAGCCGTCCAAAAATCCGCGACGCCTCCCGCAGTCCTGGCGCAAAAAGGTTCACCGGTCAGTCTTCCGGCGTCGCGGCGAGCTTCGCCAGAATGCTGAAATCTTCGAGCGTCGTGGTGTCGCCGACGATGGCCTGGCCGGCGGCGATTTGTTTGAGCAGACGGCGCATGATTTTCCCCGAGCGCGTCTTCGGCAGCGATTCCGTGAAACGAATATCGTCCGGTGTCGCGACTGGCCCGATGACGGTGCGGACGTGCTTTTTCAACTCGCCGCGCAGTTCGGGATGCGCCTTCACGCCTTGCTTCAGCGTCACGAAGCAGACCACGGCCTGCCCTTTCAACTCATCCGGCCGCCCCACCACCGCCGCCTCCGCGACCGCCGGATGCGAGACGAGCGCGCCCTCGACTTCCGCCGTGCCGAGCCGGTGCCCGGCGACGTTCAGCACGTCGTCGATGCGTCCGATGATGAAGAAGTTTCCCGCCTTGTCGCGCCGCGCGCCGTCGCCCGCGAAATACATCCCTTTGAACTCACTCCAGTACGTCTCCTTGTAGCGCGCCTTGTCGCCCCAAATCGTGCGCAGCATCGACGGCCACGGTTTGCGGATGACGAGCTTGCCCATCGTGTCCGGCGGCACTTCGTTTCCGGCGTCGTCCACGACCGCCGCGTCCACGCCGAAGAACGGCAGCGTCGCCGTACCCGGTTTCGTCGGCGTCGCGCCGGGCAGCGGCGTAATCATGTGCCCGCCGGTTTCCGTCTGCCACCACGTATCCACGATCGGGCAGCGCCCGCCGCCGATGACGTTGTAGTACCACATCCACGCCTCGGGATTGATCGGCTCGCCGACCGTGCCGAGCAGCCGCAGCGAGGAAAGGTCATGCTTTTTCGGCCACTCATCGCCCCACTTGATGAACGCGCGAATCGCCGTCGGCGCGGTGTAGAGCACCGACACGGCGAACTCCTCGATGATCTTCCAAAAGCGCCCCTTGTCCGGGAAGTCGGGCGCACCTTCATACATCAGCGAAGTCGCACCCATCGCCAGCGGCCCATAGACCACGTAGCTGTGCCCCGTGACCCAGCCGATGTCCGCGGTACACCAATAGACATCGTCATCGCGCAGATCGAAGACGTACTTGCAGCTCGTGTAGGCGCCGAGCAGGTAGCCGCCGGTGGTGTGCAAAATGCCCTTCGGCTTTCCGGTCGAGCCGCTCGTGTAGAGGATGAAAAGCGGCGCCTCGCTGTCGAGCGCCACGGGCGGGCAATGCGCGTCCACATATTCGAGTTCGCGGTGCCACCAGAAATCGCGGCCCTCCTCGATATGGATGTCATTCATCGCCCGGCGGAAAACGATCACCGTCTTCACCGCGCCGTCACCGCCTTTGAGCGCCGCGTCCACGTTCGCTTTCAGCGGAATCACACTCCCGCGTCGGAACCCGCCATCCGCCGTGATGATCGCGACCGCCCCGCTGTCCTGCACACGATCCTTGATCGACTCCGCGCTGAAACCGCCGAACACGACCGAGTGAACAATGCCCAGTCGCGCGCACGCGAGCATCGCAATCGCCGCCTCGGGAATCATCGGCATGTAGATGATCACGCGCTCACCCTTTTTGATTTTGTGGCGCTTGAGCACATTGGCAAAAAGGCACACCTCGCGATGGAGTTGCTGATAAGTGAGCACACGCTTTTCGCCCGGCTCGCCCTCCCAGATGATCGCCGCCTTATTCTGCCGCGCCGTGCCCAGATGCCGGTCGAGGCAGTTTTCCGAGACGTTCAGCTTCCCGCCGACGAACCACTTCGCAAACGGCATTTTCCAATCGAGCACCTTCGTCCACTTCTTGTTCCAGAGCAGTTCCGCCGCCTCCCGCGCCCAGAATTTTTCCGGCTTCTTCACCGACTCCTCCCACATCGCGCGGTACTGCGCCATGCTCTTCACGCGCGCTTTTTTGGAAAAATCCGCCGCCGGTTTGAAGACGCGGTTTTCGACTAACTGGGACTTGGTGTTTTCGCTCATGGGGTGTTTTTGAAAAAGGAGGACGCTAGCTACCAGCCATGCGCGCCGCGGACAAATTCAAACTTCCCCGCCCCGCCGCGCCACGACTTTCGCGAGCCAGCCAAAGAACACGATGCCCGCGTAATCGCCCGCCAGATCGAGCAGGTCGAAAGTGCGCCACGGAATCCAGATTTGGGAAACCTCCTCGACCGTGCAGGCGACACCGACAATGACGCCACCGAGCAGCCACGCCCATCCGAGCACACGCACGGAACGCAGGCCGAGCGAGAGATTCAGCAGCCCCGCCATGCCGCCGATGAGCACGAAATGCCCCGCCTTGTCGCTCCCCGGATACGCCGCGATGAAGCGGTAAACCGGCGTGAGCCAATGCTCGTCTGCGCAGAAAATCACCGCCGAGATGAACACCAGCCAGGCGGCGGTGAAAACCCACCGCATCCCGCCGCGCGCACTTTTCGTCGGATTGTCATCAATCATCAGGCGGCCATTTTACGCAGCCGGTGCGTTCCCGCAATGTGCCTAGACTTTAGGCCAAACTGCCACGCGACTTTTCCACCGCAGCGTTGCCATCGCCGCCCGCCCGCCTTTTCATCCCGACCGATGTCCATCTACCGCCGCGCGCTCGCCTACTACCGGCCCTTTCTCGCGCCCACCCTCTTCGCGGTCGCGCTCACGCTCGTCTCCATCGCTCTCGGCCTGCTGCGTCCGTGGCCTTTCGCCTTCATCGTCGATCACGTCCTCAAAGCTCCGCCCACCGATCACCACCTCGCCGCACTCGGCTACGACCTCTCCGCCTGGAGCCTCCCCTCGATCGTTCTGCTCATGTGCGCGCTCATGGTCGCACTGCATCTGCTCTCCGGGCTGCTCGGCCTTTTCACCGGCATGATTTTTCTCCGCGTCGGCCTGCAATCGCTGCTCCGCCTCCGCACGGAAATCTACGCCTACCTCCACTCGCTCCCGCTGAAATATCACGACCAGCGCCGCAGCGCCGACTCCAGCTTCCGCGTGGCCTACGACTCGCAGTCGATCCAGTCCTTTTACAGCAAAGCCATCTTCATTTTTCAGTCCTCGTTTTCCATCGTCAGCACCTTCGCGCTGATGTGGCAGTTCGACTCGAAACTCACGCTGCTCTCGCTCGCCGTGATCCCCTTCATGGTCGGCGCGATGTTCATTTACGCGCGCCGCATCCGCACCGAATCCACCACCATCGCCGAACGCGAAAGCGCCGTCCTCACCGTCGCGCAGGAGGGGCTCAGCTCGATCAAGATGGTCCAGGCATTTGGCCGCGAGGATTTCGAGATCGCGCAATTCCGCACCAGCGCCCGCGAGAGTCTGGAGGCCAATCTCCGGCTGAATTTCATCTCGATGAAAAGCTCGCTCATCATCGGCACTCTCATTGCGCTGAGCACCGCGGCGATGTATTACGTCGGCTCCACGCACGTCCTCGCGGGCACGCTCAAACTCGGCCAGCTCTGGTATCTTTCCACGCTCCTCCTCATGCTCTACGCGCCGCTCGAAGCGCTGACCCAAGTCGCTTGGGCGCTCGAAGGCGCAGCCGCCGGCGCGCAACGCTGCTTCGAGGTTCTCGACAAGGAGGACGAGGTCAAAGAATCGGCCACGGGAAAGACGCTTGAGACCACGCGCGGCGAACTCGTCTATGAAAACGTCGCCTTCGGTTACACGCCCGAGCGCACCATCCTGAGCGGCGTAAATCTCCGCATCGCCCCCGGCCAGACCGTCGCCTTCGTCGGCGGCACCGGTGCCGGAAAAAGCACCCTCCTTTCCCTCGTCCCCCGCTTCTACGACCCCACCGCCGGCCGCGTCCTCCTCGACGGCCACGACCTCCGCGACCTCACCAAAAAATCCCTCCGCAACCAAATCAGCATCGTCCTCCAGGACACCCTCCTCTTCTCCACCACCATCCGCGAAAACATCGCCTACGGCCGCCCCGACGCCACCGAAGCCGAGATCATCGAAGCCGCCAAACGCGCCCAAGCCCACGACTTCATCATGGCCCAGACCGACGGCTACAAATCGCAAGTCGGCGAACGCGGCGGCCACCTCAGCGTCGGCCAGCGCCAGCGCATCGGCATCGCCCGCGCCTTTCTCAAAAACGCGCCCATCCTCCTCCTCGACGAACCCACCAGCGCCCTCGATCCCACCACCGAAGCCGCGATCATGGTCACCATGGAAGAACTCATGCGCGGCCGCACCACCCTCATCATCACCCACCGCATCGCCACCATCCACGGCATGGAAAAAATCGTCGTCCTCGGCGCTGGCGGCATCGTCGAGGAAGGCCGCGGCCCCGACCTCGTCGCCCGCGGCGGCACCTACGCCGCACTCTACCGCTCCGCGAATCTCGGCGGCTAAACTCTTGCCTTCTCCATCCGTGAAAATCCGTGCACATCCGTGGCTAAACTCCCACCTCGCACCATGAACCCATGAGCAACATCACCCCCGACCGCCGCGTCGAACAAGACTGGTGGCAGCACCCTATCCCCGAAAACGTCACCTGGGGCGAAGGGCTCTACGCCGAGACCGCGCAGATTTTCCGCTTCATGCGCAGCAAGCGCCAGCCCGCCATCGAGCTCGG
>JAYVNN010000196.1:0-4960 GCA_043758435.1 Chthoniobacter sp.
CCGGAGAGTTCGTGTCGCTCCATCACCTCGCCGGGAATCGCCCAATGCCGTCCCACCGTGGTCGGATCAATATGTCTCCAAGGTTTTCCGCTTTCACCACTCCGGACGCCTGATCCCGTCAAGCTGATGGCTTGAAACAAACGCCCGTCCTCGTCCGACTGCTTGAAGTGCTTGCGGATGTATTCCTCCGAGTGCGCCATCGTCGGGAAAGTCCACAGGAATTCTTCGCTCTTGGAGTAGTAAAAAAGCGTGTCGTGGAGTGGCCCCCATCGTTTTGAGCTGCCATGTGATCCTGTTCGCTTCCATGTGATTTCGTTGAGGAAGCGCTCTTTACCGAACACGCCATCAAGCACCACTTTCAAATAGTGTGAAGCAGTCGGATCGCAGTGGAGATAAAGCGAGCCGGTCGGTTTTAGAACGCGATGCATTTCCAGCAGCCGATTTGCCATCATCGTGAGGTATGCCATCACATCATTCTCACCGAGGAACTGGCGGAGCGACCGCATGATCTCGGCCACGTCGGTATTGGGCTGGTGGAGGAGTTCGTCGAACTCTCGCTCGGCCTGCTGGCCCCAGTGCCAGCTATCCTCAAAGGCGGTGATGGAGGCGTCGCTGTCGTGGCCCTTGGGAGACTTGAAGAGGAGGTTGTAGGCGCGCTTCGAGTTGAAGGGCGGATCGAGGTAGATGAGATCGACGCTGGCGTCCGGGAAGTGCGCGGGGTCGCGCAGGACGTGGAGGTTGTCGCCGTAGAAAAGCTGGTTCATGCCGGGCCGACTTATATCTCAAGTGTCTCTCACGGCAAAATTTTCTTCAGCACCTCTGCCAACCGGTATCCGGCATGGCTACTGGGGTTCGAGTTCGCCGAGGCGTTTTTGCAAAAGGACCGCCTCCCATTGGCCGCTGGCGTTGGGCTGGTCGAGGTAGCCGTAGTTCAGGACGGAGCCGGCTTGGGCGAGGAGAAGGCGGGAGATCTTTCCGAAGCGGCCCATGCCCATGACGCTGAGCGGGAGCGGCGGTGGCGGGGTGAAAAGGGCGAGCAATCGTGAAAGCTCGGCGGGGGTCTCGGCGAGCGCGGCGATTTTGCAAATGTCGGCCCCGGCGGCGTGCGCGCGGCGGATGGTCTGCTGGAGCCGTGCAGCAGGCGGCATGGTTTTGAAATGGTGATCGGAAACGATGACGCGGACACTGCGGGCGCGGGCCTCGGCGATGGTGGACGCGAGCGTTTTCACCGAGCGCAGCTCCACATCGATGAGCGTGGCGTGCGGGAGAAAACGCGCGAACAACTCGCGGCGTTGGGTCACGCTGAGGCCGTGCGCGCCGCCCTCGGCGGGATGGCGGACGGTGATGAGCAGCGGCACGCGCAGCCGGGGCAGCGCGCGCAGGAGCGGGGCGGAATCGGGGGCGAAGGCATCGACGCGGATTTCGAGGAAATCCAACTCGCCGGGGCGGATGCGGAGCGCGCGGCGGAGCGCGCCGGGCGAGTGAACCGCACCCACTACTTTCGGTCTGACGCTCAAATCTCTCGAATTTTTTATCCCGCTCATATTTCTTGAAGACCCGCAGACAATCCGATGCTCGGTCGAAAACAAGAACTCAATCTCCAAACCCTCCAGCTCCTCGATGGCTTTCTCCTCGTCGTGGCTTTCTGGGTCGCGCACACGCTGCGCTTTTTCGGCGCGGACTGGTTCGGCGGCTGGATGCGCGACAAGCCCATCGGGCCGTTCTCGGAATTCCAATGGCTGCTCCTCGCGATCTTTCCCTTCGGCCCGATTTTTCTCGAGCTGCAGGGCTTTTACACAAACCCGCTGCAAAAGGACGCGGGCCGTTCGCTCGCGCAAATCGCGCGCACTTTTTTCTGGCTCGGCCTGCTCATTGCGGCGTCGTCGTACTTTTTCAAACTCGGCGTGCCGAGCCGCGCGGTCATGCCGCTTTTCATCGTCATCTCCACGGCGGTGCTGCTCCTGCGCGAGCGGCTGACTCTCGCGCGCTTCCGGGCGCGGGCGAAACGGGAGGACTTGCGCGAGAGCGTGGTGCTCGTGGGCACGCCGGAGGACACGCATCAGCTCCGCCACACCTTCACCGCCGAGCAGATCATGGAGACGAATGTCGTCGCTGAGATCGACATCGAGCGGCAGCCGGTTTCCGAACTCATCGAAGCGCTGCACAAATACTCCGTGAACCGCGTCATCTTCGCGGGCGGGCACAGCCACCTGAACCGGCTGCAGGAGGGCATCGCCGCGTGTGAAATCGAGGGCGTGGAGGCGTGGCTGGTCGCGGATTTCATTCGCACGGCGATTGCGCGGCCGAGCTTCGATGTCTTCGGCGCGCGCCCTATGCTCGTCTTTCGCACCACGCCGGATGTCTCGTGGAATCTGCTCATCAAATCCCTCATCGACCGCGCCGGCGCGCTGCTCGGGCTGGTGCTGCTTTCGTGGGTTTTTGTCATCGCGGCCCTCGGCATCCGGCTGACCTCGCCGGGGCCGGTCATTTTCCGGCAAAAGCGCGCGGGGAAAAACGGGAAGCCTTTCACGATGTACAAATTCCGCTCGATGCAAACCGACGCGGAAATGCGTCAGGCCGAACTCGTGGCGTTCAACCAAATGGAGGGGCCGGTTTTCAAAATCGACAAGGATCCGCGGATCACGAAATTCGGGGAATTCCTGCGCCGCACGAGCATCGACGAATTTCCGCAACTGCTGAACGTGCTCAAGGGCGACATGAGCCTCGTCGGCCCGCGCCCGCTGCCGATTTACGAGGTCGAGCAGTTCGAGAGCACCGCGCAGCGGCGGCGGTTGAGCATGAAGCCGGGGCTGACCTGCCTGTGGCAAATCAGCGGGCGCAATCAGATCAAGAGTTTCGACGAATGGGTGGCGCTCGACCTACGCTACATCGACAACTGGTCGCTGCTGCTCGACGCGAAAATTTTGTGCAAGACGGTGCCCGTGGTGCTCTTCGGCTTCGGCGCAAAATGAGCCGCGCCGGTTGACCCGCGGCACGAATCTCGCAACGCTCGGCGCTTCGCATGGAAATCAAAAAAGCTCTCATCACCGCCGCGGGCAAAGGTCAGCGGACGCTGCCGCTGCAATCGCTCGTGGATCGCGACGGGGCCACGAAAACGGCGCTGGCGATCATCATCGAGGAGGTTTTGCGCGCGGGGATCGAGACGATTGGCGTGGTCATCAGTCCGGGGGATGAAGCGGCGTACCGCGGGGCGGCGGGTGCGCACGCAGGGCGGCTGACGTTCATCGAGCAAAGCGACGCGCTGGGTTACGCGCATGCGATTTTCTGCGCGGCGGCGTTTTGTGCGGGCGATCCGTTTCTGCTGCTCGTGGGCGATCATTTGTATCTCAGCACGGCGGCGAAGGGCTGCGCGCAGCAGCTCGTGGAAACGGCGCGCGCGGAGAAGTGCGCGGTGTCGGCGGTGGAATCCACGCACGAAAGCCAGCTCCCGTTTTACGGCGCGGTCGGCGGCAAACTCGTGGACGCGGCGCGGCGGCTGTATCAGGTGGACACGGTTTTGGAAAAGCCGACGCCGACGGAGGCAGAGCAGAAGATCGACGTGCCGGGGCTGCGCGCGGGCTACTATTTGTGCTTCTTCGGCATGCACGTTTTGACGCCGGCTTTGCAGCGACTGCTCGGTGCCGCCTTTGCAAAAAACGCGGGCCGCGAGAGCAGCGTGAACTTTCGCAGCGTGCTCGCGGAACTGGCCGCGCAGGAGCGCTACCTCGCGGCGGAACTGGATGGGCGGCGCTACGATTTCGGCGTGAAGTACGGGCTGCTCACCGCGCAGCTCGCGCTCGGGCTCGGCGGCAAGGACCGCGACGAGGTGCTGCGCGGCATCATCGAGCTGATGGCCGCGGGCCGCTGACCGCCGCCGATTGACGTTGCGCCGAATGTTCACCATCCTTTGCCTATGAAACTGACCGCTGTCTTCATCCCCACGCCGGAAGGCGGATTCACCGCTTTCGTTGAGGAAATTCCGGGGGCGATTTCCCAAGGCGAAACGATGGGTGAAGCGCGCGAAAATCTTTCCGACGCGCTGCGCATGGTGCTGGAATGCAACCGCGACCTCGCGCGGGAAAATGAATCGGCCGACGCGGTGCGTGAGTCGTTGGAACTCGCCGCGGTGTGAAGCTCGCCGACCTCGAACGGCACTTGCGCACGCACGGCTGCGAACTTTACCGCGAGGGTGCGCGCCATGCGGTCTGGTGGCACCCGGCGACGCGCAAAACTTCGGCGGTGCCGCGGCATCGGGAAATCAAGAACCCGACGGCGTGGGGCATTTGCAAAGCACTCGAAATTCCAAAGCCGTGAATTTGATTTCGCTCATCACCGCCGATGATCCCGCCGTGCGCGACCGCTCGCTGGACGCTCTCTGCGCGGGCGCGTCGCTCGCGGCACTGCTCGCGGAGTGCGATGCGCTGGATGCGTTTCGCCGCACCTCGCAGAACCTTTACGAGCGCGTGCGCGCGCTGTTTTTTCTTTACGCGATCCATCGCTTTCATCTGCCAAAACGCGATGAGCTGACGACCGGCGGACTGATCCCGTTTCACGGCTACGAGCATCTGCTGGAGCGGCGTTTTGAGGAGGCGATCGAGGTGTTTTCGCAGAAACAAAAAGCCGACGGGCCGAGCGACGCGCTCAGCTCGGCGCTGGCCGCGGCGTATCACCGGCTGGCCTTCCAGACGCTCGCGGACCAGGTGCGGCGCAGCGTCCGCACGGTGCGGGGCAACCAGTGGATGTTCCGCATGGGCCATCCGCACGACCAGCCGCTGCGGCTGCGGCCCGAGCTGCTGCGCGCAGATGCGCACGGCTCGTATCCGATCCTGCGCGAGCGCACGCCGGTGCGGATGGATCTCACGCACTCGGCGTGGAGCGACATCTTTTTCCTCGGCATGGATTTTCCCGAGGGCGCGAAGGTGCTGAACATTTCCGTCGATCTCGGCGTGCATGGGCGCGA
>JAYVNN010000197.1:0-4959 GCA_043758435.1 Chthoniobacter sp.
TGGGGTCGAGGTAGATGTGAAGCGCCGTGAAGACGCGGTCGGTCGAGAGCTTGTGTTCGAGATTGAGCAGGAAGGTGCTCTTGCCCGCGCCGCGGTTGCCGACGAAGGCGGCCCGGGCAAAGGCGTTTGGGGTGCGGGCGGAGGCGCGGAGGTAATTCTCCAAGTCCGTCAACTCGTCGGTGTCGCGAGCCGCGCGGAGATCGGCGTAGAGCTGGCTGCCGTAGTCGAGTTCCTTTTGCTGGAGGAGCGGCGCGGAATCGGCCAGCGTTTGCGCGGGTTGCATGAGCGCCAACGTGGCGGGACACCGGGCGCGGGAGCAAGCGGATTCCCCGCGCGCCACGCTGGCGAGGCGGAGAGGCGATCCATGGTGAGGGTCATTTCCATTCTCCGCACTCCCCGCGGGTGGGGTGGCATTCGCCCTGCTAATCCTCCCGCGCATGTTCACCTACGCTTACGAGGCTCGCGATTCTGCCGGAAAGATGATCTCCGGCGTGCAGGAGGCGCTGAATGAGGACAACGCGATCAATACGCTGATGACGCGCGGCTTGATGGTGCTCTCCATTCAGCAAAAGGCGGGCGGACGGGCGATCAAGTCGCGGGGCAAGGTCAGCGAAACCGATCTCGTGCTTTTCACCCGGCAGCTCGCCACGATGGTCGATGCCGGCATCCCGCTCGTCTCGGCACTGACGGGGCTTTACGAGCAATCCGACCCGCGGAAGCAGGCGGGGCTGCGGCGCGTGGTGGGCGAAGTCAGCGCGCTCGTGCAGCAGGGCGACGCCTTCAACGAAGCGATCGCCAAGCAGCCGCGCGTCTTCTCCCGGCTCTACGTCGCGATGGTGAAGGCGGGCGAGTCGGGCGGGTTGCTCTCGGAGATTCTCGACCGGCTGGCGACGTTCCTGGAGGCGGCGGCGCGGCTGAAGAAGAAGGTGAAGTCCGCGATGACCTACCCGGTGATCGTCATCACGATCGCCTTCGGCATCACGACGTTCCTGCTGGTGAAGATCGTGCCGATCTTCGGCGACATCTTCGCCGACTTCGGCGCGAAGCTGCCCGGGCCGACACAGTTCCTGCTCGATCTCAGCGCCTTCATCACGACGTATTGGTATGTGATCGTCGGCGGCGGAATCGGCGCGTTTTTCGGCATCCGCACCTTTGTCCGCACGAAGCGCGGCGGCCAGCTTTGGGACAAGTGGACGCTCAAGCTCCCGATCTTCGGCCCGCTCGTGCATAAGATCGCGATGACCCGTTTCGCGCGCACTTTCGCCCAGCTCATCCGCGCCGGCGTGCCGATCCTCGAGGTCATGGAAATCGTCGGCGAGACCGCCGGCAACAGCGTCGTGGAGGACGCGATCAAAGGCGTCTCCAGCGACGTGGAGAAAGGCGATCACCTCACCGCCGCGCTCGCCCGTCAGCCGATCTTCCCGCCGATGATGGTCCGCATGGTCGGCGCCGGTGAGCAGACCGGCAAGATCGACGCCATGCTCGAGAAGATGGCCGACTTCTGGGACGAGGAAATCGAGGCGATCCTCGACGCCCTCACATCGCTCATCGAGCCGCTGCTCATCGTCTTTCTCGGCGTCGTCGTCGGCGGCATCGTCATCGCGATGTTCCTGCCGATCTTCAAACTGAACGACGTGGTCTCCGGCGCGAAGTAGCGCATCTGCCGAAAGGCGTTGCCGAGGCCCGGCAATCCCAGTTTCCCGTCCACCGCGACCGATGAGGAACTCGACCCGTGCGTGTCGAAGCGCACCTGCAGTTCCGTCCGCGCGCTTGCCCCGATCCCCGTCGTCACCCCCACTACACCCACGGTCCCGAGCCCGCCGAGCGCATTATTGATCGCAGTCTCGATCTGCCCGTCCGTCGCCGACGAGCCCAGGCCCGCCAGCGCTCCGCTCACCGCGACCTGCACGTCTTACAAATGATGCGTGTTGCTCGCGCCTGCGTCGGCTTGCGCCTTCAGATTCGCCCCGAGAATCGGCAAATGCGTCGAGTAAGCCTTGGCCGCGATCTGCGTATCGAGCTGTCCGAGAGCCTTTTCGATACCGGATTTCAGGCTGCTGATTTGGGTCGAGTTGCAGGTCATAAATTAGAAGGGTTATAAAAATGTCTGACGCCTACCGCTCCCCCGCGGCAAAGACCACCGGAACCGTCCCTCCGTGGTGGAAATCCGTTTCGACCTGAAACCCCAAGTTTTAGCCGCGCCTCTGTGAGGCGCCTCCCCCGGAACGGCTCACGAAGCCGTGGCTACAACGCACCACCGGCCGCGACGGAGAGAGGGACTTGGTCCGACTTTCTAAGCATCCTCGCAAGGCGCGCGCAACGCGGGCAGGCGGAGCGCCCGCCCTACAATCCCGCGTGCTGGCGGTTCAGCTCATCGGCACCCGCCGCATCCACGAGGACGGTGATCGGCTGCCCGAGCCCGCCCTCAAAAGGCGTGATCGTCTGCAAGCCGCCCGGCATATACATGAACTCCGGCGCGGTCGTCGCCGGCAGCATCGTCGCCGCGCGGCACAAGATGGAGGTTTCGAGTGGCTTCATAGCGTTTCGGCGAATTCCTCCAGGGCCTTGGCAAAGAGGGCGTCGTCCTCGATCCGCCCGATATCATCGAGCTTGATCTGAGCGGATCTTTCACTACATTGATGACGACCCGACGCGCTGCCAGGAGCGGCCATAGCGCGGCGGACGCCAGCGGACGGCTCCTCGTCTGTGTTGGCTCTTTCTTTCGCGTTGAGCTTGCGCGCCACCTGCCCAAACTGCGCCGGAAAATTCTGATGAACGAACAGCGGCGCGCACCGACGGTTCTCAGGCCGCGTGCCGCATCGTCAGCGGTAGCACCACCAGCAGCAGTCCGTAGGCGATCCCCGCCAGCACCCCGAGCTTCCACCGCCGCTCGTCGCTCGTCAGCCACGCGATCTGATCGCGTAAAGTGTAGGGCGTCCCGATCCAGAAAAGCGCGAAGACGATCCACGCGTAAGCCAGCGTGACCAGCGCGAGCCGGCCGAATTCGGGCCGCAGCCACGCCGAATCGAGCAGCGGCTCCGCCGCCAAAAGCGCGACCATCCCAAGCGCCCGTGCGGCCAGAAATTCATCCACGTATTTGAGCGTCAGCACGAACGCGATCGGGATCAAAATGAGGACGCGCGTGCGCCAGTTGCTGAATTCACCGAGGTCGATATTCAGGATCAAAAGCCACGACCAGACCGCCGCGATCGTCAGCAAAATAAACCCCGCCGCCTTCGATCGCGGGAATCTCCGCAGCCACACCTGCGCCGCCTTCCCCTTGATCAGCGCGAAGACGTGGGCCGTGATGAGCAGCCACCCGACCAGCGTCAGCGTGCTCTCGAGGGTGAAGAAATAGATCATCGGAAAAGGGGCGGAACAGAACGCGCGACGGGCAAAGCGGACAAGTGCAAAGTCATCGTAGGGCGGCCGCCCCGGCTGCCCCGGCAGGCGGAGCGCCCGCCCTACAAAATCGCCGGGTCGCCGTACAGGCTGAAGCCGCTCGAGCGCGTGATCTTCACGTCGAAGACCTCGCCGACGTGCCTGTCATCGCCTTCGAAAATGACGATCTTATTTCCCGGCGAGCGCCCCATCAGCGTGTCGGGATTCGTCTTGCTCGGGCCTTCGCAGAGAATCTCGACGTGGCGCCCGACGAGCGCTTCGCCCTTCGCGATGGCGAGGGCGTCGATGACGCGGAGCAGATCCTGGTTGCGCGATTCTTTCACCTCCTCGGGGAGCTGATCCGGCATCTCGGCGGCGGGCGTATCGCGGCGTTTGGAGTAGCGGAAAATGAAGGCGTTATCGAAGCCGACGCGCTCGACCAGTTCGCGTGTCGCGGCGTAGTCGGCCTCCGTCTCGCCCGGAAAACCGACGATCACATCCGTCGTGATCGCGATGTCCGGCCGCGCCCCGCGGAGCGCTTCGGTGAGGGCCAGATATTTCTCGGCGGTGTAGGCGCGGTGCATCGCTTTGAGCATCCGATTCGAGCCCGACTGCATCGGCAAATGGACGTGCGGCATCAGCTTCGGCAGCTCGGCAAAAGCGCGGACGAGATCGGCGCGGAAGCCGATCGGATGCGGCGAAGTGAAGCGCAGCCGCGCCAGACCTTCGACCTCATGCACCGCCTCGAGAAGTTGCACGAACGGGCTTTTGCCGCCGATCGCCTCGAATTCGTGCCGGCCAAAAAGGTTCACGATCTGCCCCAGCAACGTCACCTCCTTCACCCCGCGCTCCACCAGCCCGCGCACCTCCGCCACGATCTCGCCGATGCGCCGCGAGCGCTCGGCGCCGCGCGTGCTCGGGACGATGCAAAAGGTGCAGTGCATGTTGCATCCCTGCATGATCGAGACGAACGCCGTCGCCTGCCGCTCGCGATGCACATGCTCGCGAATCGTCTCCTGCGACCCCGCCTCCTCCGCGACATCGACGATCGAAAATCGCACGTCGTCCATGAGCTGATCGCGCACCGCCCGCCGGCGCTTCACCAACTCGTCCACATACTCCGCGACCTTGTGAAATTTCTGCGTCCCGACGACCAGATCGACGTGCCCGAGATCGCGCACCAGCTCCGCCCCGCGGCTCTGCGCCATGCAGCCGAGCAGACCGAAAACCATCTCCGGTTTGTTCGCCCGCATCCGCCCGAGCAGGCCCATTTTCCCGAGCGCCTTTTGCTCCGCCATGTCCCGCACGCTGCACGTATTGAACAGCACCACATCGGCATCCCGCTCGTGGCCGGTCATTTCGTAGCCGCGCTCGACCAGCATCCGCGCGACCTGCTCGGAGTCGCGCTCATTCATCTGGCAGCCGTAAGTTTTGAGGAAGACCTTGGGCATCGGGGCGGCGCGGAAACTAGCGCATCGCGCCGACCCGGCAAGCCGCGAGGACGCGCTGCCTCCGGTCATCCTGAGCGAAGTGAAGCGCCAGCGAAACGCAGTCGAAGGACCTCTAACTATTTCCCCC
>JAYVNN010000198.1:0-4947 GCA_043758435.1 Chthoniobacter sp.
GGCGTGCCCCTTCACCACGCTCTACTGGGACTTCCTGCTCCAGCACGAGCCGATGCTGCGGAAAAATCAGCGCATGGCGATGCAGGTGCGCAACCTCGCACGGCTCGACGAAGCGAGGCGCGAAGCCATTCAGAACCAAGCGGCGAAAATCCGCGCTGAAAGCGCAAACCAAGCATGAGTCTGAAAATCGCGATCATCGGAGCTGGTATGGCGGGCGTCTCCGGCGCGACCATCATGGAGCGTGGTCTTTTGCAGGCATGAGTGTCCCTCCAGTCATTCCTGCCCCGACCCAGCGACTGGCGATGCGCGAGCGCCCATCGACTCCAATTGTTGGCCGGCAACGCTGGAGCGATTTGCTCTTTCTTCATTGGAAAGTCGAAGCGCGCGCCGTGCAGGCCACACTTCCGCCCGGATTGTTTGTCGATACTTTCGAGGGCGACGCCTACCTCGGCATCGTGCCGTTCTTCATGGAGCGCGTGCGACCTGCGTGGCTGCCGCCACTGCCTTGGGTTTCATGGTTTCTGGAGCTAAACGTGCGGACCTACATCCACGATCGCGAGGGCCGTCCCGGCGTTTGGTTTTACTCGCTGGATTGCAATCAGCCGCTCGCCGTCGCCATCGCGCGCCGCTTCTTTCACCTTCCGTATTTCCACGCGCAGATGCGCGCGACGCGACGCGACGGAGCTGTCGCGTATCACTCCCAGCGGCGCGGAACATCTGCGCTCTCATCGTATGCGTGGCAGCCCGACGACGACACGCGCGAAGCTGCGCCTGGGTCGCTGGAGTTTTTCCTCGTCGAAAGATACGTGCTTTTTTCCACCGACCGGAGCGGTGCCCTGCACTGCGGCCGGGTGCATCACCAGCCCTATCGAATCTCGCACGCCGTTGTTCAGGAGTTTTCTGTCGAGCCAGCGCGACAGGCGGGATTCGAGCTCGCCGGGCCACCGATTTCCACCCTGTGCGCGAGTGCGGTGGACGTCTCGATTTTCGCCCTCGGGAAATTGTGACCCGCACACGTCTCGCCGCTCTCCGCGGATGCAGGACGAGCGTACTTTTAGAAAAATATACCGCGTCTCCGCCGATGCGCCGCGCTCGTTAGGGATAAGCCGCTCACAACGGTGCAACAAACTAACCAAACCAACTCCGACTAATAAACCTATGAAACGAATCCTCGCACTTACCATCGCCGTGCTGTCTCTCAGCCCGCTCGCAGTTAACAACGTCGCGGCAAAGCCCGCCGACGAAACCGTCGTCGCCATTGCCGCAGGCAACCCCGACTTCTCGACCCTCGTGGCCGCAGTGAAGGCCGCGGGCCTGGTGGACACGTTGAACGGCGCCGGCCCGTTCACGATTTTCGCCCCGACCAATGCGGCCTTTGAAAAACTGCCGAAGGGCACGGTCGAAGAACTGCTCAAGCCCGAGAATAAGGCGAAGCTCACCGCTATCCTGACCTATCACGTCGTCGCCGGCAAAGTGATGGCCGCCGATGTCAAAACGATGATGGCCAAGACCGTGCAGGGCGGATCACTAGACATCAAAGTCGCCGACGGCGGCGTGACCGTGAACGGCGCGAAAGTCGTGAAGACCGACATCGTCGGCACGAATGGCGTCATCCATGTCATCGATAGCGTCTTGATGCCCAAGTAATCCCGAAGTTTCAGACAGACTGAAAGACAGCAAGCCCGGGGCGAAAGCTCCGGGCATTGCTTTTCCACGAACCGACGTCAAGGCGAATTGCGTCTGTCCGGTGCCAACGCGTATCCCGCTATAGGCGAGAAATTCCACCATCGCCGTCGCGCCGGATGCAACGGCCAAGGGAGCTTCATTGGGCGGCGGCTGTTCGCCCGGAGCAACCTTGCTGCGTCGGACGCGGACCATCATTCGCGCCAGCACCCTATTCGCGGCGCGGCGGAGTCTGGGGGTTATTCGCCGCCGTGCCGCCGCGGGTGTAAACGACGTGCAGCGACGAACTCGCGAGCACCTTGTCTTCCATCGCCGCGAGCAAGACCTCGCGAGTCACCTCGCGCGGTGGTTGCGTGATCTGCACGGGAGCTGAAAGCGCGTAAATCGTGAGCACGTAAGTCTTCGGCCCGGGGCCTTGCGAGTGGGGCGGCTCGTAGCCGGGCTGGCCTTTGAAACTCGTGCCGACCTTGCCGACGCCTTGTACGTTTTTCGGCAGACTCGTGACCGTCGCGGGAATGTCCCAGATGTTCCAGTAACTCTTCATCACATTGCCCGGCGCGTTGTGATCCATGACGAGCGCGTAGCTCTGCGTGCCCGCGGGTGCGCCTTCCCACGCGAGCGGCAAGGTCGCACCGCTGCCATCGCCCGTGTAGTCGGCGGGCAAGTTGCCGCCGTCCGCGACTTCGATGCTCGTCAGGACAAAAGTCGCGTTGGGTTTCTGCAAAGAATCCGCCGCCGTGGCAGGTGTCGCACTTTCCGCCGGGCGCGGGTCGCCTTGCTGACCACCACGCCCCGCATGGCCGCCGCTCTCGCGCGGACGCGGCCCGCCCGGTCCGTCTTCCGGACGTGGCGGACGTGGCGGACGTTCCCCATCCGGGCGCGGCCCGCCTTGCCCACCGCCACCACCCTCGCGCCGCGTGTAGGTCTCCTTTGTCGTGCCCGCGCTGCCATTTTGAAACTCGAACGGCACCGAGCCGTCCGCATTGACTGCATAAAGGATCGCCCGCTTCTCGCCGCCGACTTCGTAACTCAGCTTGTAGCTGTTCCCCGTCGTCTCAAACGCCGTGATTTTCGCCCCGCGCAACGGCGGCTGATCGCGCCGCACCGGCTGCGCGCGCGGCTGCGGATCGACCTGCTGCTCGCGCTCCACCACCTCGCCGTGGAAGCCGCCATTCACGAACGGATACTTCGTCGAAGCGTGGTAGTGATAGCCGAGCGCCGCCGTCGTGTGGCCGTTGAAAGCATCGAGCCCCGCGGGCGCGCTGCCATCCGGCTCCGCGAGGCCGAAAATCGCGTAGCCATCCAGCGCGCAGGCGATGGGCTTGTCCTTCCCCACCACCGCCTGCAAATGCAGCGGCGCAGCGTGGTAGTGGTAATCATCGGCGCGCCCGCAATGCCCGCCCCATTGATCCAGCTCGCCGATGTCCGCCGAGATTTCCCCGCGATTATTTTGCGGATTGAAAATCGGAATCCCATTCGCCGCGAGCGCGATTGCCCCGCGGAGGAACTGCCCCTTGATCGAGCGCGGCTCCTTCGCCGGCACTGGTACGAGCGGGAGCCGCCACGCATTCGCGCCCGTGTAATTCTGCGGCAGCGGCACCTGCTGCTGCCAGTTCGTGATGCCCACCATCATCCCGTGCGCGGGCAGCCCATTGCTCTCCACAAAAAGAAACCGCTCATCCCAGCGCACACTCACCTGCGGCGCGAACGCCGCGAACGCCGCCGCCTGCACCGGACGCTTCCCGCTCGTCGTCGCACCGACCGCCGCCGGACGCCGCGCGGTCTCCGTATCGGCCTGCGCGAGAAACCACCCCGGCTCCCCATTCGCCCCCGGCGGCTGCACTGAAAAATCGTCATGCGGATGGTCGCCGCCACCCGCGAGATCGTGCCCGCAGGCCATCCCGGCAAAGCGCAGCGAAAGACCGGCGGCAGCGAGCAAAGGCAATGGTTTCATGTGGGAGAATTGAACACCCGCATTGTCAGCAACCCGTGTCCCGGGATGCGGAAAATTGTCAGCGTTCGGTAAAAATCCGGGAGCCTGTCTGCGCCACACCGCAGAACACATGCCCCTTGCCGTGAACCGGGCATGAGCACCAAAGGTGCGCAAACAAGCCAGCCCAGGGCCGAGGCGGCGGAGGGGACAAGCGGGGGATGGCAGGCAGGCGAGCACACGCCCTGGGAAAGTGATCCCATCGCGATCAAGCCCTGAAAGGGCGGAACAAAGGATGTGTCGCCCCTTCAGGGCTTGGGAGGTTGTTATCGTCCTACCCAGGGCGTTGCCCTGGGCTGGCTTGTTTGCGGGCCTTTGGCCCTGAACCACCGAGGACGGCAAAAGTGCATGACAGCCTCCAAGGGGCGGCCAAACACGGCGTTCCGCCGCAACGCTGCCCCACCAGTCCGGCAGAGCTGCGCGGAAATGAGCCGGCGGTCGAGCGAAGCGAACACCGCCGGAAACCGCCCCCAAAAATCCATGCGCCCCGGCAGGGGCGCGGGAAATTTCCACGCGCGCATTGTCACGTCGTCACGCATCCCGCTACAACCGCCCTCACCCATGGCCAGCCTCGCCTCCATCCACACCGATCGCTCCGAGGTGGATCAGATCAAACGCTTCAGCGGCTCGACGAAGGAAACCACGGTCCGCCGCGCCGTCTTCAATCTCATCAACGCCTACGCCCGGCCCCGCGACCTCCTGCTCTGCGAAGAACTCGACTACTACAATCCCCAGCGCAAAAAAACCGTCCGCCCCGACGGCACGCTCAAAAACACCCTCCGCTTCGACCGCGGCTTTTGGGAGAGCAAGGACAGCGATGACATCCTCAGCGAGGAGATCGCCAAGAAATTCGACAAGGGCTATCCCGACTCCAACATCCTCTTTGAGGACGGCGCCACCGCCATCCTCTACCAAGACGGCCAGCGCATCGCCGAATCTCCCTTCGCAAGGGACGAACCTCTCGACGAACTTCTCACGGCTTACGTCACCTTCGAGCCGGAGGACGTGCGCGAGTTCAAGCGCGCCGTCGAGCTATTCAAAGGCGACATCCCCCACATCGTCACCACCCTGCGCGGCATGATCCTCCAGCAGGGCAGGGCCAACGCCCCCTTCCGCGTGCGGCGCGACACCTTCCTCGCGCTCTGCCGCACGGCCATCAATCCCGCCGTCACCCCCGACGCCGTGGACGAGATGCTCATCCAGCACATCCTCACCGAGGAAATCTTCCTCTCCATCTTCAGCGACACGCAGATGCTGGAGGAAAACAGCATCGC
>JAYVNN010000199.1:0-4938 GCA_043758435.1 Chthoniobacter sp.
GCTTTGCATCGAGGTGGCGAAGGTGCATCCGCATCTCCGGTGCATCTCGTTCGATCTCCCGCCGGTGGAGCCGATCGCGCGCAAGCACATCGCCGCCGCTGGATTGAGCGAGCGCATCGAGACGGCGTCGGGCGATTTTTTCAATGACCCGCTGCCGAAGGCAGATCTGATCACGATGGGCATGATCCTTCACGACTGGAATCTGGAGAAGAAGATGCACCTCATCCGCGCGGCCTATGACGCCCTGCCGCCGGGCGGCGCGCTGGTGGCCATCGAGGCGCTGATCGACGACGCCCGCCGCGAGAACGTCTTCGGCCTGCTGATGTCGCTGAACATGCTGATCGAGTTCGGCGACGCCTTCGACTATTCCGGCGCGGATTTCCGCGGGTGGTGCGGGGAGGTGGGGTTCAAACGGTTTGAGGTCATCCACCTCGCGGGGCCGTCGAGTGCGGTGGTCGCGTATAAGTAGGCGCGCGGGTGGTCTTTCGGGGGCTCGGACTTGCGGGGTGGCGGGGGCTGGGATATAGCAGCGCGCCCGTAGCTCCCACGACCGCGGGCGACTCCCCGCAACCCCGCTTTTTCCCAGTGAACCACGCTTTTTTCCGCCCTAGCTCCCGTGCCGCCCGCTTCCTGCGCAGGTGGCTGGCGGGGGCGCTGGTTTTCCTCGGCCTCGCGCTGGCGGCGGTGGCCGTGCCCGTGGCTCCCACGGCCTTGCGGGGCGCGGTGACGGCCAGCACGTCGGTGACGCTGATCTGGGATGACAATTCGACGGATGAAACCCATTTCGAGATCGCCTACACGTTCAATGGGGTGACGCAGCCGGCCTTGACGGTGACCTCAGGAACCACCGCCGCAACGGGCACCACCAGCGTCATTCTCAACCTCACGGCGGGCGTGCCTTACACCTTCGCGATCCGGGCTTACACGGGCACCAACGCCAACGCCTCCGCCTTTACCAACACGGTCGCCGTCAAGAGCGGGGATTTCACTTTCCCCACCAGCCCTTTTGCACTCGTGCTGGCCAATGGCCGGATTTTGCTGAGATGGACGGACAATGCCTACGCGGAGGCGGGCTACTTTGCGGAATTTGCCACGGCGGCAGGCGGGCCGTGGACGCTGGCGGGCTCGACGGAAGCGAATGTGACGGGGTTCAATTTTCTCGGGAACCTGGCTCCGGCCACGACTTACTATTTCCGCGTGCGTGGTTTCAAAGGCACAGCGGCCAGCCCGACGGCAGTGACAACTTACACGAATGAACCTCCGGTCAGTGTGATGGTTGCCGCCACCACGCCCGCAGTCCTCGCCGCGCCGACAGGACTGGTCGCCACACCGGTCAATGAAACCAATATGAACCTGGCCTACGCGGATAACACGGCGAATAACACGGGCTACGAAATCTACATGAAAGCGCCGGGCGGTTCTTTCACCTATATCGGCGACGCGGGGGATGTCACGACGGTTAATACCGGGAGCATGCTCGCGCCCCGCACGGCCTATGATTTTCAAGTCCGCGCCTACTATCAGAACGGTGCGTCGCGCGTGTATTCCAACTATTCCAATGTCGCGACCGCGGCGACGCCGTTTTACGGGCCGACGGGGCTGGTGGGGACACCTATCGGCGAGAAAGCGGTGAACTTCACTTTTGCGGATAACTCGGCGGCCAATACGGGCTATGAAGTCGAAATCCGCCTCACGGCGAACGGCGGCGCTTTCACCTATCTCGGCGATCTGGCGGATGTGACGAGCACCAATACGGGTAACATCCTCGCGCCCGGCACGTCCTTTGACTTCCAAGTGCGCGCCTATTACCAAAACGGCGCCAACCCGCGGGTTTATTCCGCGACCTATTCCAATGTGACGACCGCCGTCACTCCGTTTTATGCGCCGACGAATTTCACGGTCACGCCCTCGGCGACTTCGCCTTACGTGCTGAGCTTTTCGTGGACGGATAACTCGAGTGCGGAAGAGAGCTACGAACTGGAATATCGCAAGCAGGGAGCGCCCGCTTTTACCTTGAGGAAAATCGCGGGCTCGAATGTGACCGGCATGCCAAACCTGCCGGAGTTTGAAGCAGGGACGGTCTATGAATTTCGCCTGCGCGGGCGGCTGGGCAGCCTGAACACGGTTTATGCGCCTTCCGCCGCGGGGCTCGTCGTGACGACACGCAATGGCTTTAGCAGCAAGCCCTACGCGCCCATCCAGGTGGGCACGGCTTTTTCCTATCAGATGACCACGAGCAGCCTGGCGGCGGTCACGGCGCTGAATGCCGGGCCGCTCCCGCCGGGGCTGACTTTCAACAGCGGGATGGGGCTGATCTCCGGGACGCCGACGATCGCGGGCGTGTACGCCGTGCCGATGACGGTGACTTTTGCCAGCGGGCCGGCTCATACGATGAATCTGATGCTCCGCATTCTGCCGCCGCTGGCTCCGCCGCAAATCACCACGCCCATCAGCGCGCAGACGCTGACGCAGGGCGGCAGCGGCACGGTGGCGCTGAACACAAAGTTCGCCGATCCCGACACGGAATCCGCGGTGCGGATGGCGACGACAAAGGGCAATGTGGATCTCGTTTTTTACGCCAACACAACGCCGCAGACGGTCGCGAATTTCCTGACCTACAATTACAGCGACGTGATCTTTCACCGCGCTCCGGCGGGCTTCGTCCTGCAGGGCGGCGGTTTCAAAACGTATGCGGCGCCGGACGTTTTCGAGCACCTCGCCACGCCGGCCACAGTACCGAATGAGCCGGGCATCTCGAACACCCTCGGCACGGTCGCTATGGCCAAAGTGGGCGACAATCCCGACAGCGCGACGAGCGAGTTTTTCATCAACCTCGGCGACAACAGCGCGAACCTCGACAACCAGAACGGCGGCTTCACCGTCTTTGGCCGCGTGGCCGCGCCGTCGCTCGGCAGCACCGTCGCCGCGCTCGCCGCAGTGCCCGTGGGGAACTATGGGATCGGGCTGCACATCGGGCCGCTGGCGA
This sequence comes from Chthoniobacter sp., assembly GCA_043758435.1. Classification (GTDB taxonomy): domain Bacteria; phylum Verrucomicrobiota; class Verrucomicrobiia; order Chthoniobacterales; family Chthoniobacteraceae; genus Chthoniobacter. The sequence goes on from JAYVNN010000199.1 coordinate 2,987, forward strand.
CGGATATTGTAGGGTCGTCGCTCACGGATTTGCCGCAAGACCAGTCGCCGCTGCCGGCCACGGTGGATCAAAGCAAGCTGCTGAAAATCACGTCCGTGACCGCGCTGCCGGTGCTGACTTACGCGGTCACGGGAAACACGAATCCGTCGGTCGCGAGCGCGGCGGTTGTGGGGAGCAGCGTGCAGTTCAGCGGCCTCACGCCGGGCGTCGCGAGCATCACCGTCACCGCTACGGATGTGGATGGAAACGTCACGCCGCAGACCTTTGCCGTGACCGTGCAGCAGACGCTCGCGCAGTGGGCGGCGGCGCAGGGCGTGCCGGGCGGCCAGTCCGGCGCGGCGGACAATCCCGATCACGACACGCTCACGAATCTCCAGGAGTGGGCCTTTTTCGGCAACCCGACTGTCGCCGACACCGCCGCGCATCTGCCCACGCTGGCGCTCACGCCGCTCACGGGCGCGAAGTTTCTAGAGATCACTTTTCCGGTGCGAAAATATGCCGCGAACCTGACTTATTCCGTGGAGGCTTCGGGCACGCTGCTCCCCGGCGACTGGACGGTGCTGTGGTCGAGCACGCAGGGTTTTGCCACACCCGCCGTGACGGCCGCGGTGGATCAAACCGACCGCACCATCGTGACCATCCGCGACTCGACATCGAGCCCCACGGCGGCGCGGCGCTACCTCCGCGCGAAGGTGCAGTAATCCGCGCAGGCTGCCGCTTGACGCCTCCCGCGGCGGTCGCTTAGCGTGCGCGCCCTATGTCGAAAAACGCGCCCGTCCTCCTGCTCACGCTGCTCGCCTGCGTCGCACCGCTGCGCTGGAGCGAAGCGGCGGTCGTCTATCGCTCCGCGGAGGGCTGGTCCGTGGAAGGCGACGACACGCAGATCGCCGGCTCGGCCGCCGAGCAGATGCACCTCGCCGAGCAGCGCGAGGCCGCGGGCGACGACAGCGGCGCCTACAAAGCCTACAAAGCCCTCGTCAAACGCTACGGCCTCTCCCTGCTCGCCCCCAAGGCGCAGTACAAAACCGGCCTCCTTTTGCAGAAGCACGGCGACAACAGCAAAGCCTTCGACGCCTACAACACCTACGTCACGAAATACCCGCAGGGCGGCGATTTCGATACCGTGGTCGAGCAGATGTTCAAGATCGCGAAGGGCTTTCTCGAAGGCGAAAAAAAGAAGGTGCTCGGCGTGCCCGTCGGCAGCTCCATGTCGCGCGCGCAGACGATGTTTGAGACGATTGTGAAAAGCGCGCCGTTCAGCAAATTCGCGCCGCTCGCGCAGTTCAATGTCGGGCAGGCTTTGGAAAAGCAGGGCAAGTATCCCGAGGCGATGAAGGCCTATCAGCTCGTGGTGAACAAATATCCCGGCGACGCCATTGCCGACGACGCGCTCTACCAGGTCGGCTACGTGCAGCTCCGCAACTACCGCGAAGGCTCCTACGACCGCGCCGGCGCGGCCAAGGCGCGCGAGGCGTTCGAGGATTTCATCAACCGCTACCCCGAGAGCGAGAAGGTGCCGCAGGCCAAGGAAAACATGAAGTCGCTCGAAACCGGCACGGCGAAAAGCACGCTCGAAGTCGCCCGCTTTTACGACAAGACCAAGCAGTACCGCGCGGCGGTGATCTACTACAACGATGTCATCAAATCCCAGCCCGGCTCGCCCGAAAGCGAACTCGCCAAGACGCGCATCGAGGAGCTGAAGCAGCAGTTTGGCGAAGACGCCATCAAGGCCGGCCCCGAGCGCACCGAGACGGGCGCGCGCGCCGCGCAGCGCCGGAAGCTTCAGGCCAAAGTGGATACCGCGTCGCGCCCGGATTACGTTGGCCCGCCGGTCGTCGTGCCGGAGGAAAAAATCGTCAGCGGCCCCGCCAAACAGCCGAACCTGCGCACTTCGCCCGGCAACATCGGCCCCATGCCCGCCGTCGAGCCCGCGCTGCCCGAGTCTCTGCCCA
>JAYVNN010000200.1:0-4937 GCA_043758435.1 Chthoniobacter sp.
ACAGCGCGGCGGCTACTCGTCGTCGCTCGCGCCTTTTTCGCGCTTGAGGCCGCGGAGTTTGCCTTGGATGAAGGCGTCGATGTCGCCGTCCATCATGGCGTCGATGTTACTCGTCTCGACGCCGGTGCGGAGGTCGATGACTTTTTGATACGGCTGGAAGACGTAGCTGCGGATCTGGCTGCCAAAGGCGACGTCACTTTTCTCGCCGTAAGCCGCGCTGATGTCGGCGGCGGCTTTGTCGGTCTCGATCTGCTGGAGCTTTGCCTGGAGCATGCGCATGGCGGTGACTTTGTTTTTTTGCTGGCTGCGCTCGTTCTGGCACGCGGCGACGAGGCCGCTGGGGATGTGCCGGATGCGGACGGCGGTCTCGACTTTGTTGACGTTCTGCCCGCCTTTGCCGCCGGAGCGGTAGGTATCCACCTCGATGTCGGCTTCGTTGATTTCGATGGGGGCGCTTTCGGGCAGCTCGGCGACCACGTCCACGCCGGCAAAGGAGGTGTGGCGGCGCTTGTTGGAGTCGAAGGGCGAGATGCGGACGAGGCGGTGGACGCCGCGTTCGGTGGCGAGGTAGCCGAAGGCGTATTCGCCGGCGACTTGTAGCGTGCAGCTCTTGATGCCGGCTTCGTCGCCGAGCTGGATGTCCACGATCTGGCTTTTGAAACCGTGGCGCTCGATCCAGCGCTGGTACATGCGCAGGAGCATGTCGGCCCAGTCGCAGGACTCGGTGCCGCCCGCGCCGGAGTTAATGGTGAGGAAGGCGTTGCAGCGGTCGTTTGGCCCGGCGAGGAGCATCTTCAGCTCGAAGTCGGCGAGGCCGCGCAAAATGAGAGCGTGCTCTTTCGCCACCTCGGCGGCGCTGTCGGCGTCCTTCGCTTCGAGCGCGAGTTCGATGAGCACGGGGAGGTCATCGACCTGCCGGCCGAGCGCGACGAGGGGCGTGATTTTCCCGCGGAGCGCGGAGACTTCCTCGACGTTCTTTTGCGCGCGTTCTTTGTTGGCCCAGAAATCGGGCTCGGCCATCTGGCCTTCGAGTTCAGCTAGGCGCGACTGAAGTTTGGCGAAGTCAAAGATACCTCCTGAGTTCGCCGACGCGGGCTTGGAGTTGGGCGGTGTTGATGGCGGAAAGATCCATGAGAAAGGTGAGAGTTGTTAGTTGAAAGTTGAGAGCCGCACCACTTCATAAAGGCGCATCAACTAGGCAACTTGGGTTGTGTTCGGAATACGGCTTGAACGTAGGTTGCGGGTGTGACGTAAACGAAGAATGGAGTAGCCGACAAGCAGCAGAGGGCAAAGAACGACCTCAAAAATGGCGGCGTTAAAGACGGCCCATGACCAGCGCTCAGGCAAAGTGATGAATTCCTCGACCTCGTTGTTTATCCAGTAGGGATCGAAGCAGACAGCGACAAAGCCAGAAATGTAGCAGAGCAGAAAATATGTGAGTGAGAGAAGGCACAGCCGGAACTCGAACGAGTCTAGTCCGTAACGGAACCCGCAGAAGAATCCACCGCCGATCGCGAGAAGAACGGACGCCGGGAAAATGAGTGTAAGCAGTAACATCGCAGCATTACTCGGAAAGCACTCGGAAGTCGCCAACCTACCGATTCAGCCGCATCTTCGCCTTGTCCACGCGCGGCAGTTCGAGGCGGTAGATCATCTCGCCTTCCTTCATCAGGTCGAGCCGGTCGCGGGCGATGATGCCGAGGTATTCGGGGTCGAGCAGGAGCATTTTTTCCTCGCGGAGGTTGCGCTGATTTTCCTGCCGGGCGGCTTCCACATCGACTTTGAGCTGATCGAGAATGGTCTGCTGCACGCGCAGTTTCGCCAGCTCAGGATTGAAGCGGACAGCAGCGATTCCGCCGACGCCGAGGACGATGAGCACGATGAGCAGCCGGTTGAGGGAATGCCAGATTCCCCCGCTCGGGGTGGTGGTTTGGAAGTGACCTTGCGCCGCGTTCACTTACCGCATCTTACCGCCGTAAACAGCGTTGTCACCAAGTTCCTCCTCGATCCGCAAAAGCTGGTTGTACTTCGCCACGCGGTCGGTGCGGGAAAGCGAGCCGGTCTTGATCTGGCCGGCATTGGTGGCCACGGCGATGTCGGCAATCGTGTTGTCCTCGCTCTCGCCGGAGCGGTGGGAAATGACCGCCGTGTATTTGTTTTCCTTGGCGAGTTCGATGGTGTCGAGCGTCTCGGTGAGCGAGCCGATCTGGTTCACTTTCACGAGGATCGAGTTGGCCGTGCCGGTGTCGATGCCCTTCTGCAAAAACTCGACGTTCGTGACGAAAAGATCGTCGCCGACGATCTGCGTATTCGCGCCCATGACATCGGTGAGTTTCTTCCAGCCGACCCAGTCGTTTTCGGCGCAGCCGTCTTCGATGGAGATGATCGGGAACTTTTTCTGCAAGGCCACGTAGTAGGCCACGAGTTCGTCGGCGGTGCGTTTCGAGCCGTCGGATTTTTTGAAAACGTAGAGGTTCTTCGCCTTGTCGTAGAACTCGCTGGAGGCCGCATCAAGCGCGATGAAGATGTCCTTGCCGAATTTGTAGCCAGCTTTTTTCACCGCGGCGGCGATGGTTTCGAGCGCGTCATCGGCGGACTCGAAGTTCGGCGCGAAGCCGCCCTCGTCGCCCACCGCGGTCGAGAGGCCGCGGCCTTTGAGCACGCTTTTGAGCGCGTGGAAAATCTCGCAACCCGCGCGGATCGCCTCGCTGAATGACGCGACGCCTTTCGGCACGATCATGAACTCCTGGAAATCCACGGGCGCGTCCGAGTGCGCGCCGCCATTGACGATGTTCATCATCGGCACGGGGAGCACCTTCGCGTTGGGTCCGCCGAGGTATTTGTAAAGCGGCTGGCCGAGTTGCTGCGCGGCGGCTTTGGCGTTGGCGAGCGAGACGGCGAGGATGGCGTTCGCGCCGAGCTTGGCTTTGTTTTTCGTGCCATCGAGGGCGATCATCGCGGCGTCCACGGCGAGCTGATCCACGGCGTCGAGACCCTCGACGACTTTGGCGATGGATTTGTTGACGTTCGCCACGGCCTTGGTCACGCCTTTGCCGAGATAGCGGTCTTTCACGCCGTCGCGCAGCTCCCACGCCTCGTGCTCGCCGGTGCTCGCGCCGCTCGGCACGATGGCGCTGCCGACCGCGCCGCCCGCGAGCGAAACCTCGGCTTCGACGGTGGGATTGCCGCGCGAATCAATGACCTGGCGGGCGTGGACTTCGACGATTTCGGTGAGAGACATGGAATGGAATTTAGGTGTTAGGATTTAGGAAATGAAGCACGCGGCGAAAGGCGCGGGCCGGGTCGGAAAACCGGCGCGTGTGATAGGAGCGAAGGTGGCACTTGGCAAATACATTGTGCGCCGTCGCGTTGAGAAGATGGACCGAAAGTCGGGAAACCACGGGGGGGGACACGGGGAGCACGGGGAAAAACAGATTTGAAAATCTCCCGTGCTCACCGTGTCCCCCGTGGCTAAAAACACTTTCAGTCCACCTTCTTAGAAAATCACCGGACGCTTTGGCCGCCCCGCGGAATCCGGCGTGACGACACGCAGCAGGACGAAGACGAGCACACAGCCGAGCGGGATCGTGCCGGGGAGCCAGACGAGCCATTGGCCGAAGATGAGCATCGAGACCATCGCGAAGACGACGAGCGAGAGGACGCCGGCGAGCACGGCGACCCATTTTTTCCGCCGCGGGATGAAAAAGCTGAGCAGCGCGAAGGCCGCAATGACCACGCCTTGTGCCCAGAGCGGCGCGCGACGGATGAAGGATTGGTTTTGGATCGTGGCGATGGCGGCGGCGAAGAGTTCGCCCGGCGAGCCCAGGCGCTGCGCGGCGAGCGGCACGGTGCGCGCGGCGGTGTCGGTGCGGGAGAGGAGGACAATGCCGCCTTGCACGCGTTCGAGCGGCAGGCCGGGCGGTTTTCCGTCGCCCGCGAGCTGGGTGGCGAGGATGAGATCGCCAAAGCTGAACTCGCCGCGCGGCGAGCCAAAGTCCACGCGCATGCGGCCCGCGAAATCGACGGGTATGCGCAGCGTTTTGCCGAGCTGAATCTGCACGCCGGGCTCCACGGTCACGTCGTCGGGCGTGAGCTTCAGCCAGAGCATCACCGCCTGGAGTGGAAAGGCGGGCACGACCTGGCCGCGGTAGCGCAGGACTAACGGCACGGAATTGTAGCGTTCGTAAATGACTGGCAGATTCGTGAAACCGACCGTCGCGGAGAGGCGGAAGTTTTCCGTGGGCTGCCGCTCGATGAGCGTGAACTCGGGAATCATCGTCGTCGCGCCCTGCACATTGCGCAGTGCCGGGACTTCCTGGAGCGGCGGGATGACGCTCGGGTCCTCGGGAAAACCCAGCGCCGAACCGAGCAGCACTTTCGGCGCGCTGAGAATTTGTTCGCGCAGCATTTTGGCGTCGCTCGGCAGCCGGCGCTGCTGCTCGTCAGGCAGGCCGAAGCGGCTCCAGTCCAGCACTTCGTCGATCGCCAAAACCTCCGGCTTGAGCGGGAGGGCCGCCTGGAAAAAAACCGCGTAATCCTTCGGCGTCCACGGCCACGGCAGCAGGCCCAGGCTGCTGTCGTCGATCGCCACGAGCGTGACCGGCGCGGGCGGCGCGCTGCGGCGGCTGTGCATGGCGAGGAAGTCGGCGAAGGCATTGTCCCACGCCGCGAGCGGCTCCTGGCGCGAACCGTGCATGAGGGCCAGGCCGGCGAGGAGCACCACGAACATAAACTGCGCGCCGGTGCGAAACATGGCGCGCAATGAGCGGGAAATTTCCCGCGACTCCAAGCACAAAAAAGCGCCGCCGTTTTTCCCGAAAATCCCGCCGCATCCGCGCAAAAAAAGCCGCCAGAGAGCTACGACAACGCAAGTCGGACGACCGTTGCTGCCTTCCGGCCCTGGCGGGGTTGGTCTGCCTGCGATCCGTAGTCCCTGA
>JAYVNN010000201.1:0-4934 GCA_043758435.1 Chthoniobacter sp.
GGCCGGCGACGCCAATCTTTACTCCTGGTACTATGGTGCCCAGGCCTGCTTTCAGCACGGCGGCAGCGCGTGGCACAAATGGAACCGCGAAGTGCAGCCACAAATCATCGCCAAACAGGCCGACGACGGGAGTTGGCCCGAGACCGGCGGCCCGAAAAATGGACAACTGGAACAGACCGGCACCGGCGGCACCATTGACGCGCAGGTCTATCGCAACTCCCTCTGCATCCTCATGCTCGAAGTCTATTACCGCTACCTCGCCAGCAGCCGCTGAAAAATGTCCATCGCCACCCAAACCGGCGACGACGGCACCACCGGCCTCATGTATGGCCGCCGCGTCCCCAAGACCCACCCCCGCATCGCCGCCAACGGCGCCGTGGATGAACTCAACGCCGCCCTCGGCATGGCCCGCGCCACCGTCGGCGACCCCTTCATCACCGCGCCCATCCTCGGCATCCAGAAAGAACTCGTCCTCCTCATGGGCGAGCTCGCCGTGCTCCCCGAGGACCGCGACCGCTACCTCGCCGGCGGCTTCACCTTTCTGGGCAAAGAGCACACCGAGGCGCTCACCGCACGCATCCACGACCTCGAGAAAAACCACGCCATCTCCTACCACGGCTGGGCCACGCCCGGCGGCACGCCCGGCTCCGCCACGCTCGATGTCGCCCGCACCGTCGGCCGCCGCGCCGAGCGCCACATCGCCGCCCTCGCCGAGACCTTCCCCGCGCTCAACCCCGACATCCTCCGCTACCTCAACCGCCTCTCCGACCTCTGCTGGCTCTGGGCCCGCTGGCTGGAGACGCCGCCCGCTGTCTAGACAAGCTCCAGGCTCACGCTCTTTCCCGTAACCCCGGCGGCAGCTCCCGCGTCTGCGCCGATGTCGCCGCACCTGCGCGCGTTTTTCCCAAAACCCACATCCCATGACTTCCGCCAAATCCCTCCCCGCCCACTGGCTCCTCTCCGCGCTGCTTTGCGCGACCGCCCTTCCCCTCCACGCCCGGCTCGGCGAGACGGAGGCGCAGTCGCAGCAGCGTTACGGAGCGCCCGTGCCCGAGCTGATCGGCCCCACGGACAAGCCGCTGCTCGCCGCCGCGCACGAGGTGGCCTACAGCTTCCAGGGCTGGCGCGTGCGCGCGGCTTTCATCAATGGCACCACGGCGCGGATCGAGTACGTGCATCTGCTGGAAAACAACGCGCTCAAGCCCGTCACCGAGGCGGAGATCGAGGCCATCCTGGACGGGGAAAAGGGGAAGTTTGCGTGGAAAGAGGAGAAGCCGAAGACGGGCAACAAGGGGATCGACGCGCTGAAGACGATGTTTGAGGGGCGCAAGTGGGAGCGCAGCGATCACGCGCTGGCGCTGCTGAAATCGAACCTGCTCCTCACGCTCGAAGTGCATGAGGTCGAGGCCTACGAAAAGCGGCTGACTAAACAGCCCAAGGCCGGCACGCCGCCCGCCACGGGCGTGCCGAAATTCTAGGAGCGCGGCGACCCCGCCTCGAACATCGCGCGCAGCGCCGTGCGCAGCTCGTCGGTCTTGAAGGGCTTTTGCAGAAAACCCGCGAGCCCCTTGCCCGCAAAGCGGGCCACCGCATCGTCCTCGGTGAAGCCGCTCATCAGCAGCACGCGCACGTCCGGGCGGATGCGGCGCAGCTCGCTGAGCGTGGCCGCGCCGTCGAGCACGGGCATGGTCAGGTCGAGCAGCACGGCGCCGATTTCCCCCGCGCGGCTGGCAAAAACGTCCGCGCCCTCGCGGCCATTCACGGCCAGGAGCGGCTCGAAACCCATGTTCCTGAGCATCCGCGCGGCGATGGTGCGCACCACTTCCTCGTCGTCGATGACCAGCACGAGGCCGCTCCCGCGCCAGGCGGCGGCGGCCTTTTCCACCTTCGCCGGCGGCTCGTCCGCCGGGCCCTCCGCGCGGGGGAGCAGGAGTTTGAAAGTGGTGCCGCGCCCAGGTTCCGAATAGACCTTCAGCGCGCCGCGGTGGCCGCGCACGATGCCGAGCACGGCGGCCAGGCCGAGGCCGCGGCCGGTGAATTTCGTGGTGAAAAACGGGTCGAAGATTTTCGCCTGTGTCGCCGCGTCCATGCCGCAGCCATTGTCGCTGACCTCGAGGAAGGCGTACTCCCCCTCGGGCAGGCCGGGCGAGAGATACGTGGCCGCGAGATAGGCGCGGTCGGCGCGCATGCGGCCGGTGGCGATGGTGATGAGCCCGCTGGTTTCCCCGATCGCGTCGGAGGCGTTGATGACGAGGTTCATCACGATCTGCCGGAGCTGCGTGGCGTCGGCGGTGACGGCGGGCAGGTCCAGAGCGAGGGCATAGCGGAGCACGGCGTTTTTGCCGATGGAAAGCTGGAGCAGCTCCGCGGTGTCGCGCACCACGGCGCTGAGGTCGAGCCGGCGGACGACGAAGCGGCCCTTGCCCGAGTAGGCGAGCATCTGCTTGCACAGCTCAGCGGCGCGCTGCGCCCCGGTCTCGATCTGCGCCAGGCTCTCCTGCGCGGGCGATCCCGGCGGCAGCTCGCTGCGCGCGAGGCTGGCATGGCCGAGCACGCCGGTCAGCAGGTTGTTGAAATCGTGCGCGATCCCGCCCGCGAGCACGCCGAGACTTTCCAGCTTCTGCGTCTCCTGCAGCTTGCGCTCGATGAGCGTGCGCTCCTCCTCCGCCTGCCGCTGCGCGGTCACGTCCAGGATCGCGCCGATCATGCGCAGCGGCTGGCCCGCGGCGTCGCGCAGCACCACGCCGCGCGCCACCAGCCAGCGCAGCGAGCCGTCGCGCCGGAGGATGCGGAGCTGGTGGTCGGTCGTGGAGTCGGCGGCGGGATCCTCGATGGCGCGGCGGATATTCGCGCGGATGCGCGCGCGGTCGTCCGGGTGGATGAAAGCAAAATACGTCTCCAGCCGGCCGTCGAAAGTGCCGGGCTCCAGCCCGAACATCGCCTCCGTCTCCGGCGACCAGGTGATGACGTGCGTGCGCTGATCCGACTCCCAGGTGCCGAGCCGAGCCGCGCCGATGGCCAGGCGCAGCCGCGTCTCCTGCTCGTGGCGCACCTCCTCCGCGCGCCTGCGCTCGGTGATGTCGCGCTGCGTGCCCCACGCGCGTTTGAAAAGCCCGTCCTCCACAATCCCGCTTTCGTTGTTCAGAAAATATTTCACGTTCCCGTCCTTATCCACATCGCGCGTTTCCCAGTCGGCCAGGCGGTAGCCGCAGGCGATGAATGCGCGGTGGTAGGCCAGGTTCATGGGGTCGTCCTGCGGCGTGATTTCGTGCATCCGCCGGCCGATCATTTCCGCCGCGCTGGCGTGGCCGTACATCCGCGCCATCGCGTCGTTGCACTCCGCCAGCCGGGCGCACTGGTAGAGCAGGGCGATCTGCTCCTCCACGGGCAGATGCACCGGGATGGGCGGCTCGTTTTCAAACCGCCAGATGCCCTCCGTGCTCTGCTCCACAAAGGCGCGGTAGCGCTCCTCGCTCGCCCGCAGCGCCGCCTCCGCCGCGGAGCGCTGGCGGATGTCCTCGCGCAGCTTCTCCTGCGCGGCGCGCAGCTCGGCGGTGCGGTGGGCCACGAGCTTTTCCACCGTCGCACTCCGCCGCTGCGCGCTGCGGAGGATGGACGCGAGCAGCCCCGTGAGGAGCACGCCCGTGATGAGAAAGGCGGCGGCGTAGGATGTGGATTGCGCGGCCAGCCAGTCCGGCGCGGGGCGGAAAAGGAGACGCCAGCTCCGGCCCGAAACCGCGAGCGGCACGGCGAGATGCAGCCCGCTCAGAAACTCCTCCGCGACCGGCGGCGGCGCGGTGCGCAGCTCGTCCCCGACCTGCGCGATGAGGAAGGGCGCCGGAGTCCCCGGCGTCTCGTCGAGGAGCAGCACCTCGACGGTGCGCGCGGGGTTTTCCCGCGTCATGCTGCGGACGAGATCGGCGAGGCGGAAAGTGCCCTCGATGAAGCCGCGGAGGCGCGCGCCCCGCTCCGCGGCGGTCGGCATCGGCGCTCCCGGCGTGTAGAGCGGGAGGAAAACATCCCACCCGAATTGCGCGGGCCCGGGGGCGTGGAGCGCGCTGCGGATCGTGCCGCGCGGCTGCCCGCTGGCGGCGGCCTCGGCCAGCACCGCCGCGTAAGGCCCGCCCGCGTGGTCATAGCCGAGCGCATCCTGATTTTCCGCCAGGGGCTCGATCTGGCCGATCGTCCGCGCGCCCCCCGCCGTGGCCTCGACAAAGGCCAACGTGTGAATCCCCGGATGCCGCGCGCGCAGATCGTCCGCCGTGCGTTTGAATTCCTCCGCGGTCACGGTATCGGACGAATCGTAGAGATCGCGCAGCGTGTAGAGCGCGTCCTCGGAGCGGACCACCTCCTCGCGGAGATCGCCCGCGGCACTGCGCGCCCGCCACTCGAATTCGCGCGCCACCCGCGCCGTGTCCCACTGGCGCACGAGCAGGAAAACCCCGAGCGAAGCGGCGAGCCCGAGCACGGGCACCAGCCACGCGGGCACCACGCGCCGGGCGGCAGGCTCGGGAGGCTCACCGCGCGGGATGTTGGAAGCGCTCACGGACACCCCGCAAGGCGTAGCCACCCGCGCCCGCGCGGGCAAACGGAATCAGCCCGCATCCGGCAGAAACGGCGCGAGCACCTTGCGCGCGACGCGCAGCGCCCGCTCCCGCCCGGCGAACGTGGGGCCGAAAGTGTCGTCCTCCACCTCGATGCACACCGGCCCGTCGTAGCCCGCATCCGTCAGCGCCGCGACGAACCGCCCCCAGTCAATGTCGCCAAAACCCGGTACGCGCGGCTGATGCCACTCCAGCGGAAAGGCGAACACCCCCACCTCATTGATCCGCTCGTGGCGAAAGCGCACGTCCTTCGCGTGGACGTGAAAGAGCTTCTCGCCGAACTCGCGCAGCGCTGAAACCGGATCCATGCGCTGGATGACAAAATGCGAC
>JAYVNN010000202.1:0-4925 GCA_043758435.1 Chthoniobacter sp.
GCATTGCCGCTCGGGTGGTCGATCTGCACGGGCAGCGTCTGCGCCACGCCCCAGCCGAACGCCGCGCCGATGTAGGCTGCGGGCTGCTCGGCGGGTAGTTCCACATCCGCTGCGACCAGCGCCAAGCACTCGCCGCCGCGCGCGGGGTGCGCCGTCGGCGGTGCCGAAGCGCCGGGGATTTCCAGCGCCGCGGTGCCGCTTTGCGCCTGCACTAGCGGGCCGGTGAGCCGGCGGAAAAGCGCGTTGCAGCCCTCGTGGTCAAAGGTCAGCCCGCGCAATGATGCCCGCATTTTTGCGCACGCGAAAACCAGCAGCGCCCCGCGCAGGAGCAGCCCGTAGCACGCGACGGCGTAGCACAGGAAAGGCCACCACGCGCGGAGCGCGCCGAGCCGGGGCGAGTTGTCGGACAGCAGCCGCTCAAAAGTGACGCGGTCGATGTTGTGGCTCGCCTCGACTTCGGCTGGGGTGGGGTGCGGCATGGGCGTAAACCAGCTCCAAGGCACCGCCGCGGCGGCGACGATCTGCGCGGCGGCGGCGGGGCTTTTCACCCACGTCGATTCCCACTGGAAGTGCATGCTGGTGAAAGCGAGGTGCGTGAGCAGGACGGCGAGGATGCCGAGATTGTAGCTCACCGCGAAAAGCTGCGTGACGATGAGAAACGGCCACGCCGCAAGCGAGCCGTAGATTTCGCGCTTGCGGCCGATGACCGCGAGGCTGGCGCGCAGGCGTTCGCGCTGCTCGCCGGGCAGGCGGCGCAGGCTCGCGCTGCACAGGGCGGCCAGTCCGGCGAGCAGTCCGCGCAGCGGATGGAAATCATCGAGCCAGTCCGTGCTCGCGCGCAGCAGCCAGAGCCCGCCCGCGACGGCGAGCACGAGCATCTGCACGCCGATGGTGCAGGCGAGGAACCACGAGACGTTCACCGGCTCGCTGCCTTTGTAGTGCAGCAGCGCGGCGGTCACGCTCGCGCCGAGTGCGAGGCCGGCCAGCAGCGCGAGCGCCAGCAGCGTGCGCCAGGCAGTGGCCACGCTTTCCCCCGGCAGCGCCTCGGCAGTTTCGCCACGCCGCAAATCCACCCACGCTTTGAAAAGAAGCCGTCGCCCTCCAGCCCCGTCATCCGGCGGCACGTCCGGCAGTTGTCCCCGCCAGCGCGTTTCATCCGCGTCCGGCCCGGCGGCGAGCAGGAACTCGAAGTCGATGAGGTCGGCGATTTGCCAGAACGTGGGGCGGCTCACGCCTGTTGACTAGGTTTCGCGCCGCGCGATGTCATTCAGATTCTCGCGCCGCGCGCCGCCTCACCACTCCACGGCCACGCTGCGGCGCTGCTGGAAACGGTCGTTGTAGAAGAGCTGCTTTTTCGCCGCGCCGAACTCGTGGACGAGCTTGGTGCATTTCACGTCGAAGCAGCAGTACTCCGCGATCTCGCGCAGTTTGCCTTCGCGCCACCAGCGGATGGCGTCTAGCCCGTCGGCGGTTTTGCCGACGCCGAGCGAGGCGGTGGCCACGGCGTCGAGGCTGAGGCGGTGGCCGAGTTTTTTTTCCACTTCCACGAGCATGTCGAGCGTCTGGCAGAGATGCGGCAGGTCGTAGGCGGTGTAGCCCATGAGGACTTCGTAATCGAAGCTGATGACGTTGAAGCCGACGACGAGGTCGGCGCGCATGAGCTGATCGACGAGGTCTTTCACGCGCTTCTCCGGGTAGATGCGGTACTCGCCGAGCCGGGTGCTGTAAGTCACGCCGACGGACATGCCCATCTCGGCTTTTTTGTCCCAGCCGCCGGCGTCGTTGGCGGTGCGCTGGGTTTCGAGGTCGAAGTAAACGATGTCCATGAGGAAAGGCGGAAGTTGGAAGGCGGAAGGCGGAAGAAATTGGATGAGCGTGGGGACTTCATGCCAGCGCGAAAAATACGGCGGGCGAAAATCTTCCGCCCTCCGCCTTCCGTCTTCCGCCTTTCACTTCCCCGCCCACTCGTACTCGCCCGCGTCGAAGGCCATCGTGTTCGCGATGCGGCGGACTTTGAACTCCTCGACGACCGCACCATCGCTTTGGAAAATGGTGACGACCTTGCCGCCCTCGCGGCCCATGACGGCCCATTTGAGCGCAGGCGTTTCGGTGACGGTGCGGAGCGGGAGGCCGTCGGCGGTGCGGAGAAATGCGCCCCGCGCATCGAGGCCGAGTTGCACGTCGAGGTCGTGGCTGGCGTCTTGGAAAAGGGGATTGGGGACGAGGCGGATGCGGATTTTGTCCTCGGGTTTGAAAGGCTGCGGGCGGGCGAGTTTGTCGGCCACGGGGGGGAAGGTGTCGCTCGCGGTGATGGCTTTGGAGAGGACGGTTTTCCAGGTGGAAGTGGCCTCGCCGTCCTTCGCTTCGGCGGCTTCGAGGGCGAGGCCGCGGACGCGCTGGAGGCCGGGCTTTTCCTCGATGAGGAAAATGAGATCGCTCGTGCGCGAGGCGAAGACGCGCACAGGCGCGGGCTCGGCGGGGTCGATGGCGAGGCGGCGGTGAAACTCGCCGGTGCGGCTGAACTCCTTCACCTCGGTGCGCTCCGCCGTCTGGTCGATGACCCACACGCGGTCGTCGCGTCCGAGGCTGGCGTCGAGCGGCTTCACGAGGTCGGGCAGGGCGAGCGGGTGCGTTTCACCTTTCTCGATGACCGCGACTTTGCCCTCGGCGATGACGGCGCGCGGCGGCTGCTCCGCGGTTTTCGCCGCGGCCTCGTCGCCCACGGCGAGCGCGGCGATCTGCGGGTCGAGCGGGATTTCGCCGGCGAATTCCCCGGCCTGATCCGCGCGCACGAGTTGGCGTTTCCCATCCGCGCTTTCCGCCCACAGCGCGAGCCGCCCGCTCGCGCGCAATTCCAGCGCGAGCACACGGCGCAGGCGGGGCGAGTCGTCGGCGATCATCCAGTCATTGCCGTGATACGCTTCACCCTGCACGTCGAGGTCGCCGATGGCGAAGCCGCGCGCGGAGTAGGTGCCGGCGGGCGCAGGTTTGCCGGCGTCGTCCTTGCCGTCCCAGTTCGCGATGTAGCCGTTCAGCCCGACGAAGAAGTCTTTCTTCGTCGCCTCCCGCGCGAGCACGCGGACGAGCTTCCCCTTTTTATCGTAGATGCCGAGGCTCAGCGCGCCCTCGATGGGCGGCGGGAGAAAAGTGATGCGCACGCCGCCTTTTTTCGGCGGCGGTGGCTCGTCTTCTTGGGCAAAGGAAGAAGGCAGAAGGATGAAGGATGAAAGGAGCAGCACGACGACGAACAACCAAATCGGACGGTCGTCGCGTTGAGCCATCAGCCCCCCGGCTCCGTCCTGTGCTGGTCTGCTGAAATTCAAAAGACGTGTCATCCCGAGCGGAGTTCCGTGCGGGCGCAGGTGGGACGGAACGCAGTCGAGGGATCTCGGCGGTCCGATCCAGCGCCGCACGTCAGCGAACCGCCGAGGTCCCTCGACTCCGCTGCGCCCGCCTTTCCGCCTGCGCACCGGTCGGGATGACACGCTCGGGGGATTTTCGCGAAGCTGTTCACGCATAGTGCCGCCAGTCGAGGTTGGGGAAAAGGTTGTCGCGCCATTCGCAGTTCGCGAGGAAAGCCTCGTCGAGGTCGCGCGCGCGGAGCTGGTCGTAGAGCCGGGTGAAGCGGAGAATGTGATCCTTCGTGCGCTTGCTCGCGTAGTTGCGCGCGGTGCCGGTTTTCATCAGGAAGGCCCAGTCGCTCGATTGTGCGAGGAGGAGTTCGCGCGCCATTTGTTTGAGCGCGCGCTCGTGGAGCGGTGCCGGTGTTTCGCCAGAAAAAGCGCGCGCGGTTTCGGTCATGCGTTTGGCAGCCATGTGGAGATGGGGATAAATCCACGAGTTGCTGTCGTCGAGCCACACTTCCCAATAGCCCTTGTGCCCCCAGCTCGAGGCCGACGGGACGACGAGCTGCTGCGTGTCGTTTTCGGCGAGGTAAAGCGAGGGCGTGGTCAGCGTGAAGGCGTCCTGATCGTACACGGCTTTGCGGATGAAGAGGTTCAGGAACTCCGGCCCCTCGAACCACCAGTGGCCGAAAAGCTCCGCGTCGAACGGGCTGACGATAATCGGCGGCACGTTCATGTTTCCCCGGAGATGCTGGATTTGCGCGGCTCGCGCGCCCATGAAGTTTCCCGCGTGCGCGTCCGCCGCGCCCATCGCCCAGCCGCGATTGTAGATTTCCTTTTCGTGCGTCGGGCCGGTGATGCGGTGGTATTTCAGCCCGGTGAATTTGCGCGTGCCGCCGGCGGGGAGAAAATCGCGCAGGTATTCCAGCGAGAGATCGAAGCCGATGTCGCGGTAGAAATCGCGGTACGCGGGATCGCCGGGATAGCCCTCCTCCGCGCTCCAGACCTGCCGGCTCGATTCGCGGTCGCGGCCAAAAGCCGCCGGCCCAGCGGGCGTGAAAACGGGCGTGTAAATGGCGTAGCGCGGACGCGGCGTGCCAAACATGATCCCGTGCGAATCGAGGATGAACCAGCGCAGGTTCGCCTCGGCGAGCACCGCGTCGAGGCTCGCGGTGTAAGCGCATTCCGGCAGCCAGATGCCGCGCGGATCGATGCCGAAGCAATTGCGATAATGATCCCGCGCCGTGAGGATTTGAGCACGGATGGATTCCGGCGAATCCGTCATCAACGGCAGCAACCCATGCGTCGCCGCGCAGGTGATGATTTCGAGAATCCCATGGTCCTGCAACTTGCGAAACGCGCCGACCACGTTGCGACCGTAGGCGAAGTAAGTGTCGCGGATCGTCGTGAACCGGTGGTGATACATCCACGCGAGTTCCTTGTAGGCCTTGTCCCAATGCGTGCGGAGGATTTCCTTCTCGGCAAGTTCGATCAGCCCATTGAGATGCCGCACGTAGCGATCCTGCAAGAGCGGATCGAGCAACATCGCGCAGAGCGGCGGCGTCATCGTCAACGTCAGCC
>JAYVNN010000203.1:0-4921 GCA_043758435.1 Chthoniobacter sp.
GCGCTGCCCATGGTCTGCTCGATCTGGACGAGGAGTTTTTTGATTTCGATGAGGTCGTCTTTGATCGGGCCGTCGGCGTCGGCGATCATTTTGTCGAGCCGCTTGAGCGCGCTGTCCGCGGAGTCGGAGGTGACTTTCAGGCCGTCGATGAGTTTGGAAACTTTGGGCAGCGCGTCGCCGATGCCGTCCTTGAAAACGTCGATGGCTCCGCTGGTTTTTTTCAGCAGCGGGCCGATTTCCAGCAGAGCCTCGTCGGCGGTGCGGAGGATGGGGCCGATGGAGGCGAGGAGTGAATCGAGGCCGGCGGAACCTTCGCCCTGAAGCACGGCGCCGGCGGCGAGCTTCTCGACATCGGGCGAGCCGGCGGAGAGGGCCACGAATTTGTCGCTGAGCAAAGTATCGGACGCGATGGAAACGCGGATGTCCTCGGGGAGCGCGGGCACGTCGGGGCGCAGCGTGGCGGTGACGCGGACGGCGTTGCGCTTTTGCGCGTCGGTCTCGCCGGCGTTGCGCTCTTTGAAAGTGAGCAGGCGGACGGCGCTGATGGCTCCGGCGGGCGCACCGGCGTAGCGGACTTCTGAGTGGAGGTGGATGCCGGTGACGTCGGCAAAATCAATCTCGATGATGCGTCCGGTTTTCGACGAACCCCAGCCGGAGAGGGCATAGGCGAGCGCGCCGACGAGCACGAGGCTGCAGACGATGACGATGAGGGAGATGAGGAAGTCGGTGAGGTTCTTTTTCATGTGAACGCGTTGTGTTTGATGCGCGGGCGGCCGAGCAGGCGGGTGACGTAATCGTCTTTGGAAAGTTTGAGCGGCACGGGGCCGTCGGGCTCGCCATTGATGAACTGTTTGACCTCGCCGTTGGAGCTGTTGCGGATTTCGTCGGGCGTGCCGGTGGCGATGATCTTCCCTTGGTTCGGCCCGGTGCCGAGCATGATCATGCGGGAGCCGATGCGGAAGGCGCTGGTCATGTCGTGGGTGACGACGACGGCGGTGACGCCGAGTTTGCGGGTCATTTCCTGGGTCAGAATATCGACGACGCTGACCATGATCGGGTCGAGGCCGGCGGTGGGCTCGTCGGAGAAAAGCAGCTCGGGATCAAGCGCCAGCGCCCGCGCGAGGCCGACGCGCTTTTTCATGCCGCCGGAAATCTCCGCAGGCTTGAGGTGCTCGAAGCCGGTGAGGCCGACCATTTCGAGTTTCATTTTCACCATGAGATCGACGATGCCGGGATCGAGTTTGCCATGCTCAATGATGGGGAGCGCGACGTTTTCGCCAACGGTCATGGACTGCAAAAGCGCGCCGCTTTGAAAAAGCATGCCGAAGCGGCGGCGGATGCGGGAAAGCCCCTCCTCGTCGAGGCCGGTGATCTCTTCGCCGAAAAGTTTGATCGAGCCGCTGGTCGGTTTCATCGCGCCGATGATGTGGCGGAGGAGCGTGGATTTCCCGCAGCCCGAGCCGCCCATGATGATCATGGTGTCGCCTTTCATCACTTTGAAAGAGATGCCGTTGAGCACCTTGCGCCCGTGGAATTCGCGGACGAGGTCGGTGACTTCGATGACCGGGATGCTGGCGTCGGCGGTGCTCATGTGAAAAAGAAAAGGGCGGTGAGGCAGGCGTTGGCGATGAGCATGATGAGCAGCGACCAGACCACGGAGTCGGTGGTGGCCTGGCCCACGCCCTCGGCACCGCCTTCCACTTTCAGCCCCATGTGGCAGGCGATGGTGATGATGAGCCAGGCGAAGATGACGCTCTTGATGAGGCCCGACCAAAGATCCCAAGTCTCCGCGCGCGTGACCGAGCGGAAGATGTAGGCCGAGGTGTCGAAATCGAGCGCGTAGTGGCAGATGGACCAGCCGCCGACCATGCCCACGCAATCGCCAAAAACCGTGAGCACCGGCAGCATGATCATCATGGCGATGAAGCGCGGGACGACGAGGAAGCGGATGGGATTGATGGCCATGACTTCCAGCGCCTCGATTTCCTCGGAGACCTTCATGGTGCCCAGCTCCGCCGTGACCGCCGAGCCGCTGCGGCCGATGACGATGACGGCGACGATGAGCGGGCCGAGTTCGCGCAGCAGCGAGAGCGTGACGAGGTCGGGGACGAAGGCGACGCCACCCATTTTTTTCAGTGCGCCCGCACCCTGCATCGCCATGGTCAGACCGATGCTGAAGGACGTGAGCGCGGCCATCGGCAGCGCACGGACGCCGATGAGGAGCATCTGGTGAAAGACCTCGCCGATCTTGAAAGGCTTGCCGCGAAACGGGGCGAGGAACGTCCAGTAAAGAATCTGGCCGTTGAGCGCGAAGAAGTCTTTCACGCGCCTGGAGGGCCGAGAAGGCCGGCCCTGGCGTCCGCGAGGGTCGGGTAGATCGAGAGAAATTCCGTCAGCCGCACGAGATCGAAAATCGTCTGCACGCGCTCGCTGACATTGACCAGCGCGAACTTTCCGTCAAAGGCCTGCGCCTTGCGCACGTACTCGATGAGCGTGGCGAGGCCGGAGGAGTCCACGTAGCTCACGCCCTTGAAATCCAGCACCAGAGCGGGTCGGCGGGCTTTGGCCTGCACGTGCAGCACCTCGCGCAGCTCGGGCGAGCAGGCGAGATCGATCTCGCCATCGAGCACGAGGACATGCAGGCCTTGGTCGGAAAGCTCGCGCGTTTGCATAAGTCGGAGAGGCTTAGCAGCGCGGGCGCGGGCGCGGAAGGGGAAAGTGCGCGGTGCTTTGTCCGCACCAGCCGAGGCCGCGGAAAATTCAGCGCTGCCAGAGCGAATCCGGCGGCAGAAAAATGCCGAGCATCAGCCCCGCGAAAGCCAGCCCCATGAAATGAAAGCCGGTGGAAGGCGCGAGATTTTTAAGCCATCGGTCGCTGTCCATGTGCAGTGCCAGCCGGGGCTCCGCCGGCACGAGTACGCCGTCGATCATCGTCTCGGCGAGGAGCGTCGGGCCAAGGCGGATCAAATCCCACGCAAGCCAGGTGCCCATCGAAACGACCAGCAAAATGATGATGACAAAGACGCCACCACCGCCCGTCGCGCGACCCATTTCTCGGCTGAAAGCACGTTGTCCTTCCTGATCCCAGGCGTTGTTGAAAGCCTTTTGCCACTTGCCGGGCTGGGGATTCGCTTCCTGCTCCTCCGCAGCCTCATCGTGGACCACGAAATGCCTCGTTTTTTCCACAAGACCAAGCCGACTAGCCTCGACCCCCGCGCGCCAGCGCAGCAGCGCGAGAAAGAGCGGCCAGGTGGAAAAGGCCGCGATCATCCAGCGATACGGTCGAAACGCAAATCCGGTGTGCTGCAACCAAAGGTCGAACGCTGCGCCTGCCACAGCACAGACTATGAGCATCCCGAGCACCGTCAGCCGCGGGGCGCGCTCGGCTCGCAACCAGCCACGGGTTTCGTGCAAAAACCGTCGCCGCCTTTCCATCCGCTGCTCAATGGCGCGCGCAATGGGATCATCGTAGTCGTTCATGCCCACAAAATTTTTCGCGGTTACAGAAGTCTGAGAGACTAAACAGTGCAGGCGCGGAAAGGGAAACTTCCGCGCCCGCTAAAATCGTCAGCTACCCTTCACAGGATGGGGTTTTTTCGCGGTGGATTGCAGGTTTGGACGGGGAAAGCGGTGAAGAATTGGAGTTCAATTGGCGAGAGCTTCCGCCGGGGCCGGAGCATCGACCCACTTGCCGTGCTCGCGGATCAAGTCCTGGAGCCGGTCCACGGCCTCGGCCTCGGGGATGTTGAATTTCACGGGGGTCTTGCCGACGTAGAGGTTCACCTTTCCGGGTGCCCCGCCGACGTAGCCGAAATCGGCGTCGGCCATTTCGCCGGGGCCGTTCACGATGCAACCCATGATGGCGATCTTCACGCCTTTCAAATGCGCGGTGCTGGCTTTGATTTTGGCGGTGGTGGTTTGCAGGTTGAAGAGCGTGCGGCCGCAACTCGGGCAGGCCACGTAGTCGGTTTTGAAAATCCGGGTGCCTGCGGCTTGGAGGACGTTGTAGGCGAGACGGAGCGACTGGCCGGGCGCGTGTTCGCCCTGCACGAGGATGGCGTCGCCGATGCCGTCGCAAAGCAACGCGCCGATGTTCGTGGCAGCGGTGAGGAGCGTGGGGAGGAAGTCGGCGTGCGGGTCGTCGGAGGGAGTGAGGGTGTCTTTGAGCAGGATGGGATGGCGGGCATCGAGCTGCGCGGCGAGGAGGCGGAAGGCGGCGATCACCGGCATGTCCGTGCCGTCGCGGACGGAAAAAAGCATCGTCTCCGGGCGCGCGTTTTCGGCGCGGACGAGGTCGGTGTCGCGCGGGTCGAGTTCGACCACGCGCGCTTCCTCGAAAATGATCTCGGGCTGGTAGTCGCCCATCGCCTTCACCTTGTGCGCGATCTTGTCGAAAGCGTCCTGCCGGATGACGACGCGGACGAGTTCCTCGCCGCCGAGGGCGATGCCGTCGCGCGTCATTTTTTCCGTGGCGCGGCGGGCGTAGGAAAAGGGGTCGTAGGGAAGAGGAGGAGGAGATGGAAGATGGAAGATGGAAGATGGAAGATCGGCGACGAGCGCCTGCGCCACTGGGATCTCATGCACGCTGTCCTCGGTGAGCGAGACGCGGATGGTGTCGCCGATGCCGTCATTGAGCAGCGAGCCGATGCCGATGGCGGATTTGATGCGACCGTCTTCGCCGTCGCCGGCTTCGGTGACGCCGAGGTGAATGGGGTAGTTCCAATCCGGCCCTTCTTCCGCGAGCCGCGCAGCGAGCAGGCGGTAGGCTTCGATCATGACCTTCGGGTTGCTCGATTTCATCGAGAAAACGAACTCGTGATAATCGAGGTCGCGCGCGATGCGGGCAAACTCCAGCGCGCTCTCGACCATGCCGAGCGGGGTGTCGCCGTAGCGGTTCATGATGCGGTCGCTGAGCGAGCCG
>JAYVNN010000204.1:0-4912 GCA_043758435.1 Chthoniobacter sp.
CGCTCGAACAGCGCGCTGATTTCCTCGCGCTTCAGGTGCATGCACGGGAAGACGAAATGATACGGCGGCTCGTGCATGAGCTGCTGGATGAACTCCCCAAGGTCGCTCTCCACCACCGCGTAGCCCTCCTTCTCCAGCGCTTCGTTCAGGTGGATTTCCTCGCTCGTCATCGCCTTCGATTTGACGATGGATCGCACCCCCCGCTCTCGCGCCAGCCCGAGGATGTATTCCCGCGCCTGCGCGCTGTTGCTCGCCCAAAAAACCTTCCCGCCGCGCGCCGTGAACTTCTCCTCAAACTCGCGCAGGTACACGTCCAGCCGGTTCACGCCCTCGTACTTGATCGCTGCCGCCGCATCCCGCGCATGCTGCCAGCTCGTGAACGCGCTCTCCGTCTTTCCCCGCGCCGTTTGGTAATTTCCCAGCGCCTTCCGCACCGCCGCGCGCCGCGGTTCGTCCGCTGTCGTGCGGTCGGCGTCGGTGTGAAATTGCTGGCTGGGTTCGGGTGCGGAAATCATCGGTGGCGAAAACGTTACTTGATGTCGCCAAAGCTGACGTTTTCCGGCGCTTCGGTTTCGTCGAGGATTTGGATGGTCGTGGCCGGGCCGAGGTTGGGCTCGGTCCACGACCGCAGCGCCCAGACCACTTTTTTGTCGGGTGTGAGTTCGAGCGCCTGCACGGGGGCACTGGCGGGATCGAGCTTCGAGTTCCATTGGTTGAACCAGTTGTTGATCAGTGTGTTGCCATTGGGCAGACGCCACGCGAGCTGGAGGTTCGCGAGTTTGTAGTCGGGCAGGTCGGTCTTGGCATATGCCCAGACGGTGTCGCCGCGCTTGGTCACTTCGCGCGTCCCGCGCTTGTCGGTGATGAGGACGTTGCCGTTTTTCAGCGGCTCCACGCCCCATGCGCCGTCGGCGGGAAAGGACCAGATTTCGCGTCCGTCGGCGTTGTATTCGCAGACCTTGCCGGAATCCATGTGCGCCACGAGCAGCGTGCCCGCCGCGGTGAGCCGCGCGTGGCGGAATTGCCCATGCACGCTCTTCGGATTGCGCACGGGCAGGGGAAATTCCTTGCGCGTTTCGCCGGTGGTGATGTTGACGACTTTGAGCATCGCCGGGTCGCCGTTTTGGATGAAAAGGACGTGCACTTTCCCGATCATTTGGACGGTGTGGATTTCGCAGCCCGCCGGTGCGTCGTAATTCCACAGCACCTTTTTTTCCGGCGAAATGACCTTTACCGCGAACTGATGCGCGAGCGCCACGTTGCCATTCGAGAGCAGCACGGCGTCGCTGATTTCGCCTTTGCCGTCGGGGTCGTCATACGACCGCACGACCGCGCCTTTGCGCACGATGAACATCTTCCGATCCTTGGCCTCGCCCGCGTAAAAGAAATCGTGCTCGGCGAGTCCCTTGCCGGGCAAAACCTCGGGTGCCGGCGGAGTGTCCTGCGTCCATCCGGGCAAAGCGGGCGCGAGATTGATGATGAGGAGAATGGTGAGGAGTTTTGGGTTCATGGAGGGATGTTGGTTGATGGATTCACTGCTGCACGAGGACTTCGGCGAGGTGCAGGCTTTTCACCACGCGCGCGCCGTTTTTGTTGAGCCAGCCTTGGATTTGCATGAGGCAGCTCGAGTCGTTGCTGACCACGGTTTCGACGCCGGTTTCGAGGATGGAGTTGCATTTCACCTCGGCCATCGCAGTCGAGATTTGCGGGAATTTTACCGCGAACATTCCCCCGAATCCGCAGCACGCTTCGCCCTCGCCCATCTCGACGAGTTCAAGGCCTTTGACGGCGCGGAGGAGTTCGCGCGGCGCTTCGCGGACGCCGAGTTCGCGGAGGCCGTGGCAGCCGTCGTGAAAGGTGACGCGGCCCTCGAAGCGCGCGCCGACATCGCGCACGCCGAGCTTGTTCACGAGGAAGTCGGAGAACTCCCACGTCTTCTCGGCGAGCGCTTTCGCGGCGGCTTCCTCGGGGCGGTTTTGGAAAAGCTCGGGGTAGAATTTTTTCATCATCGCGCCGCACGAGCCGGACGCGGAGACGACGACTTCGGCATCGCGAAAAACGGCGAGCTGCGGGGCGGCGACGGCGCGGGCCTCGTCCCAGTAGCCGGAGTTGAAGGGCGGCTGGCCGCAGCAGGTCTGGCCCTCGGGGTAATCCACCTCGTGGCCGAGGCGTTCGAGGATTTTGACCATCGCCACGCCGACCTGCGGGTAGAGCGAATCGATGAAGCACGGAATGAAAAGAGTGACGCGCATGCGGGCGGGGAAGTGAGCAGGAAATCGGGCCGCGCGAAATGAGAAATCGTCAGCCGTATTTTCGCCCGCTACTTTCCGCCGCACCGCATGATCCAAGTCGAAGGTCTCACCAAACTTTATGGCGATTTCCGTGCGGTGGCGGATTTGTCGTTCGCGGTGAGGCCCGGCGAAATCATGGGGCTCGTCGGGCCGAACGGCGCGGGGAAGACGAGCACGCTGCGCTGTCTGGCGGGGATCATCCCGGCGACGGCGGGCGCGATCCGCATCGCGGAGCACGAACTCGCGAGCGAGCCGCTGGCCGCGAAGCAAGAGCTGGCCTTCTTCTCGGACGAGCCACGGCTTTTCGACTACCTCACGGTCTGGCAGCATTTGGAATTCACCGCGCGGCTTTATCAGGTCGCCGACGCGGCGGTGCGGGGGCGCGAATTGCTCGCGGAGCTGGACATGGCGGACAAGGCGGACCTGCTGCCGGGCGAGCTGTCGCGGGGGATGAAGCAGAAGGTCGCGCTGGCCTGCGGCTTTGTGCATGCGCCGAAGGTGATGTTTTTCGACGAGCCGCTGACGGGGCTCGATCCGCTGGCGATCCGGCGGACGAAAGATTTGATCGTGCAGCGGGCGCGCGCGGGTGCGGCGATCATCATCAGCTCGCACCTGCTGCACCTGCTCGAGGAGGTGTGCTCGCATGTGCTCATCCTCCAGCGCGGGGTGAAAGTGGTGCATGGGACGCTCGACGAAATCCGCGCCTTCGCGGGCGATGCGGGCGCGAGCTTGGAGGAGATTTTCATCCGGCTCATCGGTGCCGACGCGGGGCAATGAACCGCGCGCTGCTCTATCTCTACACGCGCTCGCTCGCCGGCTCGCTGCGGCAGCGGCTCGTGCGGCTGAAGCGGCCGAAGTATCTTTTCGGCGCGATCTTTGGCGGCCTGTATTTCTACGGCTATTTCTACCGGTTCCTTTTTATCTCGCGAAAAGGCACGCCGGGCATCGCGATGGGAACGTCGGCTTTGGGCGAAAGCATCGGCGCGCTCATCCTCTTTGCCGCAGTGCTCGGCTTCGCGTGGATCATGCCGGGGAAGCGCACGGCGCTGATGTTTTCCGAGGCGGAAATCGCCACGCTTTTTCCCGCGCCGCTCACGCGCCGCGCGCTCGTCCGCTACAAGCTGCTCACCTCGCAGATTCCCATTTTCATTTTCGCGGCGCTGATGACGCTCTTCACCGGGCGCGGGGCGACGGGCAGCGGCTGGCTGCATCTCGCGGGGTGGTGGATCATCATTTCGGTCTTCGCGTTGCACCGGCTCGGTGCGTCGTTTGCGCTCACGCGGCTGATGGAGCGCGGCATGGCAAACTGGCAGCGCCGCGTGGCCCTGCTCGCCGGCGTCGCCGTGCTCGTGGGCGCGCTCGTGGCGTGGAAAAACGGCGCGCCCGCGCCGCCGGAAATCGCCGCGCTGCGCAACGCGGAAGCGCTTTCCGCCTACCTCGACCGCGTGCTGCTCGCCGGCCCGGGACCTTGGCTGCTGCTGCCTTTCCGGCTGGTGGTGAGGCCGTGGTTTGCGGCGAACTGGGCGGCGTTTGCGCACGCGCTGTGGCCGGCGCTGGGGGTGCTGGCGCTGCATTATTGGTGGGTGCTGCGGTCGGATGTTTCGTTTGAGGAGGCGTCCATCGCGCTGGCGCAAAAGCGCGCCGACATGCTCGCCCGGATGCGGAAAGGCGACGCGCGCGTGAAGCTCATGCAGCGCGGTGCGCGGCAGCCGGTTTTCGCCCTGCGGTCTTCGGGTTGGAAAGCGGTGGCCTTCGTCTGGAAGGCGCTGCTTTACGCAGGCGGGCGGGCCACGTTTCGTGCGTGGGGGCTGGCTTTCGCCATCAGTCTGGCGGTGGCGGCGGGCCTCACGGCATGGCGGCCTTCGTCCCACCTCTCGATGATCCTGTGCATGATCGGCGGGACGGTTTTTCTGCTCGCGCTGGCTGGCAACGGCATGGCCGGCGCGGCGGCGCTGCGCTTCGATCTGGCGGCGATGGATCTGCTCCAGACTTTCCCGGTGCGCGGCTGGCAGGTGGTGCTCGGACAGCTTTGCACGCAGGCGGCGCTCGGCACCCTCGTGCAGTGGGCGGCGCTGCTTTTCACCGCGATCGGGCTCGGCGGTTTGTCCGGCGTCATGGAGTCGCGCCTCGGCGAAATCATCGCGGCCGCAGCGGCGGTGGCGCTGCTCGCGCTGCCGTTCAATCTCGCGATCATGGTCATCCCCGCCGGGACGGTGCTGCTCTGGCCGGCGTGGTTCCGAAGCGGGCCGCAGTCCATGGGCTTTGAGACGGCGGGGCTGCGGCTCATGCTGCTTTTCGGGCAGGTGCTCGTGATGGGCGGCGCGCTCATCCTCCCCGCGCTCGCGGGCGGCGCGGTGTGGTTCGCGGCGCAGTTTTTCCACGCTGGCATCTGGTGGATGCCGCTCGCGAGCGCCGCCGCCGCGCTCGTCCTCGCGGGTGAGGCGTGGGCCGGCATCCTCGGGCTGGGCGCGCTCTTCGAGCGGTTCGACGTCTCGGCGGAGTAGCCGGGTCGCGCTGTGGCATCTCCTGGCCGCGGGCTGCTGGTGGGTTTTCCTGCGGGGCGCGCTGTGCGCCTTCCTGCGGATCAGGCTGCCCTACATTCCCACGCCCAAGGAAAACGA
>JAYVNN010000205.1:0-4902 GCA_043758435.1 Chthoniobacter sp.
CTTCAAATCCACCACCACAAAGCAGCGCAGCCGCAGATGATAGAACAGCAGGTCGAGGTAAAAATCCTCGTCACCCACTTCGACCTGCACCTGCCGCCCGACGAACGCAAACCCCGCGCCCATCTCCAGCAGCAGCGCCTGCACCTGCCCCACCAACCCGCGCTCCAGATCGCGTTCATGCGCCGCCTCGCCCAGCGTCAGAAAGTCGAACGTGTAAGGATCCTTCAACACCTCCCGCGCCATGTCCGACTGCGCCGGCGGAAGCGTGCGCTCGAAGTTCGTGATCGCCTTCCCGCTCCGCTCATGCAGCCGCGATTCGATCTGCACCGTCAGCACCGCCCGGCTCCACCCATTCTCCAAAGTCTTGTGCGCATACCACAGGCGCGTCGCCGGGTCTTTGAGTCGTTCGAGAAGCAGGATGTTCTTGCTCCACGAGAGTAGGGAGAGGGGTTCCGGCGGCTCAGCTTCAAATTGTCGCACAGGCTGTGCGACAACTTCCGTTTCAGCACCTTTCCCGGCTGCTTTTCGCAATTGTCCCACAGCCTGTGGGACAATTGAACCGCCACCCGCTGCGGCCCCAATTTGTCCCACGGGCTGTGGGACAATTTCCAACGGCTCCCAAGCCGAGCAGAAAGCACGCATGCGAAGAATGTTTGTCCGCGAAAACCCGCCCATCTCCGGGAACTCTGCCGCCAAGTCCTTCGCTAGCCGCTCAACGACTTTCGCGCCCCAGCCCTCCGCTTTCTGCGCCCGCAAAATCTCCTGCCCGTTGTGCCAGTAGAGCATAATCAACTCCCGGTTCACCGACACCACCGCCTTCACCTGCGCCGCCCGCACGCGGGCTTTCAAGTCGGCAAGCAGCGGGGCGTAGCTCGACGGGAGAATGGAACTGGATGGGCGTTTGGGTTTCATTCTCATGTGGACGCTACGTCGAATGCGGCTGCTTCAATCGCTTCCCGGCAGAGTCGTCGGATATCGTCGAATAGCTTGGAACTGGGTTCTCCGCTTGGAATAGGTGCAACCTGTTCATCAATCGCACGGACATCGCGTGCACGCGCTCGCCCGG
This sequence comes from Chthoniobacter sp., assembly GCA_043758435.1. GTDB lineage: Bacteria > Verrucomicrobiota > Verrucomicrobiia > Chthoniobacterales > Chthoniobacteraceae > Chthoniobacter. Next base: position 1,067 of record JAYVNN010000205.1, read on the forward strand.
AGCCAGGGCCGCTCCTCCAGTAGGCATCACTCCATGCAGGTAGGTAGTCTTGGCAAAACCTCTCCCTGACATACTTTTCGACACGGGACGAAAACTCGCGCATCACTTTCTGAATCGCCGAATCTTTTGCTTCTTGCGAGCAGTTGACGGGCTTCCATGATTTTGGAGTCTCCCAGAAACCTGCCACTTTCTCCGCGAGCATGGTCTGTAATGATGCAACAGGGCGAAGGTGTTTGTATTCATCATCCCACTGCTTCGCAAAGCGCTTGGTCAACGCCTCGATTCGCTTCCAATGCTCGACAAAAAGTTGGGCGTTCATAGTTTGCTGAAACTGCCCCGCTGCCCTCTCGATGCCTGGATACAAATAAGCCAAATCGTAACATGGCGTTGCTTCCGTTTGTGCTTCGGGACGGCCCGAAGCTCCCAAGAAATCCAAGAGATTGTTCAGGGCTTTTCTTGTCCCCTTTGTTTTCTTGGAACCGTCGTCTAGACGCTCATGGAGCCTGCCAACATAATAGACACGCTCCGCCAGTTGTCTGCGCACTCTGCGACTCGCACCGGTTTGGCTGTCGAGAGCATCGTCGAGCCCGGCGATTGCCTGTTCGAGCGACGACGCGACAAAGTTCTGCTTGTCTGCACCGTTAGCGAAGGTGTCCGCCTTCATCTGATCAAAATGAGTGAACACCACGGCAAGTTTCTGCTCGTGGCCCGTGGCAACAACACGCCGAAGCAACGCCTGCGGCCCGGCAGACATCGCGGTTTCCGCCGTGTCCACGAGCAGAATCGCGTGGGCCTTCTCGAAACGCCGAGTGACCGATGTAGGGACCATAGTCGCAGTGGTGGAGACGTGCCCCAATCCTTCCCCGTCGAGAATGACGAGCCGCGGCACATCCGCGCTATCAGCCCACCCGGCCGGCTTGAACGGCCCTTTCACCCGGATTCCGTCCACAAGCGGAGTGAGAAGCCGTCCGAATTGCCGCTCGTAGTTGCTGGAGAAGCGACTTACTCGCCGAAGGAACTCTGTGCGGTCGGATGAGGTCATTTGCCAGCGAATAGGCCAGTCCGAGTTGTCAGTATCCACCGCTTCACCGGCGAGTAGGCTGAAACGCTCCTCCACGGCATCCAGCACATCGTCCACAATCGCTTTGAGAAGGTCGTTTCCTTTCAAGCGTTTGTAGAGGCGCTCAAAAAATTCATCTTTGGATTCCGGCGGTAACTCATCCTGCCGTTTTCCCATTTCGTTTTCTGTCTCGGCTGTGACGGACGCGGCGATTTCTTTACAGCGGTCAATCCAGTCGGCGAGGCGTTTTGAATTCGCCTCCCTTTCTTGGTCAGTAAGCTCAGCCGTGGTCGCGATTTCACTCTCTCCGTCAGTTTCATCTTCCTCGTCTTCATCGAAGTCCAGCTCGACGCCTTTTGTCTCAGCAACCTTTTGGACGGAGAGTTTCCCGAGGATGTAGGAGAGGCGGAATCGTTGTTCGCTGTGCTCAAGAAATCTTCGCGAAACCGCATCGTCCTTCAATCCCTCGGCTGCTGCACTGATAGCCGCTTCCACGCATTCTTCGATGTAACCTAGAATTCTGTCGCGAGAAGCAAACGACACGACTGCCGAGTAGTCGCCCGGCGCGCAGATGATTTCAGTATCGCAGATGGTAGTGCGTCCCTTGCCTTTCGCTGGGAAGCTTCCTTTGCCGTGATCCGTCCCGATGAGTTGCCGAACCAGCGTCGTTTTGCCTACGCCAAAAGAGCCGACGATTTGCACAACTGAGTAGCAGTCACTGGGCAACGGCAGCACGTCTCGCTTCTGCCACGGGTCCACCAGCGCCACGCGCAGCCGGTCATGGTCATAAAAAGCCGAAACTGCTTTTTTGTGAAATTGGCGTTCTGCCAGTTCGCGGGCTCCGAGTTTATGGAAGTCCGAGTTGGAGAGCATTGCATTGATGTCCGCTTTAATTGCCTCCGCTTCCTCACGGTTGTCGGTTCCGAGTCCCCGCCGGACTCGCACCCCGTCAATCATGGGGTGACAAAAGATGACGCACAATTTTTGGCGTCCTTGACTCAAGCTGGCTTTGTATATGGTTTCCATGTTGTTCAATGTTGTTCTTCGCATTTCTAAACGCGAAAAATCATGTCGTCAACAGGTTTTGAACAACGATGAACAACTTAACTACAGAGGCGCTCTGGCAGCGGCGGCGTCGCGCCATTTTGCGAGCAGACGAAGGAGGCGACGGCGTTGGCGTGGTGGTTGATGGTGGCGAGGGGCAGGCCGCGGAGGAAGCCGGTGACGAGGGTGGCGGTGAAGGCGTCGCCTGCGCCAACGGTGTCCACGACGGTCGTGGGCGGGGCGGGGCTTTCGTTTTCCTCGCTGCCGGCGAGCAGGAGCGAGCCGCGGGGGCCGCGGGTTAGCGCCGCGAGGCGCAGGTCGTGGCGGCTCATCAGTTCGATCAGCATCTCGCGCGGCGTGGTGGCGTGGATGCCGCAGAGTTCGGCGACGATGGGCAGTTCCTCGTCGTTCAATTTCAGCGCCGAAGCCATTTGCAGCGAGGCCAGCAAGGTCGGCGCGTCGTAGAAATGCTGGCGCAGATTCACGTCGAAGACGCGTAGCGCGGTGCGTGGGGTGGCTTCGATGAAACGGCGGATGGTTTCGCGTGAAACCGGCGAGCGCTGGCCAAGGGTGCCGAAGCAGACGGCGTCGCAGCTGGCGGCGAGCGCGGCGATGTCGTCAGACCATTTGAGATGATCCCAAGCGGCGTCAGCGGCAAATTCGTAGCTGGCCTGGCCCGCGGCGTTGAGCGTGACGAGCACGCGGCCCGTGGCGTGTTGGGCGTCGCGGCTGACATCGCCGCAGGCCACGCCGCGCTGGCGCAGCGCCGCGAGCGCGCGGTCGCCAAAGTCATCCGCGCCGACGGCGCTGACCATCCACGATTCCGCGCCGAGGCTCGCAGCGTGGCAGGCAAAGTTTGCGGGCGCTCCGCCGAAGTGTGCGGCGTCGGGATAGACATCCCACAGCACTTCGCCGAGGCCGACGATGACCGGACGCGCGCTCATGGGCCGCCGGATTACCGCCGCCAGACGTACGGGTCGTAGGTGCGCGGGCCTTGGTAGCCGGAAAAGCCGACGCCGTCCGTAGCGTCGCCGGTGTAGCGGTAGGGATCGTTGCCGTAGATCGTGTCGTCGTACGGACTCACGTAATGCGGGCCGAAGCCGGGCGCGTAGTTGCGCGCGAAGCGGTCGGACTCCGCCATGAGCGCGTCGATGACGGGCTGGCTGATGTGTGCCGCGCGCAGCCGCGTGACATCGTTTTTGGCGAGGATGTAGTCGAGCCCGGCGTCATTGATCTGCCGGAGGATGAGCGTTTCGGACACGCCGCGCCGCGCGAGTTCGATGATCTCGTCGGGCTTCAGCGCATGGCCTTGCTCCATCTTGCCGACGATGGGCGAGGGGACACCCTGCTGGCGGATTTGCGTCAGTTCCTTTTGGGAAAAACTCGCGCAACCGGCGAGGAGCGCGGTGGCAAAAATGGCGGGGAGGAAGGGGCGGTGCATGGGCGCGCGGAAACTGGCAGCGGGGGGCGCGGGGCGCAAGAACGGCTATTTCTTTTTCAGCGACGCGAGGTACTCGACGACATCGACAAGATCTTGCTGGCTGAGCGCTTGGTTCAAGCCGCTCGGCATCATCGAGGTGGTGAGCTTCTCGCGCTTGGCGATTTGGTTTTTGGCAAATTTGTTGGTCGCGCCACCGGGGAGGGCGAGCACGAGTTCGTCGGCCGTCTCGCTGCGGACGATGCCCATCGCGCCGCCGCCGTCCTTGGTTTCGAGCTGGGTGGTTTCAAAGCC
>JAYVNN010000206.1:0-4890 GCA_043758435.1 Chthoniobacter sp.
GCGCGGGCAGTTTCAAATCGCGCCGAGCACCGGCTGGGGCGCGGACTATCCCGACCCGGAAAATTTCTTCTTCCTTTTCTACAGCAAAAACATCCCGCCTGCGGGCAAGAACGAGTCGCGCTACATGAACCCGGAGTTCGACAAAGTCTTCGAGCAAATGGCGCAGATGGATAACAGCCCCGAGCGCCTCGCGCTGTGCAAACGGCTGCTCGAAATGCTCAACGAGGATTGCCCGTGCGCGTTCAACTTTCACAAAGCCTACTACGTGGTGGTGCAGCCGTGGGCGCGGCGCACCCACGCGAATATGATGCTCGAAGGCGGGCCGAAATACCTGCAAGTCGATCCCGTGGCGCGCGCCCGCGCGTGGCGCGAGTGGAACCGCCCGATCTACTGGCCGCTCGCGCTGCTCGGCGTGGGCCTCGTCGCGGGCACCATCTACGCCGTCCGCTGGAACAGGCGGCTGAATGCGTAGAAATCGGCTTGTCTGCGGAGAGGCTTTGTGGAGGCTGGGCCGCTCGAAATTTTATGACCCCACGAACAGGAATTCTTGCCGGCGGAAACTGGATTATTGACCACGTCAAAATCATCGACACCTGGCCGGGGCAGGACTCGCTGGCGAACATCCTGAACGGCTCGGATGGCACGGGTGGGTCGCCGTACAACATCCTCGTCGATCTCGCGAAAATCGGTGCGCCCGTGCCGCTCGCGGGCGTGGGCCTGGTCGGTGAGGATGCGGATGGGAATTTCATCATGGCGGACTGCCACCGCTTCGGCATCGACGCGAGCGCGATGCAGCAGACGAAGTCCGCGCCGACTTCCTACACCGACGTGATGACGGTGCAGGGGACGGGCCGCCGCACGTTTTTCCACGCACGCGGGGCGAACGCGCTGCTCGACTCGGCGCATTTCGATTTCACGAAAACGAACGCGCGGATTTTTCATCTCGGCTACCTGCTCCTGCTCGACCGGCTCGACGGCGCGAGCGCGACGCACGGCACTGTGGCGGCCGAGGTGCTGGCGCGCGCGCAGGCGGCGGGGCTGAAGACTTCCATCGACGTGGTGAGCGAGGACAGCGACCGCTTTCCGCAGATCGTGCTGCCCGCGCTGAAGCATGTGGATGTGTGCGTGATGAATGAATTCGAGGCGGGCCGCTCGACCGGCCGCCGCATCCGGGTGGGCGAGGCGCTCGACCGCGCGGAACTGCGCGCGGCGATGCAGGCGCTGCTCGAGGCCGGCGTGCGTGAGCGCGTGGTCGTGCATTTCCCCGAGGGCGGCTGCGCGCTCGGGCGCGATGGCGCGTGGCACGAGCACGGCAGCGTGAAATTGCCGGCGGATTACATCGTCGGCGCAGCGGGCGCGGGCGATGCCTTTACCGCGGGCGCGCTGCTCGGCTGGCACGAAGGGCTGCCCGTCGCGGAGTGGCTGCGCTACGGCGTCTGCATGGCGGCGGCGAACCTCAGCGACGAGACCTGCACCGGCGGCATGAAGCCGCTCGCGGAATGCCTCGCGCTCGGCGAGCGCCACGGCTTTCGGAGTTAGAAAATCGCGTGTCATCCCGAGCGGAGTTCCGCACGGGCGCAGGCGGGCGGAACGCAGTCGAGGGACCTCAGCGGTCCGATCAAGTACGGAACGGGAACGAACCGCCGAGGTCCCTCGACTCCGCTGCGCCGCCTGTCCGCCTGCGCTGCGCTCGGGATGACACGCTATTTTTTCGGCACGCGCGCTAAGCATTGCCGCGGCGCGGGATTGTGGGTATGCGAACTGCCCCGGCGGGCATCCGCCTTTCACCCACACCCCACACCTCCGCATGAAAAAATCCCTCCGCTCCCTACTCGTCCTCACGCTCGCGACCACGTCGTTTTCCGCCTTCGCCGCGGAGGCGAAGCGCGTGATCGTCTGCACCGTCACCACCGGCTTCCGCCACTCGAACTCGATTCCCTTTGCCGAAAAAACGATCCAGCGGCTCGGCGAAGAATCGAAAGCCTACACGGTCGTGGAATGGGTGCGGCAGCCCGAGGTGCAGATGCCGCACAAGCCGAACAAGCCCGGCGACCTCAAGCCCGACGCCGACGACAAGGCGAAGGCGAAGCATGACGAGGAGATGAAAAAATTCGACGCCGAGATGGCGAAGTGGACGCCGGAGATGGATGCGAAAGTGAAGGACGCGCAGGCCGCGCTCGCCGCGCAGATGAAGACGGAAATGGAGAAGCTCAGCCCCGCGAATCTCACGGCGAAGAAAATCGACGCGGTCATTTTTGCCAACACCACCGGCGACCTCCCGCTGCCGGATCGCGACGGCTTCATCAAGTGGATCGAGGACGGCCACGCCTTCTGCGGCATGCACAGCGCGGGCGATACTTTCCACGGCTTCCCCGGCTACCTCGGCATGATTCAGGCGGAGTTCAAAACGCACGGCAAGCAAGTGCCGGCGGATCTCGTGGCGGGCGACAAGGCGCACGCGGCGAATGCGGGCATTGGCGAGAGCTGGAACATCGCGCTGGAGGAAATGTATGAGTTCAAGGACGGCAGCCACGACCGCTCGAAGCTGCATGCGATCTGGTTCCTCCGGCACCCTCCGCAGGACACGAACACGGCTGCCTACGCCCCGGTGTCGTGGTGCCGCATGGCGGGCAAGGGGCGCGTTTTTTACACCTCGCTCGGGCATCGCGAGGACCTGTGGGACGACACCGATGCGGTGAAGGATCGGAAAAATTCCCCGGAGATCAGCAAGCAGTACCAAGCGCACATCCTCGGCGGGATCAAGTGGGCGCTGGGCCTCGCGCCCGGCAGCGCGGAGCCGAATCCCGAGACGAAGTAATCCACCGCGCACCGTTTTATGAAACTGCTCGCCGCCCTCGCTTCCCTCGCATTCGCCGTCACCGCGCTCGCGGATGACGCGGGTTTCAAACCGCTGTTCAACGGCAAAGACATCACCGGCTGGCATCTGCGCAAAGCGGATGCGGAGAGCAGTTGGACCGTCGTGGACGGCGTGTTGAAAAACACCGTCGAGCCGGGCAAGCACGGCGTCGATCTCGTGAGCGATGCGAAGTTTTGGAACTTCACCGTGAAGTACGAATACATGGTGCCGGACGGCTCAAACTCCGGCTTCTACCTGCGCGGGCGGCACGAGATTCAAATCCTCGGCGACTTCGCCAGCGGCAAGCCCGCGATGGGCGGCAACGGCGCGATCTACCAGCACACCGCGCCGAGCGAATTCGCGAGCAAGCCGGGCGGCGAATGGCAGACCGTCGAGGCGACGATCATCGGCAACAAAATCACGGTCAACCTCAACGGGAAAAAGATTCACGACAACGTGGAGTGCGACCGTGCGACCGGCAGCCAGCTCGACGACAACGTGAAGGAACCCGGCGCGTTTTTTCTCCAGGGCGACCACGGCACGGTGAGTTTCCGCAACATCTTGGTGAAGGAATTGCCGAAGGAGTGAGGGCGTTTGGCGAACACGGAAATGACGCGCTGTAGGGGAACCCGCTGGGTTCCCCGCGCCTTCGGCGCGCGGGTGGGGAAGCTGGCAGCTTCCCCTACAGTCGCGGCGCTTTTTTCCGTCGCGTTCACTTTTTTCGCGCTGACGGCTTGCAAAAAAGCGGCTCCCGAGCCGCCGAAAGAAACCCCCGCCGCCACGCCCGATCCGAAGATCATCGCGGCGGTGCAGGAGCAGGCGGCGGTGCTCTGGAAGGCGCTCTCCGCCTACAACGCCGGGGATCAGGCCGCGCTCTTCGCCGACTTCGCGAGCACCGCCACGCCGCCGCCGGGCGACCGCATTTTCACGGAACTTTTCGAGGGTTTTTACAAGGTGGAGTTTGGCAAAATCACCGCGCTGCGGCTGAACCCGAAGGAGACGAATCCCGATCCCGACTTCGGCCTGCTCGTCTATGATGCGCAGTGCGAACGGCAGCCGCTCGCGAAGATCAGCGCGAATTTTCTCCGCGAAAATGGCGCGCTGAAAATCGTCCAGGTGCGGTTTGAAAAAGTGGATGCGGCAAAGTGAACGCTGTCGGCGGAGCCGGGTAGGGATGGCACTCCGTACCGTCCGTTGGGCGAGTGTCAGCGAGGTGAGGGTGGAGAAGTTGCCGCGCACATTTCATCCGCCGCCGCGCAGGGCTCGCCCCGGACGGTACGGAGTGCCGTCCCTACCGCTGCTTCGCAGCCATCTTACGGCACCACCACGGCGCGGTAGTAGCGCTGGGTGAGCGCGGCGGCGCCGGGGTCGGTGATGGTGATGGCCACGCCAGTGCCGGGGATTTGATCGGCGAGGGTGCGCCAATGATTTGCCAAAAGCAGGTCGTCGGCAAAGTCGATGCGGTAGGTGTGGCCGGCTAGGCTGGGCAGGCTGATGATTTTGTCCGCGCCGCTGGTCACGGGTGGGCCGAGGCGGAGGATGCTGCTGGCGAGACGTGGGTCGGTGCCGGCGCGGAATTCCTGCGCGTTGGTCATGCCGTCGCCGTCGCTGTCAATGTTGGCGTCGGCCACGCTGGTGGAAAGGCTGTGTGCGGTTTCGTAGGCGTTGGGCAGGCCGTCGCCGTCGGTGTCGGTGGTGGTGACGGCGATGGCGGCGGCAAACTCGGAGGTGTTGCCGTTCGGGTCGGTGGCGGTGGCGGTGATGAAGTGGCCGGCGGGGACGATGGCGGGGAGGGCGGTGCCGTTGAAGCTGATGTTGTTCGAGGCGGTGGTGACATTGATCGTGCCGATGAAATTCTGTCCGGCAGTGGCGGCGGTCGGGCCTTCAAAAAACTCGAGGCGGAAAGTCGCGTTGGTGCTGTTGAGCGAGCCGTTAAAAGTCGTGGCGGTGCCGAGGACGGCGGCGGAAAGCACGGGAAAATTCTGCACGTTGTTCGGCCCGGTGTCGGGGTCGTTGAGGTCGTTGGCGGTCAC
>JAYVNN010000207.1:0-4886 GCA_043758435.1 Chthoniobacter sp.
CGTTTGCGCCATCGGTGATGTCGGCGAAATGATTGAGCGTCGCGTAGTCGTAGCGCGCGTGCGTGTCGGCGTAGTTGCCGCCGTCGGCTTTCTTTTTCACGCGGATGACCGCGCCGACTTCCTCGGTGTGAACGTCGGGCGCGGCGAGGTTGAAGCTGAACGCCCAGTGCCGCACGTCGCGGAAATTTTCCGTGATTTCGTTGCGCACATCCACGCGGTCGGAATCGCGGAAGAGCGTGATGCGCGTGGTGTGCGCGCGGCCCGCGCTGCTCACGCATTTCAGCGTCGTGGAAACGGGGCCGCTGTTCTCCACGACGATGGCGCTGCCGCTGGCTTCGTCGGCGGCGAAATCGTTCAGCTTCAGCCCGCCGATGGTCGCGGCGAATTCCGCGCCGGGTTGCGCCTTGGCGAGCAGGCTGGCGATGGCTCCGTCGGGTTCGACCGTGAGTTTCACGCGCGCATTTTCGAGCGTCGCGTCGCTCACGGTCGCGGCAGCGTCGGTCGGCGCAGTTCCTTTGCCAGAAAGGATTTCAAAGCACTTGTAGCCCGCAGGCGGCACGTCGCTCGCAAGGATGCGGAGGAAGCTCACGCCGCCGAGATTCACGAGTTGATGCGGCACGTCCTGCTCCGTGGTGACATCGCGAACGTGGATGTCCTTTGGGCCATTGTAGGCGAAGTCGGCGGCATCGGTGCGCGGCCAGCCGAGCGGGTTCAGCACGAAGAAACGCTGCGCCTTTTCGTCGGGTCGCGGGATGAGTCCGCCGAGCCGCGTGCCGCCGTCGGCGTGGAGCGCGTTGACGTAATACTCGATCTCGCCCGCGAGCATTTCCTGCCACGCCGCGCGCCGCTCGCGCGACACCGGGCCGTCCGCCGTCCAGTCGTGCTCCCAATACAAACCGAGGTCCATGAACGCCTGGTCGCGCTCCTTTTCCCGGCCATGCAAAAACGTCGGACGCTTCAAGCTCACAAGTGCGGCCATGAGTTCCGCCGCGCGCAGTTTTTCCACCGAGCGTTTCACGCGCGCGGAAGTCTCCGACATCGACGCGGAGTAAAGGTCCCACTCGTTGCCAAAGGTCACGCTTTCGCTCGGCAGCGTAGCGCCGTGCGTCTTCTCGAAGTCTTCAAAAAAATCCAGTTCGTTAGACGCAATGACCTGCCGCTTTTCGCTGCTCTCCTTCCGCGCGATTTCGTGGAAGTGCTCGGTCTGCGGCCAGCCGGGAATCTTCGAGTTCAGGCCCGGTTCCTTGGGCACGCCGGGGTCGCCGGGCACGCCGGTTTTTTCCGCCAGCGCATCGCCGCCAAAGCCGAACGCACCGCTCACGATGTAAGGCTCGCTCGTCGCGGAATCGCGGTAGCGGCGCAAAAATCCGGGGTCGGAATCGAGAAACTCGATGGCCGCATTCGGCCCGCCTTTGCCGGAGGGTTGGAGCGTATCGATGGGCCAGCCCGCTTCGAGATACGTGCCGAAACGCAGGCCGAGCGAATACCACTTCATCAGCACGCGCTGCCCGTCGAGGCCCGCATACCAGTAGATTTCGTGCGGGCGCTCGGCGAACGCGGGCTTCGGCATTTTCGTCGCGCAGCCGCAAATTCCTTTCCACGAATAACGCGCGCCCGCGCCCGCCCACAGCGACGCGAGTCCGAGCGGCTGCGTCTGGTTTTCCATCGAGAGCGCCATCGTGAAACGCAGCCCGTGCCTGCGCTCAAGCTGCCCCGCATACGACATCCCGCGCAGCACCGCCTCCGCCGGCTGCCCGCCGTAGCACGACACGAGCGCGGTCATCGGCGCGGAAATGTGGCCGTCCTTTATCCGCGCGATGAGCCGCTGAAAATCCGCCGCGCTCCGCCGCCGCTCGTAAGTCCACAGCCAATAGCTCCCGTCGCAATTGAAGCGGCTCTGGTAAGGCGCGGGGTTCACATCCGTCGCGTCCGCGAGCGCGAGGTAGTAGTCGAGCATGTCGGTGAAGACACCCGCATAAGTCTCCGCGTCCGCCGTCCACATGTAGTCGGTGTGATCGTCGTTCGCGATGTAGAGGCGCTTCGGCTCCGCCTGCACGGTCATGGTTAACAGGAACGCAATCGCAGCGGAAACGAGGAGGCTTGGTAAATGACTCATGGAATTTGAAGTAGAACCGCTTCAGCAATGGTGGCGATGGCTTTGCCGTCGGGCGCGAGGATGCGGAGGAAGGTCGCGCCGTCGAGGATCACGCGGTGCCAAGGGCTGGAAAGCCTGCTCGGCGCGGAGCGGATGAGAGATGCCATGGGCTGCGCGGTCAACAGTGATCGCAGCGGATTTGAATAGGCGATCAAAGTGGCCGGGGAGTATAAGCCCAACCCAAAATCCTAATGATGCTCCTCCGCCTTTTTCTTCTTTTCTCCGGATTCGTCATGAGCGCGTTCGCCGCGCAGCCCGAACTCGGTATTTTCGCCACGCAGACGGACATCGGCGAGCCTGGGCTGCCGGGCAGCGCCAGCTACGATTCTGGCAAACAATCCTACAACGTGACCGGTGCCGGTCGGAACATTTGGGAGGCGCACGATGACTTCCACTTCGTCCACCGCAGGATCAAGGGCAACTTCATCCTCCAGGTCCGCGCGCGGCTGGACGGCAGCGAGGGCGAGGCGCACCGCAAGTTCGGCCTGATGGCCCGCGGCTCGGCCGACCCCGCCAGCGCGATGGTGGCCGCGGCTGTGCATGGCGACGGGTTGACGTCGCTTCAGTTCCGCCGCGAGGCGGGTGCGATGGTCGAGGAAAAGCGCACGCCGGTCATCTCCGCGGATGTGATCCAACTCGAGCGCCGTGGCAACCGCTTCATCCTCTCGGCGGCGCGCTTCGGCGATGCCTTCACCACGGAGTCAATCGAAGAAATCACCGCCGTTGATGAACTGGAGGTCGGCTTGTTCGTCTGCGCACACACTTCCAAGGCGACCGCGAAAGCGATCTTCGATGACGTCCGCCTGACCATCCCGGCTTGGGACGGCCTGAAACCTTACAAGGATTATCTCGGCAGCCGCCTGGAGCTTCTTACTTTGGAAACGGGCCGCCGCGAGGTGGTTTACGAAACCCCGGAAGGCATCGAGGCTCCGAATTGGACACCGGATGGATCGACCTTGATCTATAACTCGCGCGGCAAGCTGTTCCGCTATCCTCTCGCTTCGGGAAAGCCGGAACCGCTCGACACCGGCTTCGCGGTGAAGTGCAACAACGACCATGTGCTCTCCTTCGACGGGAAGACCCTCGGCATCAGCCACAATCCCAAGGATCCCGCGCAGCCGGACGTCACCTCCACGGTCTATACCTTGCCGGTCGGCGGTGGAAAGCCGACCCAAGTCACCACTGCCGGCACCTCCTATCTCCACGGCTTCTCGCCGGATGGCTCGTCGCTGCTATTCACGGGCAAGCGGGGCGGAGATTTCGATATCTATCGCATCCCGGTGGGCGGCGGCGAGGAGACGCGCCTGACCGATACGCCCGGACTGGACGACGGCTCGGAATACAGCCCGGATGGACGCTTCATCTACTTCAACTCGACCCGCAGCGGACTCATGCAGTGCTGGCGGATGAAGCCGGACGGCTCGGCGCCGGAGCAACTGACGCATGACAATTTCAACAACTGGTTTCCGCACGTCTCGCCGGATGGAAAGCGCATCGTCTTCATCACCTTCGGCACCGATGTGAAGCCCGATGAGCATCCCTACTATCAGCACGTCTATTTGCGGGAAATGTCCGCCGACGGCGGTAAGTCGCGCGTGGTCGCCTATCTCTACGGTGGCCAGGGGACGCTTAATGTTCCGTCGTGGAGTCCCGACGGCCGCCGCGTCGCCTTCGTCTCTCACACCGCCCCGGTGAAATGAATTTTCCCATCACCCGCATGAATCCTTCATTAGCCCACGCCATCGCCATCCTCGGTGCCTTCGCTCTCTACTATCCCTCACTTTCAGCAGGGGAAATAGTCGTGCCGGACTGGGCTCTGCCCTCCTCGCCGACGCACAAGCAAATCCCGCCGCCGGTGGATTTTCACCGCCCCACCGTCACCTTCGACGAGCCGATCGGCATGTTCGAGAGTCAGTCTGATGTCGGTGGTCCACTCCTGCCGGGGAAAGCCTCCTTTAACAAGGAAAGCGACCGCTATGAAATCACCTCTGCGAGCTACAACATTTGGTATACCCGCGACGAGATGCGCTTCCTGTGGAAGCGGATGGAAGGGGACGTATCGCTGGCTGCGGACATCAGTTTTCCAAAGGACGCACCACCCATCGACCGCAAGGTGGTGCTGGTGATCCGGCAGGACCTCGATGACGACGCGAAGGAAGTGATGGTCGCGCTCCACGGACCGGGCCTGATCCACCTTGCCTACCGGCTGGAAAAGGGCGCGAGCATGAAGGAAACCCACAAGTTTTCCGCGAAAATGCCCGCGAAGGACGCACCGTCCATCCGACTCGGCATCGAAAAGCGCGGCGACACGTTCACGCTTTTCGCCAGCCTCGCTGGCGGCCCAATGGAGCCGGTCGGCGCATCCGCCAGCGTGCCATTCAAAGGCCCGTTCTATGTCGGCATCGGGTTCTGTTCGCACATCCCCGACAAGCTCGACACGGGGGTGGCCTCGCGGGTCGTTTTGGACAATGCCGCCGGCAAGGTGCGTTGAAGGCAACACCCCAACTAATGATCCCTCTGGCAGCCGCGACACTGCTCGGCGCGGCTGAGAAATTCCGCCGTTGGTGTCAGCATTGGTTTCTTGCTTAACGCAGCGCCGAAGAACAGCGACGCGGCAAAAGCGAAAGCATCTTACATCGGTCGAAGCTTACTGCTGTCTGTCAGGGACTCGCTGCGTTTCCCAGTCCGATTTGCCTTCGAGAAAGAAAACCCACTGCGCGGCGGCGCTGAT
>JAYVNN010000208.1:0-4861 GCA_043758435.1 Chthoniobacter sp.
CACATTCCACGCGCCGAGCAGCGTGGGCCGCAGCCGCTCGAAATGCGCGCGGCGCACATAGACGATGCCGATGGCCAGCGGGCCGAGCATCCATTTGTGCGCGTCGGCGCTGAGGAAATCGACGTGCGCCTTTTCCACATCGAGGGGAAAGGCACCGAGGGTCTGAATGGCGTCGAGGGAGAAGAGGATACCGCGGTCGTGGAGGAGCGTGCCGATGGCTGCGAGGTCGGGGCGGTAGCCGGTGAAAAAGTGGGCGCTGGCGAGGGCGCAGAGTTTGGTCTTTGGGGAAAGGTTTTGCTGGATGAGGGCGGGCGTGATTTCCCCTGGGGCGGAAGGTTCGAGGTAGCGGACGATGACGCCGCGGCGGCGCAGCTCGAGCCACGGATAGACGTTGGCCGGGTAGTCGCCGGGGTAGCAGAGGACTTCGTCGCCGGGCTGCCAGTCGAGGCCGTTGGCGAAGAGGGAGAGGCCGAGGGAGGTGGGGCCGAGGAGGGCGATTTCGTCGGCGTGCGCGCCAATGAACTGGGCGCAGGTGCGGCGCGTTTCTTTTACGTCGCGGAGGACGTCGCCGAATTCCTGATGGTTCTCCGAAGAGGCGTGGGTGTAGTGGCAGATGGCGTCGGCGACGTAGCTCGGGAGCACGGTGACGCCGGCGTGGGCGAGGTAGATTTTCTCGCGGCAGATGGGGAAAAGCGTGCGGCGCTGGGCTTCGTCGGGAAAGAGATTCATCGGAGGGCGGAAGGATAGGGGCGCGTGGGCGGGTGCGGAAAAGATTTGTTTGCGGGGCTGCGGCACGTCCGTAGCTTCCAAAACTTTATGCTCAATGAGGACACGATCCAATACGCGATCGAAAACACGCAGGTCATCGTCGCGCCGCAGCGGCGCATCGCCACCTTTGGGGACACGAGCTTCCGCTTTTTCCTAGTGACGGAGCTGATGGATACCGTGGGGCAGGTGCGCGTGCGTGACGGGCGGCTGCACGCGGAGCGCCCGCAGATCATCACGCCGGGGAAGATCCACCAGATGCTCGCCGAGGGTTTCGGCGAACGCGCGGAGGCTTTCGTGGAATGGCTGCGCGAAAATGCGCCGCAGCTCGCCGCGCTGAAATACGGTTTCCAATTCCGCAAATCCGACGTGCAGGACAATGTGCTCCACGGCACTCTCGACGAAGTGCTCAGCCGCCTGCGCGAGGACGTGGAGCGTTCGGAAGACCCGCTCAGCGCGGTCATCCACGGGGTGGATGAGGGGTGGGAGATTTGTCTGCTGAAGTTCGCGGCGGATATGATCCAGCAGTCGTCGGGGGGCAACATGGGCGACTTCAAAAAGCGCGGGCTGCTGTAAAATAATGCGCCGCTGCGCCGGGGAAATGCGGGCGCGCGTTGACTCGATTTCGACTTTCCCTTTCACTCCCACCCGCCCGTGAAAGCCCTCTTCCTCATCGCCCTGACCCTCGCCATTTTCGGCACCGGAGGATTCGTCGCCTACGAAATGTTTTGGGTGCCGAAGAAGGCGCTCGAAGCGGAAAAGGCCCAGCCGCCGCCACCGCCGCCGCCCGACCCGACGGTGCCGGAGTTTGAAAAGGCGAAGGCGGTGCGCAAGACGGGGAAAATACTCGAGGCGCGGGAGGCGCTGACGGCGTTTGTGGAGCGCTACCCGGAGTCGAGCAAGATCGACGACGCGAAATTCCTGCTCGGGAATATCAACACCGACCTGTGGCTCTCGACGCGGCCCGCGCCGGAAAAGGAACTCTACATCGTGCAGCGCGGCGACGTGATAAATCGCGTGGCGAACAAACTGAAGGTGACGCCCGAGCTGCTGATGCGGGCGAACAATATGGAAGGGACGATGCTCCGCATCGGGCAGAAGATCACCGTGGGGCCGGCGGACTTTTCGCTCATCATCAGCCGGAAAAAAGACAAGGTCACCGTGCTGAACAAGGGCCGTTTTTTCAAACAATATCCCGTGCTCTCCTGGCCCGCGCAGCACGCGAAAAAGGCGCTCCCCGCCGGACCAAAAGCCGGCCCGCCCGCGGCCAAGGTGGTGGGCAAAGTGCGCGACAAGGTCGCTTACGTGAACGGGCAGCGGGTCATCTACACGGACAAGGGCTACTGGAGCGCGCGGTTCTGGATCGAGATCAACATCGCCGGCTGCACCCTTTACCCCGACCCCGGCCCCGGTGTGCCCGACGGCCCCGGCGTGCGCCCGCTGAACGGCGGCATCTCACTCGACCAGGAAGCCCTTACCGAACTCGGCGCGCTGCTGAGCAAAGACGACCCCGTGACCCTCGACTAAATCCCCATGAAACTTCAGCCGCTGGAATTTGAGAAACCGATCATCGAGCTCGAGGAAAAGCTCGCCGATTTGAAAAGGCATTCGCGCGCGAATGACATCAACTTCGACGCCGAAGTGCGCCGTATGGAGGGCAAGATCGCCGAGACCAAGCAGACCATTTACGAGAACCTCACCGCCTGGCAGCGCGTGCAGATCGCCCGGCACAATGCCCGGCCTTTCACGCTCGATTACCTCCAGCTCTCGTTCACGAATTTTGTCGAGATCCACGGCGACCGCCTTTTCGCCGAAGACCGCGCCATGCCCGGCGGCTTCGCGACCGTCGCGGGGCGAAAGTGCGTCGTCATCGGCCACCAGAAAGGCCGCGAGCTGAAGGAAAACATCAAGCGCAACTTCGGCTGCGCCAACCCCGAGGGCTACCGCAAGGCGCTCCGCCTCATGCGTCTGGCGGAAAAGTTCGGGCTGCCCTTTGTCTCGCTCATCGACACCCCCGGCGCCTACCCCGGCCTCGGCGCCGAGGAGCGCCACATCTCCGAGGCCATCGCCGTGAACCTCCGCGAAATGATGGTCCTCCGCACCCCGACCGTCGCCGTCGTCATCGGCGAAGGCGGCAGCGGCGGCGCGCTCGGCATCGCCGTCGCCGACCGCGTGCTGATGCTGGAAAACGCCTACTACTCGGTGATCTCGCCGGAGGGCTGCGCGGCCATTTTGTGGAAGCACCGCAAACACGCCCCCGAAGCCGCCGCCGCGCTGAAGCTCACCGCCCGCGACCTCCTCGAGATGAAGCTCATCGACGGCATCATCCCCGAGCCCATGGGCGGCGCGCACCAAAACCACGCCGCCGCCATCGCCAACCTCAAAAGCGCCGTCAGCCGCCACCTCGACGAGCTGACCAAACTCCCCACCGACCAACTCCTCGCCGAGCGCTACGCCAAATTCCGCCGCGTGGGGGAGTTTGCGGGGGATGTTTAGCACAGTTTCCCGGCAGGAATTGCCAACGGAAACGCGCTCTGGCAGGTCATATTCCCGAACTCCACCCAACCTCCCATGCGCCTCCCACTTTTCACCCTCGCCGCTTTCACCCTCACCCTCGCCGCCCACGCGGAGAATTGGGGGCAATGGCGCGGGCCGGCTTTCAATGGCTCCTCGCCGGAGAAAAACCTGCCGGAGACTTGGACGAAGGAGACCGTGAAGTGGACCGCGCCGCTGCCCGGCCCGAGCGGGGCGACGCCGGCAGTGTGGGGCGATTCCATCTTTGTCTCCAGCCCGGATGCGCAGAAAAATCTGCTGCTTTTCTGCCTCGACCGGAAGGACGGCAAGGTGCGGTGGCAGAAGCAGCTCGCCACGGGGGACATCACCAAAGGGCGCGGCAACATGGCGTCGCCGTCGCCGGTGACGGACGGCAAGACGGTCTTTGCGCTCTACGGCACGGGCGATCTCGCGGCGCTGGATTTCGACGGCAACATCAAGTGGCAGCGCAACCTCGGCGCGGACTACGGGCGCTTCGCGGTCATGTGGCTTTACGGCTCCAGCCCGCTGCTATTCGACGGGCGACTTTACGTCCAAGTCCTCCAGCGCAACCCCGCGCCGCCCGATTACCCCGGCCTCGCCGGTGGCGACACCGCGCGCGAGAGCTACCTGCTCGCGCTCGATCCCGCGACCGGCAAGACGCTGTGGAAAACGCCGCGCCCGACCGACGCGAAAATGGAATCGTCCGAGAGCTACGCGTCGCCGATTCCTGCCTCGGGCGCGGATGGCAAGGCGCAGCTCCTCATCGCCGGCGGCAACTGCCTGACCGGCCACGACCCAGCGACCGGCGCGGAGCTGTGGCGCGGCTACGGGCTGAATCCGAAGGACGGCGAATGGATGCGCATCGTCGCCTCGCCCGTGAGCGCGGCGGGTCTGGCCATCGCCTGCGGGCCGAAAAAGGAACCGATGCTCGCCTTTCGTACCGATGGGAAAGGGGACATCACCACCACCGGCCTCGCGTGGAAAAACGAGGAGCGCAAGACGCCTGATGTCTGCACACCCGCCTTCGACGGCCAGCGCCTCTACGTGGTCGATGGCGACGGCCACACGCTCTCCGCTTTCGATCCGAAGACCGGCGAGAAAAAATGGAGCGGCGAACTCCCCGACCGCACCGTCATTCGCAGCAGCCCGACCGTGGCTGATGGGAAAATCTACATCGTGAATGAAAAAGGCACCGTCATGGTCTGCGCGGCGGGCGATGAATTCAAGGTCCTCGGGACCGTCCCGATGGGCGACGCGGAAGGCACCCGCGCGAGCGTCGTTGTGAGCGGCGGCCAGCTTTTCCTGCGCACGACGCAGGCGCTGTACTGCGTGGGGAAATAGGGTGGACGGGAATCTCGCTACACCGCCCCGACCGCTTCCGGAGCGCTCATTTTCTCCAGCCATTCGCGATGCAATCGCGGCGAAATTTCGCTCGGCTTGATCTCGCTGCGACCGCCCCAAAAAACATTCGTGTAGCTGACCGGCATGCCGATGGCGGCGAGGTGCGCGTCGATGGCCGCCTTGTGCGCGAAGACGCGGTCTTTTTCCGTGCCGTGGCAGA
>JAYVNN010000209.1:0-4858 GCA_043758435.1 Chthoniobacter sp.
TGCACGGGCGTGGATCTTGTCGGCGACCAAGTGGCCGAGTTTCAGCATGTAGATGTAACCGACGACAATCGGCTGATCGAAGGCATCGCCGGTGCGGCCATCATAGACCGTAGCTTTGCCTGTCTCATTGATCCAAGTGTAGCCTTCGACCTTTCGAGCCTGCTTGAGGTACTCAAAGATTTGAGACTCATGGATGCCGTCGAAGACCGGCGTGGCGACCTTGAAGCCAAGTGCTTTTGCCGCGACGCCGAGATGGGTTTCAAGCACCTGGCCGACGTTCATACGCGAAGGCACGCCGAGCGGGTTCAGACAGATGTCCACCGGGGTTCCGTCAGCGAGATAAGGCATGTCTTCCTCGGGCACGATGCGGGCGACCACACCCTTGTTGCCGTGACGACCCGCCATCTTATCACCAACCGACAGCTTCCGCTTCGAGGCGACATAGACCACGACCTGTTTGATGATGCCGGGATCGACGTCATCGCCGCTCTCGACCTTGTCCATCGAGCGCTCGTGTTCGAGTTCCAGTTCGGCAAACTTGGGCTCAAACTGGCCGATGATTTCGCGGATCTTGTTGCGGATCGGCGATGGGTCGATGTCCACATGGTCATAGACGCCGGCGAGCTTGCGCAGCAGGGTCTTGGTGATCTTGCGGTTGGCTGGGATGATGATCTCGCCGGTCTGGGCGTTGACCACATCGAGCGGGATTTTTTCGCCGAGGAGGATGTTGGAAAGCGCCTCGGTGAGCTGCTCGTGCAGCTCGTCCTTACGCTTCGCGTGATCTTCGTCGATGACTTTCGCCTGACGCTTGCTTTCCGTCGGCGAAAGCTTGATCCGTGTGACTTCCTTGCGGCTCGACACTTTGACATCCATGACGATGCCATAGGTGCCGGACGGGACGGTGAGCGACGTGTCTTTCACGTCCGCGGCCTTCTCGCCGAAGATGGCGCGCAGGAGGCGCTCTTCGGGGGCGAGTTCGGTTTCGGACTTGGGCGTGATCTTACCAACGAGGATGTCGCCGGGCTTTACTTCGGCACCGACGCGGATAACTCCGTCGGGGCCGAGGTTGCGGAGCGCTTCTTCGCTGACGTTGGGAATATCGCGGGTGATTTCCTCGGGGCCGAGCTTGGTGTCGCGGGCGCCGATGTCGAACTCATCAATATGGATCGAGGTATAGATGTCTTCCTTCACAACCTTCTCGGAAATCGTGATGGCGTCCTCGAAGTTGTAGCCGTTCCAAGGCATGAACGCGACGAGCACGTTGCGGCCCAGGGCGATTTCGCCTTGGTCAGTGTTCGGGCCGTCGGCGATGACATCGCCCTTTTTCACGGACTGGCCTTTCTTGACGATCGGCTTCTGGTTCACGCAGGTGCCGGCGTTCGAGCGCATGAACTTGCGGAGGTCGTAAAGATAGACACCCTCCGATGGGTCATGCTTGAGCTTCTTCTTACCCTCGGGCAGGTCGCCGTCCTTGGTAATAACGATGAGGTCGCCGCTAACGCTTGCGACCTTGCCGCTCGCTTCGGCGACAATGACTGCTTTCGAGTCACGGGCCACTTTGCCCTCCATGCCGGTGCCAACGATGGGCGATTCCGAGATCAGGAGCGGCACGCCTTGGCGCTGCATGTTAGAACCCATGAGTGCGCGGTTAGCATCATCGTGTTCGAGGAACGGGATAAGTCCTGCGGCCACGGAGACGAGCTGCTTCGGCGAAACATCCATGTAGTGAACCTTGGAAGGTTCGACTTCGAGGAAGTCACCACGATAACGAACGCTCACTTTTTCACTGGTGTAGTGACCCTTCTCGTCAAAGGCGGCGTTGGCCTGTGCAACGAGGTAGTTTTCCTCTTTGTCGCCAGTCAGGAAGTCCACCTGATCGGTAACGCGGCCATTCACGACTTTGCGATACGGCGTTTCGATGAAGCCGAAATCGTTGATCCGGGCAAAGGTAGACATGGACGAGATAAGTCCAATGTTCGGGCCTTCCGGGGTCTCAATGGGACAGATACGGCCGTAATGGGACGGATGCACGTCGCGCACCTCGAAGCCGGCGCGGTCGCGAGAGAGACCTCCTGGCCCAAGGGCCGAGAGACGGCGCTTGTGGGTCAGCTCGGCGAGCGGGTTCGTCTGATCCATGAACTGCGAGAGCTGCGAGCGCCCGAAGAAGTCGCGGATAACCGCGGACAGCGCCTTCGGGTTAATGAGCTTCTGCGGCGTCATGCCTTCGATGTTCACGTCGAACAAGGTCATGCGCTCTTTCACCAGACGCTCCGTACGGGCGAGACCCACGCGGCACTGGTTGGCGAGCAACTCACCCACGGTGCGCACGCGGCGCGAGCCAAGGTGATCAATGTCGTCGAGCGTGCCTTCGCCGCGGCGCAGACCGATGAGGTATTTCATCGCTGCAATGAAGTCTTCCTTCGTCATCGTCCGCTCGTCCTGCGAAATCTCGAGATTCATCTTCTGGTTCAGCTTGTAGCGGCCCACGCGCCCG
The DNA here is from genome assembly GCA_043758435.1 of Chthoniobacter sp. Classification (GTDB taxonomy): domain Bacteria; phylum Verrucomicrobiota; class Verrucomicrobiia; order Chthoniobacterales; family Chthoniobacteraceae; genus Chthoniobacter. The sequence goes on from JAYVNN010000209.1 coordinate 2,495, forward strand.
AGATCGTATTTCTTCGGGTCGAAAAACAGCCGCTTGAGCAGGCCACGCGCGTTCGGCACGGTCGGTGGGTCGCCAGGGCGGAGGCGGCGGTAAATGTCCTTGAGCGCCTCCTCCTCGTCGTGCGCCGGATCCTTTTTCAACGCCTTGATGACGGTGTCGTCCAGTTTTGTATCCACCACCTGTACGCTCTTCACGCCGAGCGCGATAACTTGGCGGATGGTCGCTTTCGTCAGCGGCTCGAAGGCGCGCGCCACCGTGATTTCGCCATCGCGCACGTCGGCGATGAGCACCTTGCTCGCGATCTCCTCTTCCTCAATGCTCTCACTGAGCTTGAGGTTTTCCACGGTGTAGAAAATCTTGATGATCTCCTCGTCAGAGCCGTAGCCGAGAGCGCGAAGAAAGGTGGTCGCGAGAAACTTGCGGCGGCGCTTCCGGCGGTCGAGATAGACGTAAAGCAGGTCGTTCGTGTCGAACTGCACCTCCACCCACGACCCGCGATCCGGGATGATGCGGAAGCTGAACAGCACCTTGCCATTCAGATGCAGCGACGACTCGAAACAGATGCCCGGCGACCGGTGCAACTGCGACACCACCACGCGCTCTGCTCCATTGATAACAAACGTGCCCTGCGGGGTCATCAGCGGGATTTCGCCCATGTACACCTTCTCCTCCTTCGTCCCGTGCTCTTCTTTGAGCTGGAAAGTGACGTGCAGCGGCGCGCTGAAAGTCTGCCCCTCGCGCATTGCCTCGCGGATGCTCAGCTTCGGCTCGCCGATTTCGTAGCTGCCAAAGTCGAGCGTGACCTTTTCATCGTAGCTGGTGATCGGGAAAACCTCGCGAAACACCGCCTGCAGGCCGGTCATCTTGCGCTTGCTCGGCGTGATGTCCTGCTGGAGAAAATCCACGTAAGAATCGAGCTGGACTTCGATGAGGTTCGGCGGTTCAGCGCCTTCCCGGAGTTTGCCAAAATATTTGCGTTCAGACATGGATTATTGCTCGGTTTGCTGGCGGCTGCGGATCGCCCTTCACCCCGTCCACCAGCGGACGGAAAGAGCGTTGGGAAAACTGCGGTTAAAATGTGGAGCCGATGGCCGTCCGCACAAAAACCGCAGAGACGCCGAGACGCAGGGGACGAAAATCATCCTCTGCGTCTCGGTATTTCTGCGGAATTAAAAGTGGGCGGACGGCGGCGGCGGTGCTCAAGACGAAAAAAGCGAGGGTGACTAAACCTCGCGACAAAATGGACGCGGAGTTTCTAACAGCATCCGAGGTTCCGCAAGGGAAATTTTCCTTTTTGGCAAGAAAAATTTCCGCCTCCTCCCGCCGCTGGGCGAAAAGGGTCGGGGCGAGAGGATTTGAACCTCCGACCTCCTGGTCCCAAACCAGGCGCTCTACCAAGCTAAGCTACGCCCCGAAAATTCCTCTCCAGCGGGTCTGACCCGCCAAACGGGCCGCAACAATGCACCCTCGCCCGGCGTGGGCAAGCGATTCCTCAAACCATTTCGCGCCCCTCGTCAGGCGCATCAGCTTCCTCTTCCGACGGCCTCGTCGCGGGCGCGGCCAGGTATTCGATGTGCCCGCATTTGATGCAGAAAATCCGCGTCTGACCCGCGCGCGGGCCTTCGGTGACGGGTTTCGGCGCGCTCATATTGCCGCGGCAGTGGCTGCATTTTGCTCCGTGTGAAATCATAATGGGGGGGCTCCAGTTGAAGGTTCGGCGGAAAAATGAACAAACACTGGCGGCGTGAAAAGGATTTTTTGCCTGCCCCGGCGCGCAAAGCCGTGCGGCTGTAGCTGTAGGGGAAGCTGGCAGCTTCCCCTGCAGCTACTTCGCCGCGCCTTTGATCGGGTAGTCAGGCGCGTCGGCGCGGGCGGTGCGGAGGTATTCGTCGAGCTTAGCCACGAGGTCGGGATGCTCTCCGGCGATGTCCTTCGTTTCGCCGAGGTCGCTGGCGAGGTCGTAGAGTTCCAGCGGCGCGTCGTGGCGGAGATTGCGGACGGCTTTCCAATGGCCGTCCATGAGCGCGGCCTGGCTGAAGCCTTTTTCGTGGAATTCCCAGTACAGAAAATCGTGCTTTTTCTGCTCGGCATCGTGGCCGAGCAGCGTCGGCGCAAAGCTGATGCTGTCGAGGTTGGCGGGCGCTTCGGTACGGGCGAGATCGGCGGTGGTCGCGAGGAAATCGCCGAAGTAACCGACATGCGCCGCCTCGGCTCCCGCGCGCACTTTCCCTGGCCAGCGGGCGATGAACGGGATGCGGATGCCGCCCTCGTACATCGCGCGTTTGAAGCCGCGGAGCGGGCCGGCCTCGTGGAAAAAGGCGGGGTCGTGGCCGGCTTCGTTGTGGTGGCCGTTGTCGGAGGTGA
>JAYVNN010000210.1:0-4853 GCA_043758435.1 Chthoniobacter sp.
CGGGCGCAATCAAATCACCGCGTTCGTCGTGGACATGGACACGCCGGGCGTCGAGGTCGTGCGGCGCTGTCACTTCATGGGCCTGCGTGCGCTCTACAATGGCGTCATCCGTTTCACCGACGTGAAGGTGCCGCGCGAAAACATCCTGCTCGCCGAGGGCAAGGGGCTGCGCGTCGCGCTGACCACGCTGAACACGGGACGACTCACACTCCCCGCCGCGTGCGTCGGACTTTCCAAACGCTGCCTCGAAATCGCGCACACCTGGGCCACGGAGCGCGTGCAGTGGGGCGCGGCTATCGGGAAGCACGCGGCGATTGCGGACAAAATCGCGCGCATCGCGGCGGAGACTTTTGCGATGGAGGCGATGACTTTTTACTCCGCCAGCCTCGTGGATCTCGACAAGCACGCCGACGTGCGCCTCGAAGCAGCGATGTGCAAACTCTGGGGCACCGAGCGGACGTGGGAGCATGTGAATGAGGCCATGCAAATCCGCGGCGGGCGCGGCTACGAAACCGCGCAGTCCCTCGCCGCCCGCGGCGACACGCCGGTGCCCATCGAGCGGCTGCTGCGCGACTCGCGCATCAACACGATCTTCGAGGGATCGAGCGAAATCATGCGGCTGTTCATCGCGCGCGAGGCGCTCGACTCCCATTTGAAAATCGGCGCGCCGATGCTGAACACGCAGCTTCCGATGAAGGCACGCGCGCAAGCCGCGGTGAAGGCGACGGCGTTTTACGCGGGGTGGTATCCGCGGCAGTGGCTCGGAGGAATTTCAGATTTCAGATTTCAGATTTCAGATTTGGATTCACGACTCAAGCCGCACGCCCGCTGGGCAGCGGGCGCGACGCGCAAACTCGCCCGTGCCCTGTTTCACGCGATGGCGCGTTTTGGTCCGAAGCTGGAGCGGGAGCAGGTTTTGCTCGGCCGCTTCGTCGATCTCGGCACCGAGCTTTTCGCGCTCACCGCGGCGTGCTCGCGCGCGCAGGCGCTGGGTACGCCGGAGGCAATCACCCTCGCGGATTATTTTGCGCGGATCACGCGGCTGAAGATCGCGCGGCTGTTTCATGCGCTGCATCATCATGCAGACGGCGCGGGCTACCGGCTCGCGCAGCGGGTGCTGGCGGGTGATTACGCGTGGCTCGAAGCGGGCGTGCTGCGTGCGCTGTAGGGGAAGCTGACAGCTTCCCCTACAGCGCGGCGGAGTCACCGGCGCGGCTTATTTCGCGAGGTCGTAGCAGACGAGGTGATCCTCGTCGCGCAAGTAGAGGAGCCGGTTCGCGAGCACGGGCGCGGCCCAGCAGGGGTAGCGCATCTGCGGCACCTGCCAGCGGGCGAGTTCCTCGATCCTGTCGGCGTTCGGTTTGAAAAGTCCGAGCAATCCCGCCTCGCCGAGCACGATGAGTTTTCCATCCGCGAGGATGGCTGCGCCGCGGCCGAAGACGTCCGGCGGCTTGCCGCCATCCGCGAGCTTTACGTGGCCGCCGTTGGGCCAGCCTTCGTCGCGATCCCATTTCACGTCACCCGTCGCCAGTTCCACGCAGCGGAAATGCGCGTCGGGTTCATTGCGTCCGGTGAAGGCGTAGAGCATGCCTTTTTCCAAAACGGGACGCGTCCAGTGGGCTTCGAGTTGGAGCCCGCGCCAGACTTCCTCCACAGCCTTGCCGTCGGCCTTCACGCGCAGGCAGACGGAGCCGGTTTTGTAGTACGCATTGGACAAAAGGATGAGGTCATCCTGCACCACCGGCGTCATCGCCGTGACCGTGGAATCCTGCCGCGAGCGGAACCAGAACGAGAAATTCACCGCGCCGGTTTTTGGGTCGAGCGAGACCAGCCCCTGCCGCGTGCAGACGAGGATATGGCGCTGCCCGCGGATGGTCGCCGCGACCGGCGTGCAATAGCTGGCCTGTTTTTCAAAGCGCGGGTCATTGCGGTTCCACTCGACGGCGCGGCTGCCGGGCCACGCGGTCATCGGGACGCCGTTCCACGATTTCTCGCCGACGTTTTCCCATGCCGTTTTGCCCGTCGCGGCATCGAAGGCGACGACGCCGGAATTGAGCTGCGCTCCGACCTGCACGATGAGCAGGCCGTCTTCCAAAATGGGCGAGCTGCCCGCGCCGAAGAAGGCCTCGGGCACGTCGAAATCCTTCGCGGTGTCGCGCTGCCAGACTTTTTTTCCCGTCACCATGTCGAGGCAGAGCAGCACGCCCTCGGCGCCGTACGTGAAGCAATGATCGGCGGTCAGGAGCGGCGTGCAACGCGGGCCGTTGTTGTAGCCAAAGGGGTCGCGGTAGTCCGAGGGATACGCGTATTTCCACAGCGTGAGGCCGCTCTTGGCCTCGCACGCTTCGACGATTTCCTCGCGCCCGATTCGATGATGCACGACGAGCGTTCCGCCGCGCACGCTCGGCGCGCTGTAGCCTTTGCCAACCTCTTTTTCCCACACGAGCGGCGGGCCGGAAAGCGTGAGCGTGTCCGCGAGGCCGGTCTCGGCGGAGACTTGATCGCGGGTCGGCCCCATGAACTCCGGCCAGTCGGCGGCTTCGAGCAAAACGGCGGACGCGGCGAGAAAAGCGGGGGCGAGAAATCGGAGCACGCGCGCACGATGACCAACCCGCGCAACGATTCAAGAGCGACGTGCCGGCGTCAGCGCCGGGCTTTCGCCGGGCGGGCGGAAAGGAGCTTGAGCAGTTCGCCCGCGGCCCGGCCCGGCGGGCGTTGCTTCGGCCAAAGTGCGACGATTTTCCGGTCAGGGCGCGGGGCGCGCAGGGAGCGGTACACGGGTGCGTCGGCGCGCGCGGGCTGCACGGCCATCGCGGGGATGAGCGAGATGCCGAGCCCGGCGGAGACGAGCGCTTGGATCGTCTCCAACTGCGCGCTGCGAAAACTGATCTTCGGATGCAGGTCGCGCCGGTCGCAAAAGCGCAGCACCTGGTCGCCGAGGCAGTGGCCGGTCTGCATGACGATGAGCCGTTCGCCTTCCAAATCCGCCACGCCGACCGTGCGTTTGCACGCGAGCGGATGACCCGGCGGCAGCGCGAGCAGCAGTTCCTCGGAAAAGAGCGCGCGCACTTCCAGGCGCTCGTCCTGGATGGGCAGGCTGGCGAGGGCAAAGTCGATCTCGTAGACGTGGAGATGCCGGAGCAGGCGCGCGGTGGTGTCTTCCTGAATGACAATCTCGACGCTGGGGAATTTGTCGGTGAACGCGGTCAGGATTTTCGGCAGAAGATACGGGGCGATGGTCGGCAGCACACCCATCGTCACCACGCCGCACGGCAGCGCCTTGGCATCGGTCGCCTCGCGTTTGGCGGCGTCCACTTCCTCCAGAATCCGCACCGCGCGGCGGAGAAAAGCGTCGCCCGCCGGGGTCAGCTTCGTCTCGCGTTTCAGGCGGTCGAAGAGGCGTTCACCAAGTTCCTCCTCGAGCTTCATGATCTGCTGGCTGAGCGAGGGCTGGGCGACGCGGCACTGCTCGGCGGCGCGGGAAAAATTGCCGGTGCGCGCGACGGCGACCATGTAGCGGAGCTGGTGCATTTCCATAGGCAATGCCTATGGTGGCGAAAGGAACGAAGTCTTTCAACAATCGTCACTAAACCCGTTACAAGTTCTTTCAACCCGCACCGCATTCCGCAGTGCCCAACCCATCCGCATCATGCCGACCGAAACCGATACTCCTCAAGCATCCGCAGCCAAATGCCCCTTCAACTCCGGCAATGGCAGCAAAGTCCACCACGCCTCCGGTGGCGGGACGACCAACCAGGATTGGTGGCCGAACCGGCTGAAGGTCGAACTGCTCCATCAGCACTCGGCGAAATCCGATCCGATGGGCGAGAGCTTCGATTACGCGGAGGAGTTCAAGACGCTCGACTTCGCCGCGCTGAAAAAGGATCTCGCGGCGCTGATGACCGATTCGCAGCCGTGGTGGCCCGCGGACTTCGGCCACTACGGCGGCCTCTTTATCCGCATGGCGTGGCACAGCGCGGGCACCTACCGCACCGGCGACGGACGCGGCGGCGGCGGACGCGGGCAGCAGCGTTTCGCGCCGCTCAATAGCTGGCCGGACAACGTGAGCCTCGACAAAGCGCGCCGACTCCTCTGGCCGGTCAAACAGAAGTATGGGCGCAAAATTTCCTGGGCCGACCTGATGATCCTCACGGGGAATGTCGCGCTCGAAACGATGGGCTTTAAGACGTTCGGTTTCGGCGGGGGGCGGGCGGACACTTGGGAAGCGGATCAGGATGTTTACTGGGGCCGCGAGACGACGTGGCTCGGCGGCGACATCCGCTACGCGAAAGGCTCGCCCGGCGTGGAAGGCGAGGGCGTGCTCGTGAAGGATGACGACAGCAAAGTGGTGCATTCGCGCGACCTCGAGAATCCGCTCGCCGCGGTGCAGATGGGCCTCATCTACGTGAACCCCGAAGGCCCGGACGGCAACCCCGACCCGCTCCTCTCCGCGAAGGACATCCGCGACACTTTCGGCCGCATGGCCATGAACGACGAGGAAACCGTCGCGCTCATCGCGGGCGGCCACACCTTTGGCAAGACCCACGGTGCGGGCTCATCGGAGAACGTGGGGTCGGATACCGAAGCCGCGCCGCTGGAGGAGCAGGGCTTTGGCTGGCGGAATAAATTCGGTACCGGGGTCGGTGGGGACGCGATCACCAGCGGCCTCGAAGTGACTTGGACGACCACGCCGACGAAGTGGAGCAACAACTACTTCGAGAACCTTTTTGGCTACGAATGGGAACTCACAAAAAGCCCCGCGGGGGCGCAGCAGTGGGTGGCCAAGGGCGCGGGCGAAATCATTCCGCACGCGCACGACCCGAACAGGAAGCTCAAGCCCACCATGCTCACGA
>JAYVNN010000211.1:0-4844 GCA_043758435.1 Chthoniobacter sp.
CGCTCGACGGATTGCCATACAGCTCGGTGAGAAACGGCAGCATTTCCTCGACGACGGCGGGGTCCACACGGGTGGTCGCGTTGTTGTCGAGATAGATGATTTCGCTGGTTTTCATGCTGGCTGGAAAAGGCGCGCATCCTAGCGCAACCGGCCCAGCGCGCCAACGGAACTTTGCGTCATAGCGGGTGGCGCGTGGGGGTAAGCGACACGCTGCGTCCCCGCGCGGTGCCGCGGCTGTAGGGCAACCCGTTGGGTTCCCTCGATTCCTTCCCGAGAAGCGGGGGAAGCTGGCAGCTTCCCCTACAGGCGCTCAGAAACTGAGCGCCACCCGCAGCGCGCCGACGTGCTCGATCCGGTTGTCGCGGGCGATGGTGCCCTCGTAGTCGAGCAGCACGCTCGTGCGCTCGCCGACTTCAAACTGCAGCCCGCCGCCGAGCGCCAGCCAGTCGTCGCCGGGCGCGGCGGTCTGGCCGTCGAGCGCGAATTTGCCGAAGCGGCGCTGCTGGCCGTTGCCGCCGGTGGCGAAAAAGGGCGAGTCCACCAGGCCCACGCGCACGCTGTCACGACCGTCGAGATTTTCGCGCTGCCAGCTCGCGCGGAGCTGCCACGTCACCGCGCCGAAGCTCACGGGCACGCGTTGCGAGGCCTGCCAGCCCAGCTCGGTGCGGAGCGAGTCGTAGCCTTGCCCGGCGACCCGCGTGTCCTGCGCGCCCGCGCCCGTCTCGGTGTAGCCGTCGAGCGCGCCGTGGGTGTAGCTCACCGCCGCGAGGGGGCCGGTGACGACCGGCCCGGCGCGGAAATTCCAGCCGGTGTGAAACTGCACGGTGTGATGCCGCGCGTGCGGCGTGGCCCGCGCCGTCGCGCCCTGCAGCGTGTTGCGATGCACCTCGTCCTCGTAGTCGCCGAAGCGGTAGAGCACGTCGGCGTAAAATGGCGCGCGCACGTACGAGGCGTAGGCGGCCAGGGCGTAGCCGTCGAGGTTCAGCCGCCCGAGGCCGTTGCTGAGTTCGGTGCGGTTTTCCAGCCACGTCCCGGCCAGCCCGAGCGTGAGCCCCGGCGCGACGCTGCGCTCCACGCCCACGGTGCCGGCCAAAGTCGCGCTGCCAAAACCGGCGTGCGCCGCGCTTTGCTCCTGATCGGCGAGGCCGAAATCCCCGGTGGCAAAAGCCCGCCAGCCCGGCGGCTGCAGCTCCACGGCCTTGCCCTCCTTGCCCGCGGGGCCGGCCGTGCCGTGCGCGCCGCCGCCGCCCGCGGATGCTGTCTCCGGGCTGCTCTCCGCGCGGAGGCGGAAAAGGCGGCCACCCACATCGCGCCCCGCCACCTGCTCCACGGCGAGCAGCGCCTCGCGCTGGACGAGCGCCACCGGCACGCCGCTTTCCAGCAGGGAGAAAACCGCCCCGAGATCCAGCGTGATGATGCGCTGCTGTAGGAAAGTCTCCAGCGTCGGCGCTCCGCCGGTGAGCGTGGTGAGCAGGTTGATGCGGTTCTCGGTCAGCGTGTTGGTGTTCACGTTAAAACTTCCCGTGACCACACTAAATGGCGTGCCACCCGTATCCCTGTTCCCGACGACAATGGTGGTCGGCCCGACTGCCAGTTCTGACTGTATCGACATCGTGCTGCCAAAATTCTGCGTGGTGGTGCTGCTGGTGCCGCCGGAGCCGGGCGTGCGGCTGAGCAGTTGCAGCGAAGCGCCCTGCGGAAAGGGCGGCAACTGCGCCCGCAGCGCTGCGAGCGCCGCATGCAGCGCGGCCTGCACCCTCGGGTCACTCAGCGAGCGGCCCCCGTTCCCTACCGTGTTCACCTGGTCGCCGCCCGCGATGATCTTCTGCACCGTCCCCGTCCTCGTGCGCTGGTCGAGCGTGGAGGTGGTCGTCGTCGTGAAAGACGACGTGGAAGTGGTGGCGGTCGCGGCGGCATTTCCTACCCCGTGCGCCTGCCGCAAAGCCGCGCCGGAGAGGAAGACGAGCAACGCCGCGAAGCCGCGCGCGCACCGGAGACGAGGGAGAGATTTCATAGGCATGGAAGGGAGGTTTGAGTTTGGCCGCGCATCAGTGCCCGCGCCCGCCCGCCCCGTCAAGCCCGCCGCGCAGCGGGTAGCGGCTCAGTTAAAAAAGCTGTGATCCTGAGCGGAGGTCCCGGCGGGCGCAGGCGGGCGGGAACGCAGTAGAAGGACCTCTAACTATTTTCTTCGGGCGCAGGCGGCGGGGGAAAAGGATGAGGTATGAGGGATGAAGGATGAGTGATTAAGTCCTCCATTCGTACCCCATCCTTCATGCCTCATACCTTCTGCTCCGCGCCGCCTCCGCCCACAAAAAATTTGAGTTCCTTCGACTGCGTTCCCGCCCGCCGGCGCCCGCCGGGAACTCCGCTCAGGATGACAGTTTTTTTTCAAACTGAACCACTACCTGAGCTTCTCTTGTAGCGCGCGGGCCTTAGCCTCAGCGTCGTGGGCGACGCTGGCGTAGGCGTTGAAGTCATTGAACCAATACTTTTTCGACCAGCGATACATCCAGTGCTGCTCGGGGATTTCCTGGCCGGGCAGCCATTGCGAAAAACGGGGCTCCATCGCTTCGAGTTCGGCCATCGCGGTGCCGCGCATGGTGGTGTCGCGCGCGCCGTGTTTGACGACGAGTTCTTTCACCAAATCCGGCCGCTCCAGCACCACGCAGCCGCGGGTGTGCTGCGCGCTGAGTTCGCGGAAGTCTTTGAGGAAAGTGCTGTCGCGCATCGTGGCGAAGACGCCGCGTGGGTCGCGGATGTTTTCCGTGGCAAACTGGATGATCGGGCACGGCTCGATGTCGCCGCGCGGGTTGACGTGATGCGAGATGCCGGTGCTCATCGGGCAGAGCGCCTTGCCCGCGCCGTCGTAGTAGGCGTCGATGATCGCGATGGGCACGCGCGCCCGCATTTCCACGACGAAACGCCGCACGCGGACGAGCTGCGCGGGCGTGAGCGCGAGCTGCGCGTTCATCTTCGGGCCGACCGGGCGGTAGGTGTGAAACCAGCAGTAATGCACGCCGCGCGCGATGAGTTCGCGCAGCCACGACTCGGTGCAGAGGTCGTCTATATTCGTCTGGCAAACGCTCGTCGCCACGCCGGTGAGAATCTTCTCCCGCAGGCATGCGTCCAGCCCGCGGAGCGTGCGCGCGAAGACCTCCTTTTTGCCCCGCCGCTCGTCGCTCACGATCTCGCGGCCTTCGATGGAAATGAGCGGCGTGGCGTTGCCAATCTTGCGGAGCTGCTTCGCGATTTTATCGGTGATGAACTGGCCGTTCGTGAAAACCTGGAAGTAGCAATCGGGATGCGCCGCGAGCAGATCGAGCAGCTCCGGGTGCATGAATGGCTCGCCGCCGAGGATGCCGAAGAACGCGTTCCCGTGCGCCTTCGCGTCGTTGATCGTGCGGTTCAGCGTCTCCAGATCGATTTGCGTGCGCTCCGCCTCCACATCCACCCAGCAGCCCTGGCAGCGCAGGTTGCAGCTATTGAGGATCGAGAGGTAAAGAAAGGGCGGAAAGTATTCCCCCCGCTTGATCCGCCGCTTGAACTTCTCCACCGACAGCAGCCCCTTCACCCCGAAATTCCACGCGAATTTCCCCAGCAACCGCGGATCAGTCGTGCGGAGGATGCGGAGGGCGAGGGCAGAAAACATGGGCGCGCAGACCGTGGCGCATCATCGGCGGCTTTCCAAATGGAAACCATCATCAACACGGCCCCGACCGATCATTCAGCCCTACCCGTTTTGCGACTTTGCAAATTCAAAGTTGGGCCAGTATCGCCGTTGAAGGGATTCGGCAGCCTCCGTGACCGACCACTGCGGGAGGGTCGCCTCTTCGGTAACTCCGCCACCCAATTGCCGCCTAATGAAGGTCCCACCCACTGTGAATCGATCAATGGCCCAATTGACTGGGTAGAGAGATGAAAGCTCCAAAAAGGAGAAGGTATCTCTGTTGCTGCCCTTACTTTCCGGTGCTGTGAATGCGGGATGAGCCGCAATTTTGTTACGCCAGGCTTTCAACGGTGCGATCTCTGGAATTCCGTCGAGATACTCTTTGATGGCTTTTCTAAGCTTTTCCTGGCCATCGCATCCTCCGAGTTCTTGTCGCGTGACAATTCCCAACCCAACGGCTCGAACAAAACCTACTGTACGTGCAAGGTTACAAGTGTTGATGCAAAACCAAGCAAAGAGGTTTGGCATTAAATCAGCAAAATGCTGAGGCAAGTCAGTGCCAGCAAAGGTCATGATGACCGCTCCTTTGCGAAGTTTCTCCTGCTGTTCGATTTCCCAGACTTGTCGGGCTACGTATAGAACGCCTGAGCCTAAAGATCGGAACGTCTGAAATTCATTGTGAAACTGGTCAGCAGGGAATGTGAGGTTTTCGATGTGATCAAATGTAATCATCTGGGGGTTCTCAGTTCGCCAGCAGCTTCACCAGCCGTTCGTTGACGAAGAGAATTTCCTTCCCCGCTTTCACTTTCGCCACGAGGCCGGCGGCGGCGAGGTCGTGGAGGTAGCGGGAGGCGGAGACGCGGTTGCCGATGCCGGCTTCCTCGAGGTGGCGGATTTTGCAGTAGGGGCGGACGAAGAGCTGCTCGATGAGTTCTTTGGAAAACGTGCGCTTCGGCAGTTTTAGCCGGCCTTCTTCGACCATGCGGGTGAGGAGGTCGCCGATGGCTTCGATCTTGAGGACGGTGGTTTCGGCGGTGCTTTCGACGGCGCGGAGAACGTAGAGAATCCACGGTTCCCAAGCGCCGGTTTCGGTCACGTCGCGGAGGTGGCGGTAGTAGTGGCTTTTGTTTTCGATGATGTAGCGGCTGAGGAAAAGGATGGGCTGTTCGAGCAGGCG
>JAYVNN010000212.1:0-4839 GCA_043758435.1 Chthoniobacter sp.
CTTCGCCGCCGGCGACTGCCGCCGCGGCCAGAGCCTCGTCGTCTGGGCCTTCAACGAAGGCCGCGGCGCCGCCCGCGAGTGCGACCGCTACCTCATGGGGCGGACGGATTTGCCGTAGCAGCGCAGCGAGCGGTGCCGCGTGCTCAGAGTCCGCCGAGTGACTTCAGCCGTTGCGCGGACACCGGCTGGGCGGTGCCGAGTTCCTGGGCGAAAAGGGAGACGCGGAATTCCTCGAGCAGCCAGCGGAAGACCTCGCGTTGAGCGGTGGGCACGCGCGTTTCCCAGTGGGCGAAAGGGGCGAGCTGTTGCGCTTTTTCGGCGTCTTTCGCTGGGCTGAGAGCGGCGCGCTCGGCGCGGATTTGGACGGCGCGGAGATAGCGATGGAGATGCGGCAGTTGCGCGTGCGGCGTGCGCGCGAGGAAGTCGGCGGGGACAAGTCGCTGGAGATCGTGGTCGAGACCGGCGTAGCTCTTTGCCGAAGCGAGGATTTTCTGCCGAAGCGCGAGAATCTTTTTCGTGGTTTCCCCGAGCTGGTAAGTGAGTGCGGGCAACTCGCGCCGGGCGGAGTCGAGCATCGCCACGAAACGCGCCTCGGTGAGCGGAAAGACCGGGCGGAGTTGGAGCACATGATCGAGCAGGTGCCGATACGCGGACTGCTGGAGCAGGTCGGGCGTGGTGTGCGCGGCGGCGGGTGCCTGGAGTTTCGCGCTGATTTGGTGGAGCGCATCGTGGAAACCCGCCGCCTGCTTCGGACTGCCGGGCAGGTGTCGCGCGAGGCCGCCGAGTTCTTTCCACAGCCGGGCGAGATCGCGGGCGAGGACGAGTTCGCCGAGCCGGCGCACCGCGGGTGGACTGGCGTTTTCCGCCTCCCCGCGTTTGCGGAAAAGGCGCACGTCCACCTCGGTCTCGCGCAGGACCAGGCCGGGATGCGCGAGCAGCGCCGCGCCGCCGACTTCCTCCACCACCACAGACTCCGGCAGATCGCCAAACGACCACCCGGTCACGCCGCGCTTTTCCCAATGCCGCACCGCCTTCTCCCACGCCGCCGAGTGGCCATCGTGGCCCTCGACCTTGGCTTGGATCGCCGCGAGATCGCGGCCTGCGGCCACGGTTTTATTGCGTCCGTCCACGACCTCCACGCGCGGCTGTAAATGCGCGGGCAGGCTTTGCGCCGGCCAATCCGCGGCGCGCACGGGGACGCGATATTTTCGCGTGAGGAACTCCGCGAGCACGGTCAGGAAATCCCCGCGCCCAGGCTGAAACTCGCTGGCGATTTCGCGAATCTTTGGCTCCAGCGGCATGAGCGGCTTGCGCACCGTTTTCGGCAACGCGCGGAGGAGCACGCCGATCTGCTCCTCGCGCAGGCCGGGGACCATCCACTGGAGCTGGCCGGTGGTGAGCTGGCTGGCGACGGGCAGCGGCACGCGCACGGTCACGCCGTCGGTGTCGTCGCCCGGCGTGTAGGCGTAGGTCACGGGCAGGGCGGTGTGGCCGAGCGCCACTTGGTCGGGAAAGAGCGCGCGGTCGTAGGTGGCGTCGTCGTCTCCGATGAGGTCGGTCTCGGTGGCGCAGAGGAAATCCGGCTCGCGGGCAAGGCGCTCGCGGACCAGCCGATTGAGATCGTGAACCGACGAGACGCCCTCAATGCGCGCGGCGTAAAATTGATACAGCGACTCCTCCAGATCATGCGCCCGCCGGCTGCGCACGCGTGTGAGCGCGGTCTCGATCTTGTCGCGCACCTTGCCATTTTCCACGAAGAACCGGTGCGGCAGCCGCGCCTCCTCCGCGACGAGCGCACCGCGGATGAACAGTTCCGTCGCCTGCACCGGATCGATGCGCCCGAAATCCACCAACCGCCGCACCACCTCCAGCCCGCTCACGAGCACCCGCTCGAGCACGAGCACGCGTCCCGCTTTCGCGCTCCAGTGCGGTTCGCTGTAGCGGTACTGGCAAAGGTGCGCGCCGAGTTCGATGACCCACTCCGGGTTGATCCCCGCGACTGTGCGCGCGAAAAGCTGCGACGTCTCGACGACCTCGCCCGCGACGATCCACGGCGGCTGCCTGCTCTTGTCATCGGGTTTCGCCGCGACGTTTCCCTTGCGCTGTTTTTCGCGGCGTTCGTAAAGATTCGAGCCGGGAAAAAGCGTGGTCAGCCGGTCGCCCGACGCCTTGTAAGTATTCCGCTCCTGCCGCAGCGCGATCTGCCCGAGCAGGCCCGCGAGGACCGAGCGGTGGATGGCGGTGTAACTCGCCGCGCTAAAATGCGTGTCATCCCGAGCGGAGCGCCGGTGGGTGTAAGCGGGCGGCGCGGAGTCGAGGGACCCCGGCGGTTCGTTCCGGCGCACTACTTGATCGGACCGCCGGGGTCCCTCGACTGCGTTCCGTCCCGCCTGCGCCCGCACGGAACTTCGCTCGGGATGACCGCTATTTTTACGCGATGCGTTTTCCGCAGCAGGCTCATCTTCCACCGCATCAGCGAGCTGGCGGTAAACGTCGCGCCACTCGCGCAGGCGCGACGCCGAGAGGAAGTTCGCTTTGCAGAAACGCCGGAGCGCGTTGCCGCTGCCTTTCGTCTCCGCCTCGGGCGACGCGCGCCAGATATTCAGCAGCGAGAGAAAGTCCGAATCGGGATCGGCAAAGGCGCGGTGCGCGGCAGCGGCGGCTTCCTTTTGATCCTCCGGGCGCTCGCGCGGATCGGGCACGCTGAGCCCGGCGGCGATGATGAGCATTTCCGGCAACGCCTTTTCCACCCGCGCCTGGAGGAGCATGCGGCCGAGCGTGGGGTCGATGGGCAGCCGCGCGAGTTCGTGGCCGAGCGGCGTGAGTTCGTTGGCGTCGTTGAGCGCGCCGAGTTCGTGGAGGAGCTGGTAGCCGGCGCGGACGGCGGCGGAAACGGGCGGATCGAGAAAGGGAAACGTCTCGATGTCGCCGAGCCGGAAGGCCTTCATGCGCAGGATGACTTCGGCGAGATTCGCGCGCTGGATTTCCGGCTGGGTGAAGCGCGGGCGCTTTTCAAAATCGTCCTGCGCGTAAAGCCGGATGCAGGTGCCGTCCTGCACGCGACCCGCGCGACCCGCGCGCTGGTTGGCGCTGCTTTGCGAGATGTCCTCGACCGGCAGGCGCTTGGTGCGCGTGCGCGGATTGTAGCGGCTCATGCGCGAAAGCCCGGCGTCGATGACGTAGCGGATGCGCGGCAGGGTGATGGAAGTTTCCGCGATGTTCGTGGCCACGATCACGCGGCGGCGCGGCCCCGGTGCGAAGATGCGCTGCTGCTCGGCGGCGGGCATGCGCCCGAAAAGCCCGATGACCTCGATGCCCGCGCCGAGGCTGCCTTCCAGCAGCTCGCGGGTTTCGCGGATGTCGCGCTCGGTGGGCATGAAGACGAGCACGTCGCCGGCTTCCGACTCGATGAGCGCGTCCTCCGTCGCGCGCACCGCGGCTTCGATGTGGCTGAGTTCGTCCGCCGCTTCCTCTGGCCGGGCATGCGACTCGATGGGCGCGTAGCGGATTTCCACCGGCCAAAGCCGCCCCGAAACCTCGATGATCGGCGCACCGCCAAACGCCTGGGAAAACGCCTCGGTGTCGATGGTCGCCGAGGTGATGATGAGCTTCAGGTCACCGCGTTTGCGCAGCAGCCCCTGGAGGTAGCCGAGGAGAAAGTCGATGTTCAGCGAACGCTCGTGCGCCTCGTCGAGGATGAGCGCGGAATACGCGCGGAGCAGCGGGTCGCCCTGGACCTCGGCGAGCAGGATGCCGTCGGTCATGAACTTGATCCGCGTGTCGCGCCCGGTGTCGTCGTTGAAGCGCATTTTACAGCCGACCTCGCGGCCCCACGTCACGCCGAGTTCCTCCGCCACGCGGCGTGAGACGCTAAGCGCCGCCACCCGCCGCGGCTGCGTGCAGCCGATCCGCCCGCGCTCTGCCAGCCCGGCGTCGAGACACATTTTCGGAAGCTGCGTCGTCTTTCCCGACCCCGTCTCGCCCGCCACGACCACGACCTGGTTTCCCCGAATCGCCGCGACAATCTCCGCGCGCCGCCCGCAGATCGGGAGGTCTTCCGGGTAATGGATCGTGGTCATGGCTTATTCGAATGGGGCGCACCGATCTTCCGTAATCCCGCCCCAGCTTCAGGCGCCCGCCCGGCGCTCCCGGAAGAAGCTTTGCAGCATCCCCGCGCACTCGTCGTGGCGCACACCGCTGGTGATTTCGCAGCGGTGATTGAGCTGCGGATGCTGGAGCAGATTCAGCACGCTGCCTCCCGCGCCGTCTTTGGCCGACGGGCACCCAAAGACCACGCGCTGCATGCGCACATGCACCAGCGCGCCGGCGCACATGCCGCACGGCTCCTTGGTCACGTAGATTTCGCACTCGCTCAGCCGCCAGTCGCCGATGACGCTCTCGGCCTGGGTGATCGCCAGCATTTCCGCGTGCGCCGTCGCGTCTTTCAGCGTCTCCACCTGGTTGAAAGCGCGGGCGATGATCTGCCCGCGATGCACCACCACGGCCCCGACCGGCACCTCCTCGCGCTCCCACGCGCGACGCGCCTGACGCAGGGCTTCGGCCATGAAAAAACTGTCGCTGTGGAGGTCGATGAGGTCGTCCATAAAGGCGGTGAAATTCTGGTTGCGCGACCTGCGAATCAAGGTATTACTCACGCCCCTTTCCACCGCCACCCACACCACCGGAGCCACATCGCCATGTCCATCATCGCCAAGATCAATCAGGAACAAATGAAGAAGGAAGTCACCGCGTTCAACGTGGGCGACAGCGTCCGCGTGCATACCATCGTCAAGGAAGGCGAAAAAGAGCGCGTGCAGATTTTCACCGGCATCGTCATCG
>JAYVNN010000213.1:0-4836 GCA_043758435.1 Chthoniobacter sp.
AGGCATCTTTTTCGAGGACCTCTCCGGCCAGGTGCTGCACGACGACGAGCTGTCGCTGCTGCTCAATTTCCCCAACGTCCTCATCACCGCGCACCAGGCTTTTCTCACCCGCGAGGCGCTGAGCGAGATCGCCCGCGTGACGACGGAAAATCTCATCAAGCTGGAAACTGGCGTGCCTTTTTCGGTAGGCACCGCATTGATCGAACTCGCGCCCGCCATCTGACCGATTCACTTCATGGACATCCTCACCGCCATCCAGGCCAACCTCCTCTCCCCCGCGGTCCTCTTCTTCGTCCTCGGCCTCATCGCGGCGCTGACGAAAAGCGACCTGAAATTCCCCGAGCCGCTCTACGTCGGCCTCACGATCTACCTGCTGATCGCCATCGGGTTCAAAGGCGGCGTCGCCATCTCGGAGGCCGGGCTCGCGCAAGTCTGGCTGCCCGCGCTCGCCGCGATGGCGCTGGGCGCGGTCATTCCGCTGTGGACCTATCCGCTGCTGCGCTTCGGCGGGAAACTTCCGGCCGTGGATGCCGCCGCGATCGCCGCGCACTATGGCTCGGTCAGCGCGGTCACCTTCATCGCCGCGACGAATTATCTCCAGTCCATCGGCCAGCCCTTCGAGAGCTACGCCACCGCGTTTCTCGCCGTCATGGAATCCCCGGCGATCCTCGTCGGCGTCGTGCTGGGCAAGCTCGCCACGAGGAAAGCGGGCGAAGCGTCTGCCGCCTCGCTGCGCACCGCGGTCCACGAGGCCGTGTTCGGGCGCAGCATCTTCCTGCTCGTCGGCGCGCTCGTCGTCGGCTGGCTCTGCGGTGCGCCCGGCATGAAAAAGGTGGAGGCATTCTTCGTGACGCCATTCCAGGGAGTGCTGGCGCTCTTCCTCCTCGAGATGGGCATCGTGGCCGGCCGGCGCGTCGGCGATCTGCGCAAAGTCGGCCCCTTCCTGCTCGGCTTCGGCGTGCTCGTGCCGCTCGTCAACGGTGCCCTCGGCGTGTGTCTGGGCAAAGCCGCCGGACTCGGACTCGGCGGGGCCACGCTGCTCGGCGTGCTCTCGGCGAGCGCCTCTTACATCGCCGCGCCCGCCGCGATCCGCCTGTCGCTCCCCGAGGCCAACCCGACGCTTTACCTCACCGCCTCCCTCGCGATCACCTTCCCCTTCAACATCACCCTCGGCATCCCCATTTACCTCGAAATCGCCCGGTCCCTTTACCGCTGAAGCCATGAACACCCATCCGATGAAGCTCGTGACGATCGTCTGCGAAGCCTACGCCCTGGAGGCCGTGAAAAAGCTCCTCCGCGAAGTGGGAGCGCATGGCTGCACCCATTTTCCGGTCGAGGGCGACGGAGCCGGCGGCGAGCGCGCCGGCGAGATGAAGGAATTCGCCAACGTGCAAATCGAGATCGTGCTCACCCCCGAGGCCGCGGGCACGCTGCTCGCGCGGCTCGCGGCGGAGCTGTTCCCGCGCTACGGCATGATCGCCTTCGAGGCCGATGTCCGCGTGCTGCGAGCGGGGAAGTTTTGACCGGCTCCGGCTCCGGTTGCTGGCTACTCGGCGCGAATCGCATCGAGAAACATTTCGGAGGATTGTGAATCATGTCACCGCACTTCCTGACGATCATCGCCGCCGCCCCCGCCACGGAATGGGAGCCGCCCGGGATGATTTTGCTCAAGCTGCTCGCCGTCCTGTTTCTCGTGCTGCTGAACGGCTTCTTCGTGGCCTCCGAGTTTGCGATCGTGAAAGTGCGCGGCTCGCAGCTCGATGCGCTCGACGATCGCGGCAGCAAGCGGGTGAAGCTTGCCCGCCATGTGGTCACGCACCTCGACGCGTATCTTTCCGCCACGCAGCTCGGGATCACACTCGCGAGCCTCGCCCTCGGCTGGCTGGGCGAGCCGTTCCTCGCGCGGATGATCGAGCCGTTCTTCGCGCGCGCCGGAGTGACTTCGGCGGCGGTCATTGATGGCATTGCGTTCGGCCTCGCCTTTGCCGCAATCACCTTTCTCCACATCGTGCTCGGCGAGCTCGCCCCGAAGTCGCTCGCCATCCGCAAATCCGTGGCGACGACGCTGTGGGTGACAAAGCCGCTCGGCGTCTTCTACGCCGTGTTCAAGCCCGCGATCTGGCTGCTCAACGGCGCCGCGAATCTGATCCTCAAGCACCTGATGCGCATCGATCCCGTCGCCGAGACCGAGCTCGCGCACTCGGAGGAAGAGCTGCGCGTCATCCTCGCCGAGAGCCAGACGGCGCAGGAGGTCTCGCCGCTCGAAAAGGAAATCCTGCTCAACGTGCTCGACCTCCGGCATCTCACGGTGCGCGACATCATGACGCCGCGCGGCAGCGTCGTTTTTCTCAACACCGAGGATTCGCTCGCGGAGAATTTGCGGCTCGCCAAGTCGTCGCGACACACGCGCTTCCCGCTCTGCCGCGGCCATCTCGACGAAACGCTCGGCCTCATCCACATCAAGGATCTGCTCACGCTGGCCGATGAGCCGAAACCCGAGCTGGCCTCCATCAAACGCGACCTGCTCACCGTCCCCGAGATGATGACGCTGCCGCGACTGCTCAAGCGTCTGCTGAGCCACCACGCGCACATGGCGCTCGCCGTGGATGAATTCGGCGGCGGCGCGGGCACCGTCACGCTCGACAATGTGATCGCGGAACTCGTCGGCCAGATTCAGGACGAATTCGACGCCGAGCCGCCGGAGTTCCGCCGGCTCGACGCGGACGATTTTGTCGTGAGCGGCGCGCTCAGCCTGCACGAGCTGCGCGACCTGGCGGGGCTCGACTTCCAGCATGAAGACGTGAGCACCGTCGCCGGCTACATCACCGCCGCGCTCGGCCATCTGCCGGGGAAAGGCGAGCAGGTGACGCTGTCCGGCTATCGCGTCACGGTCGCGCAAGCCGACGGCCGCCACGTCGGGCAATTGCACTTTCACAAGCTGCGCGACGCGAGCGGCGCGGATCGCGGATGAGGGTGGCCGGATCGGTTACTTCCAGCCCGCT
Organism: Chthoniobacter sp.; assembly: GCA_043758435.1. GTDB lineage: Bacteria > Verrucomicrobiota > Verrucomicrobiia > Chthoniobacterales > Chthoniobacteraceae > Chthoniobacter. Next base: position 3,003 of record JAYVNN010000213.1, read on the forward strand.
GGCCGGAGTGCGCGTGTCAAAAGGAACTCCGCGCGGCGCTGCATCTTCTTTCCCTGGATGTTGATGGCCGACTGGATGCGCCGGTCGTAGCTCTCGACGTTGGTGACGTATTTCACCGCGTTGGTGAGGATGATGCGGAAGACGCGGAGCTGCCGCTGCTCTACCCCGCTTGCCGGAGAGCGCGTGTCAAAACGGAGCGCGCGCATAGCGAGTTTGACAACCAGTGGTGCCTTCGCGGATACGGGTGCTATGCGCGCGCACCAACGTCTCATCGCATTTCTGCTTTTGTTCGGCTGGCTCTTTGCCACCGGGCATGTGGCGTTGCGGCATGGCGGGGTCGCGGATGGCGGCGTGCATCATGCGCTCGCCGCGGATGGGGATGACGATGACCACGACCACGACGATGCGCCTCCGCAGGATTCGCAGCATCATCATCACGACTTGACGATCGTGAGCGGCGGACAGGCTGCGAAGTGCGAGCAAGCGGTGCTCGCGCCGGTGTGGCTGCCGCTGTGCGACGCGCTCATCGCGCGGCTGGCCGCTGCGCGATGCGGGCGAGCCGCGCCTGCTGCCGGGGCCGGAACATTCGCCGCCGGATGCGCGAGCGTCCGGCTGGCTTTTGGTGCTTCAGACCGCGCTCCCGGTGCGTGGTCCTGAGTAACTACACAGCGGCAGGTGTCGGCTACTCGGCCTGGGCCACCGCCAAGGGCATCACCGGTCAGCCCTTCGGCGGCGACTTCGACAACGACGGCATCTGCAACGGCGTGGAATACGCCCTTGGCATGAACCCGACCACCTCCAGCCAGTCGCCCGGCGTGCTCTCGGGCGACACCATCACCTTCACCAAAGGTGCGGACGCCATCACCAACGGCGACGTGAGCTGGATCATCGAGACCTCCACCACGCTTGAGGCTGGCTCATGGACTGCTGAGGTCACTCAAGCCGCCGGCAATGCCACCGCGACCATCAGTTACACCTTCATCCCTGCCAGCCATGCGAAGAAATTCGCCCGTCTCAAGGTGGTCAAAACGCCATGATCCGCTCTTTCTCCGCTCCAGTCTGGCAGCGTCTTCCCCAAGGTTTGGGGAGCGCTGCAGACAGTGGCGGATTGGCCGATTGGATTCCTTCGTCGAACAGAACCCTCAGAGTGAAGCTGGAATGCTTCAGATTTTTTTTAACATCAATGTCCATCAATGTGCATCCGCGGCTCGGTTATCATTCCAGGATAACGGTCTTAATCCCTGATGGGGCCGAACATTCTTGGGAAAACGACGGATCTGCCACTTGGTTTCTACCCACCCATGGCTGGCTGGACCATCCGGCATTTGAAAATCCCTCCTTCCTGCGCCGCAAAATCAACCCTATTGCACACGGTCACCCTTTGCTTCCCTCCTAAGCCTTGGAGGAAAATCTCTCTCTAAACCCTTCCTTTCATTTCCGCCAAACCCCTTGATAGGTATCCTTGCTCATTTCTAACGTAATCATCCCGCAGTCCACTTCGCATCCGCAATCAAAAACACCACGATCCTCCTATAAAGCCCCGCCACAGTCCATCCGAACCCCAAAAAAGTATGACCGCTACGATGATATCCAAATCCAACCGGCGCGCCCTTGCGCTCGCCGCTGCAATCGCCTGCGTCTCCAGCTCTGCCTTGGCCGCACCCTTTGTCTGGAACGGCACGAACAACACTTGGACATCCCTCAATTGGAACGCCGGGGTCGGCGGCCCCCTCGGCGCCGACAACACGAATTCCGCGACCATCAATGGCGGCACGGTGACTTTTTCCGGGAACGATCATTTCGGGAATGATGCAACCGCTGCGTCCCCGGTCAT
>JAYVNN010000214.1:0-14434 GCA_043758435.1 Chthoniobacter sp.
GCCTCGAAATCTACCGCCAGCCCGAAGGCCCGGCCTACCGCGAGCAAATCACCATCCCCGCCGACGGCACCGCCTCCCCGCTGGCCTTCCCGGATGTCACCATCGCCCTAGCGGAAATCCTGCCGCCGAGGTAAGTGCGGAAGCGGCTCGGAGAACGCCGCTTTCGAATGAGCGAGATTCTAATTTATCCCTCTGGCCCACTCGCTCCGCAGTCGCGGTGGCGTTAAACTCTCCTTTTTCGACTATGGGAAATAAGCGAGGCAATGCCAATGCTCAGGAGCACGCATGAGCCCGGTTCTGGGGCGGTATCAATAACTTGCAAGTTATCTATATTGACAGTTGCGCCAGCCTGAACCGCAGCAAACTCCAAGGTGCCGCCATCAAAGGGCAAGCCGTTTGTCGAATGCTGGAGAATACCGTTCACTTAAGTTTCCAAATGCTGGCCACTCTTGATGATCTTATAGTTATACCAAGGGCCAACGTTAAAGTTAGAGTCTGCGGCAGGGGCGAGTATATCGGTAGTGGGTGAAATGGCAATATCGAGGGCATAAGCCGTATTGCCAGCTTCGGCGAAGTGGTAAGAGGGATAAGGTGTCAAATCAAATATCCCGGCCCCCGATACGACTGTCCAAAGCGCGCCACTCCATTCCGTTTTCTGCATCTGATAGTTAATCTCGTAGTTGGCAGGGAGTGCCTGATTAAGAACAGCCCAAGAAAACAGGTAATCCCAGCCGGGGCCGACATTTGCTTTTAATTAAAGCAGGCCATTTTCAATTTTACCGTAACTGGCGCTGATAGCTGTTGCGTTGTTCTGGGTATCTGTAAGGCCGAACTGCCAGGCGGGGTTCGCAGTAGAGAAATCGTCACTAAAAACCAAGGTGGCCGCGTGTGCGCCTGCATTGAAAAGACCGAACAATGCTGCGAAAGAGAAGGAACTGAGGCGAAAAACTTTGGCTTTCATAGAGGCTAGCTGGGTAATTTTTATGGTGATTGGTTTTGCTGGGTTTCGATTCGTCAGACGCATAAAACGCCTAGCTAGTAGCAGAGTATCATTACTCAAAACCGAATGAGATCAGAAACGCGCGAGCGTTGCAAGCGATCGTTCGCCCTTCGCTCCCAAGTTACCCTGAATAGGGAAGGCTGAACTTCACTCCGACAGTCCTCTACCCGCAATCCGGGCACCTTATTGAACTCGCCGCCGTTTCCCTCGTCATCAAGCTCCAGCTTAGTGACGCACTTGCCCTCGAAGCTGCGCTTCGCCGGGCGGCGGGGATAGCGACACGAAGGCGACCCCATCCCCACCGACGCGGCGGAGGGGAAAATTACCTTCGCCAAGTGAGGCGACCGCCGCTTGCCGTGAGCGTGCGCAGTGATACCCTGCGGCCATGACCGCTCAGCTTTCCCGCGATTTCCTCATCTCGCCTGAAGATTACATCGAGGGCGAACTCCATTCCGAAGTGAAGCACGAATACCTCGGTGGTGTCGTCCACGCGATGGCGGGTGCGCGCAACGTCCACAACGAAATCGCCGGGAATATCTTTTTGTCCTTGGGTGCCCAACTCCGCGGCAAACCCTGTCGCCCGTACAACAGCGATACCAAAGTGCGCCTGCGCCTGCCCACCGGCCTGCGCTTTTACTACCCCGACGTGCAGGTCACCTGTCTGCCGAACCCACCCGACGACTCTTGGCAGGATCAGCCCGTCGTCGTTGTCGAAGTCCTCTCCGAATCCACGCGCCGGACCGACGAGGGTGAAAAGCTCGACGGCTATTGCGCGCTGCCTTCCCTCGAAGTCTATCTCCTCGTCGAAAGCGAACGCCCGCTCGTCATTGCCTACCGGCGGGCCGCCACCGGTTTTACCCGCGAAGTCTTCTCCGGCCTCGGGGCCGTCATCCCCCTCGCCTGTATTGGCGCGGAATTGCCGCTCGCAGAAATTTTCGAGCGAGTCGCGGGTGTCTCCTAGCGCGCGTGTCCGCCGCTTTCACCACCCGCAGCCTGCGTCTCGAAATGCTTCAGGTCGCGCGGCTCGCGCCGAAGATGCTGGGGGATTCGGCGAAGCTGGTGCGCGGGTTTTTTGCGCGGCAGTTTTCGGCGGAAGGTGGGGGGCGGGATCGCGAGGGGCGGGCGGATTTGTATTACACGATCTTTGCGCTGGCGGGTTTGCAGGCGATGCAGGATTTGGAAAATGGAAAATGGAAAATGGAAAATGGAAAATGGCTCGCGCAGTTTGGCGACGGCGCGGCGCTCGACTTCGTGCATCTCGGGGCGCTGGCGCGGTGCTGGGCGGCGGTGGGTTTGGAGAAAATGCCGGCGGGTCTCGCGGCGGCTGTGCTCGCGCGGATCGAGGGTTTTCGCGCGCATGACGGCGGCTACGATGGCGAGGTGGGCGCGGAGCATGGCAATGCCTATGGCTGCTTCGTCGCGCTCGGGGCATATCAGGATTTGCGCGGGGAGCTGCCGGAGGCGTTGCGGATGGTGCAGTGCCTGAAATTTCTCGAAACCCCCGACGGCGCGTGGGCCAATGCGCGCGGGCTGCGCATCGGCTCGACGAATGCCACCGCTGCCGCGGTCACGCTGCTCCATCAGCTCGGCCTGCCCATCCATCCGGGCGTCGGCGACTGGCTGCTCGCGCAGGCACATCCGGACGGCGGGTTCCGCGCGATGCCGGCTGCGCCGCTGCCCGACCTGCTCTCGACGGCGACCACGCTGCACGCGCTGGCGTGCCTCGAAACTCCTGTGCCCGAGCCGGTCCGCGAGCGATGCCTGGATTTCATCGACACGCTGTGGAGCGCGGAGGGCGGCTTTCACGGGCACTGGGCGGATGACCATCTCGACGCGGAGTACACCTTTTACGGGCTGCTCGCGCTGGGGCATCTGAGCGTGTAGCGCAGCGCGCCCCTACAGTTGCGCTGTAAGCAGCGCGCGGGTATTGCGGCGCGGTGATTTACAAATTTTGCGCCGTCTTTTTCCTCGCCTGCGCGGCCAGCGCCCAGCCGGTGATCGAGCGGGTGGACGGGCAGGACAGCTTCGCGCTGGAAAGCGACGCCGTGAGCGACCTGAGCGGGATCGCGTGGACGGGCGGCGATTCCTTTTTCGCCGTGTCGGACAAAGAAAAAATCCTCGTCCCGCTGACGCTGAAAATCGACGCCGCCACGGGGCGCATCGCGGGCGGGGAAGTCGGCGAGCCGGTGCCGGTGCCGGCGGACGCGCGGGATTTCGAGGGGCTCGCGTACGTGGCCGCGACGAAGACCTTTTACATCAGCGCAGAAAGCGGCGGCGCGGTGCTGCGCTTCGGCCCCGGCGAGCCGCGCGCGGAGCGGCTGGCGGTGCCGCCTATTTTCGCGCAGGCGCGGAAAAACCTCGGCCTCGAATCCATGACGTGGAACGACACGGCGCAGCAGTTCTGGATCGCCAATGAGGAGGCGCTCGTGCCGGACGGGCCGGTGGCCGATGCCAATGCCGGCTCGCTCGTGCGGCTCCAGCGCTTCGACGCGAAATTCCGCCCGACCGCGCAATTCGCGTGGCGCACTGCGCCGGCGAGTTTCCGCTTTCACGGCGCGGGCAGCGGCGTGGCGGATTTGTGCGTGCTGCCGGACGGCGGCCTCCTCGTGCTGGAGCGCGGCTTGGGCGGCGGCGGGCTGCATCTGCGGCTGTGGCTCGCGGATTTTCAAAACGCCACGGACACCACGCGCGTGGCGTCGCTGGCGGGAGCGGCGGACTGCATACCCGCGCGGAAAATCCTGCTCTTCGAGCGCGCCACGGGCTTCACGAATTTCGAGGGCCTGACGCTCGGCCCGCGGCTGGCCGACGGCTCGCGCAGCCTGCTCGTCATCGCGGACAGCAATGGCGGGACGACGCACACTTTTCTCCCGCTGAAAATCCGCCTCGATCCCGTGGCGGCCGTGGCGAAGAAGACCGCGAAAGCGCCCGCCGCGGCGACCCGCTGACTCCGTCAGCGCCCCGTGCGCTGGAGCACGAGGGAGATCATGCGCACGAGTTCCTCGGTGAGCACGGGCTTGAAAACGACGAGCGCATTGATGCTGTTCAAAAATCCCTCGACCTTTGGATTGTCGGCGTGCCCGGTGACGAAGACGAAGCGGTCGGCCAGCTCGGGTTTGATCTTTTTCACCGCGAGGTAAAACAGGTCGCCGGCCATCTTCGGCATGAGCATGTCGCAGACGATCACGTCGTAGTCGATGGCCTGCACTTCGCGCAGCGCGGCGGCGCCGTTGGGCTGCACGGCGACGATGAAATTGCGCGCCTCGAGGATCTCCTTCAGCGTGTCGGCCAATTCCTCGTCGTCGTCCACGAGGAGGATGCTTTTGATGTCGATGGAGTTTTGCGGCCGGGAGTCGTCGGACATGGGCGGGAGGCTAGCCGCGCGGCGGCGCGTGTCAGCGACAAATTCGCCGGGGCTGGCGCGGGCGGTGTTTTTTTTCAGTCGCGTCGCGCGAGGCGCTTGGCTTTTACTGCGCGGATGAAATGTCTCCTCCTCTCCCTCCTGCTCGCCAGCGCCGCCGCGACCGTCGTGCGCGCGGGCGATTTCCAAGGCACAGCTGGCCTGCAGCTCTACAGCCTGCGCGATCTTTTTAAGACGGACGTGCCGGGGACGCTGGACAAGGTAAAGGCGTACGGCGTGACCGAAGTCGAGACGGCAAGCACCTACGGCATGCCGGCGGAAAAGCTGCGCGAGATGCTGACGGCGCGCGGGCTGAAGCCGGTGAGCGGGCACTTTCAATACGACCCGCTGACGAAGGACATCGACGCGGTGATCCGCGACGCCAAGGCGCTGGGGCTGGAGTACGTGGCCTGCCCGTGGATTCCGCACGATGAGGCGGCGTTCACCGAGGAGGTGTGCCGGAAGGCGGCGGCGGATTTCAACAAATGGGGCGAGGCGCTGGCGAAAGCGGGGCTGAAGTTTGCGTATCATCCGCACGGGTATGAGTTCGCGCCGTTCGGCGACGGGACGCTTTTCGATCTGCTAGTGAAGGAGACGAAGCCGGAGTTTGTGAATTTCGAGATGGATGTTTTCTGGGTCACGCATCCGGGGAAAAATCCGGTGGAGCTGCTGGAAAAATATCCGACGCGCTGGGTGCTGATGCACCTCAAAGACATGCGCAAGGGCGCGCGGACGGGGCTTTTCACCGGGCATGCGCCGCTCACCGACGACGTGCCGCTGGGCACCGGGATGGTGGACTGGCCGGCAGTGCTGCGGACGGCGGCGAAGGTGGGCGTGAAGCACTATTTCATCGAGGACGAATCGCCGACGGCGGAGACGGCGATCCCGCAGAGTCTGAAATATCTCGGGACGCTGAAGTAGCGGCGGCGCGGCTAGGCGCGGAGTTGGAAAACGTCCTCGCGGAGCTGGGCGGTCCACTTGGCGAGAAAGGCGAAACGTGCTTGCAAGGCGGCGAGATTTTCCAGCGCGGCGGGATCGTGCGCAGGCCACACGGCGTCGAGGGTGCGGAGTTCGGCGAGCGCCTCGTCCTGGGCGGCGGCGAGCCGGTCTTGCGCGAGGGCGAGCACGGAGCGGAGCGCGAGTTTTTCCCCGGCCAGGAGCGCGCGGCTGAGTGCGCCGGCGGCGGCGGATTCCCTGGCGCGGAAGCCCTCCACATTGCGGCGCAGCGGGGCCAGCTCCATGAAAAGGTCGCCGAGCGCCGGCGGAATCGGCGCGGGTCGGGCGAGCAGTTCCGGGGCTTCGATTTCGAGCAGATGCCGCAGGCGCGTGGCGGGTTCGCGGAGGATGGTGTGGGCGACATTGAGCGCGGCGAAAGGCGCGTCGCCGCCGCCCGCGGCGTCGGGGTGATGCTGCGCGGCGGCGCGGTGAAAACTTTCGCGCAGCGCGTCGGCATCGAGCCACGGGCGGCGGGGCTGGGCGAGGGCGGCGAATTGGTCGGGCATGCGGCGCGAGTGCGCGCAGTTCGCGCGGCGCGGGGCAAGGGGAATTTTCCCAACGCCCGGCGCAAATGGCTTTGCCCCCGCTGCGCGCTGGGCTATGGACGTGCGCCTCCCGCCTTATGATTTCCGCCACCTTTCGCCGCGCGCTCGCCTTTGCGCTGACGCTCGCGCTTTTCGCCTGTGACAAACCGATCGCCGACAAGGAGGTGCTCTTCGGCGCGATCCACGAGCACATCCATGCGCTGGAGAAAAAGGATGTGGAGACGGTGATGGCGACGATCCATCCCGACAGCCCGCAGCTCGAGGAGATGCGCGAGGGTGCGACGCTCATGTTCAAAACGGTGGATGCGAAATTCACGCTGAGCGATCTGCGGATCGAGAGCGCGACGCCGGAGGAGGTGAAGGTGAGCTACTCCGAGAAGATGGAATTCCTCGGCGGGCAGCAAAAGTTCGTGGACAACATCGTCGAGGGCGTCTTCACGTTGCGCCCGGACAAAGGGCGGTGGAAAATCTACAAGACGCTGGCCACGAAAATCACCGACCTCAAAGGCAAGCCGCTCGTCACGGCCCCGGAGCCGACCACGACCACCGCACCGGAGCGGCCCGCGCCGCCGCCGTCCGCGCCGGCCCCGGCGACGCCCGCGCCGCCGGCCAAATGACGCGCCGCCGCGCTGCATGGACGACCGCCTGATCCCGAGCCACCGCCAGCGCGCGACGCTGCTCGCGCTCGTTTTTGCCTCGGGCGTGTGCCTGGCGATGCTCGCGGGCCGGGCGCTTTTCGCACGCAATTCCGACCTCAGTTTTTACCCGTGGAATCTCGTCCTCGCGTGGATTCCCTTCCTCCTCGCGCGGCGCATCTACACGCTGCGCGCGGGCCGTTCGCCGCGCTACGGGCTGCTCGTCGCGTGCGTGGTGCTGTGGTTTTTCTTTCTGCCGAATGCGCCCTACATCGTCACCGATCTCCTCCACCTGAAGACGCGCCCGCCGGTGCCGAAATGGTTCGATCTCGTGGTCATGGTCTCCTTTGCCTGGACCGGCCTGTGCCTCGGCTACCTCGCGCTTTATCTCCTCCAGGAAGTCGTGCGGAGCTGGCTCGGGCGGCGCTGGTGCTGGGCCTTCGTGGTGGTGATGCTGGCGCTGAGTTCGTTCGGCATTTACCTCGGGCGCTTCGAGCGGTGGAACAGTTGGGACGTGCTCACCCGTCCGCTCGGGCTCGCGAGCGAGGTGCTCGGCTTTGCGGGCCGGGGCGAGATGTTCGCCTTCTCGGCCACGTTCTTCGCCTTTTCGCTGCTCAGCTATGCCACGCTTTTCGCACTCACCCACCTGCACGGGCATCCGCAGCGGGAAAGCGGGCGCGGGTAACGCGGCGGCGAAATGGGCGTTGCCGCGGTACGGCTCCTGCGTTATCCACGGCGCAACCACACACATCACATGGCACTCATCCGTCTCGCATTTTGGGGATCCCTCTTCGTTCTCTCGACCTTCGCGTTCACCGTGCTTTTCGAGCACGGGCCGATGAACTATTTCGACAACGCCAAGAAGGAAAAGGAAACGCTCATGGGCATGATGGGCAAAAAAGTGGAGCGCAAGGGCGACGCCAGCGACAAGCTCACGCCGCCGCTGCACTGAGCGGGCGGAGGGCGGAGGGCGCGCGGCGCGGTTATTTCACGCCTCGGGCGCACGAGGCATTGTCAAAGCGAAATCGGGCGTGCTAGTTTTCACGGCCCCAGATTTTATGCCCATTCAAACCGAAAAAGAACTCCCCGACAACGCGCGCACCCTCTGGCTCAAAGCCCGCAGCGCCGTCGAACTCCGCAACTACGGCTACGCCATCTCGCTCATTCAGGCGGTGCTGAAAGACAACCCCGGTTTTCTCGACGGACGCAAACTTTTGCGCAAAGTCGAAATCCTCTCGACCAAGGGCAAGAAGGCCTTTCTCTCCGGGCTCTCGACCGCCTCGCTGCGCGGTGCGGGTTTGATGAAAAAGGATCCGAAAGCCGCGATGGAACTCGCGGAAAAAAATCTCGAAACCGATCCGACCAACTCGCAGATCAACCATCTGCTCAAGGAAGCCGCGAAGGCCGCGGGCTTCATCGAGATCGCGGCCTTTGCGCTGGAGACTATCGTGGACTCCGACCCGAAGGACACCAAGACGATGCACGAACTCGGGGAGCTTTACCTCCTGATGGGCCTGCCGGATCTGGCGGTCGCGATCTACACCCGAATCGCCGAGCAAAATCCCTCCGACCTCACCGCCGTGAAACGCAGCAAGGACGCGGCGGCCACGGCCTCGATGAAGAGCGGCGGCTGGGACAAGCAGGGCGACAAGAGCTACCGCGACATGATGAAGAACAAGGACGAGGCCATCTCGCTTGAGCAGCAGGGCCGCGTGGTGAAGAGCGCCGAGATGATCGACGACCAGCTCAACGAGCTTTACCCGCAGTGGGAGACCGCGCAGGACAATGTCGATCTCTCGCGCCGCATCGCCAAGCTGTGGGAGGATCGCTTTGAGCAAAAGGAGGACTCCGAAAGTCTCGACGCCGCGCTTTCCTACTACACGCACACGAATGCGCTCGTCTCCGGCAGCGACCCCGCTGTGGCGCGCAAAATCGGCGACCTCGAAACGAAGCGGCTCGACCTCCACATCAAGCAGCTCGACGACTGGTTTGCCGGCGGCGGCGACCAGCACGAGGACGCGGCCACCTACCGCGCGGAACTCGACGCGCTCAAACAGCAGAAGGCCGAGGGGCTCATTACCGAGGCTAGGAAGCGCGTCGAGCGCAACCCGACCGACCTGCAACTGCGCTTTGAGCTGGGCGAGCAGCTCGTCATCGCGAAGCAGTACACCGAGGCCATCCAAGAGCTGCAAAAGGCGCGGCAGAACCCCAACGCGCGGCTCAAGGCGATGAACCTCCTCGGCCAGTGCTACACGGAAAAGAACATGCTCGATCTCGCGGTGAAGCAGTTCCAGGACTGCGCGAGTGAAATCATGGCGATGGATGCGACGAAAAAGGAAGTGCTCTACAAGCTCGGCCTCGTCTTTGAGCGCATGGGCAAAAAGGACGATGCGCTCAACTGCATGAAGCAGATCTACGAATCCGACTACGGCTACATGGATGTGGCCAAGCGCGTGGAGGAATCCTACGGGCAGTCGTAACCGCGCACGCGGCGGCGCGGATGGCCGGCGGGAAAACGTCTAACTTTTTTGCCGCTCCTCCGCTGCTCCTGACCGCATGCCCTGGTTCACGTTTCACCTCAACGATTTCGCCTACTCGTTTCTCAGCGTCCTCTTCGAGGGCGTGCCTTTTCTCCTCCTCGGCTCGCTCATCTCCGGGCTCGTCGATGTCTTCGTCTCCCCCGAGCGCATGCAGCGCATCCTGCCTGCGAACCCGGCTGCCGCCATCGGCGTCGCCGGCCTGCTCGGGCTGATTTTTCCGATGTGCGAATGCGGCAGCGTCATCGTCATCCGCCGCTTCATTCGCAAAGGTCTGCCGCTTTCCGCGGCGGTCACCTACATGCTCGCCGCGCCCATCGTCAGCCCGCTCGTCGCCCTCAGCACCTACGCCGCCTTTCGCGGCCAGAGCCCGCTGGTCATGACCTCCCTGCGCCTCACCATCGGCTACCTCCTCGCCCTCGCCGTCGGCTTCATTGTCCACCGCCTGCCCGCGTCCGCCATTTTGCGCGAGGAAAACACCGCGCCCGCGCCACGCAAACGCACCGGCCTCAGCATCACCGCCGCGCCCGTCGCGCAGCAGGATTTTTCCTCGATCATCGCCTCCGCGAGCCCGGCGAAAAAACTCCTCCTCGCCGTGCAAAGCGCGACCGCCGACTTCCTCGACGTCACCTTCTTCTTCGTCATCGGCACCGCCGCCGCCAGCATCTTCAACACCGCGCTCAACCAGCGCATCCTCGAATCCCTCGCCACCAACCCGCCCGTCGCCATCGCCGCGCTCATGGGCCTCGCCGTCATCCTCGCCGTCTGCAGCACCACCGACGCCTTCATCGCCGCGAACTTCAAAGTCTTCCCCTTCGCCGCCAAGCTCGGCTTCCTCCTCTTCGGCCCAGTCTTCGACCTCAAACTTTTTTGGCTCTACGGCATCCTTTTCAAACGCCGCTTCGTCGCCCTCCTCGGCCTCGGCCTCTTCCTCGTCATCTGGCTCCTCAGTTGGCGCATCTCGGCGCTGCATTTGTAGAAAAGCCGTCCGCTTGCCGCCGCGCGCATCGCGCGTAATCTACCGCCGCCATGAACAAACTTTTTTCCCGCTGGCTTCCCTGCGCCACCCTCGCCGCGTGGAGCGCCGTGCTGCTCTACTTCTTTTTCAGCGGCCGCATCCAAGCCTTTCTCCATCCCACCTTCCGCCCCTACGTTCTCATCGCCGGACTCGTCATGGCCGCGATGGCGCTCGTCTTTCTCCTCCTCCCCGCCGACGCCGACTGCTGCTCCTCCGCCGAATGCGGCCACGGCCTCTCCCGCCTCGCCACCGGAAAAATCCTCACCTTCCTCATCCTCCTCCTGCCCCTCACCGCGGCGGCCATGTTCTCCCCCGACGGCTTCGGCAAAGACGCCATGCTCAACCGCGGCATCATCACCGACGCCACCGCCCTCCGCCCTCCGCCCTCCGCGCAAAACACCCCGCTCACCGCCCCCGAACTCCCGCTCCCGACCAACAACCCCGCCGCGCCTGCCGTCGCCGCCAGCACCCCTCCGCCCGTCCCGCAGGACTACCTCCAGCGCACCCCCGACGGCCGCATCATCGCCGAAGTCCTCGACCTCCTCTACGCCGCGCAGGACAACGCCCTGCGCAAAGACTTCGAGGGCAAAGCCGTCGAACTCACCGCCCAGCTCATGCCCGACGCCGCCAATAACGCCAGCGGCCACCGCTTCAAAGCCGTCCGCATGTTTATGACCTGCTGCGCCGCCGACGCCCGCCCCGTTGCCACCCTCGTCGAGTGCGAAACTCTCCCGCCTTTGCCCGAGATGACGTGGATCAAAGTCATCGGCACCGCGACTTTCCCCATCGAAAACGGCCGCCGCATTTCCATCCTCAAAGCCGACCGCGTCGAGAAAAGCGCCCCGCCCGACGAGACGATGCTCTACTGATCCGGCAGGGAGCAAAACCTGGCTTCAGGCCATTCGCCGTGAACCTATTTGAGCCGGTAGAAATAGCGCGACTCAGTCGCGCTTGCGTCGTCGTAGGTGAGCGTGCCAGCAGGAGGGATGGTAACACTGCCTAACAAAGTCCACGTCTGGAGGTCAGGGGAACGTTCCAAGGGGTAACTACCGGCGGCTCCATCAATGCGAAACTGGAAGTGGCTCCCGGTGCGGACCAATGGCACGAGGACAGGCGGGGCATTGCCAGTGGTGAACGTCCGGTCCAGCCCTTGGCTGGTGCCGTCGGAATTGGTAGTAACCACCCGATAGTGATAAACGGTATTCGGCAGAAGCCCCGCAAGAGTGCTGGTGAAAGCGACAGCCGAGGTGCCGTTTCCTACGACCTGCGTCGGACTCTGCGAGCCATAGGCCGTTGTAGTTCCATATTCAAACCACGCCGTGCTGCTTTTGCCGTTCGGATTGATGTTACCATTGACGATGGTCGCAGACGGATTGGTGGCGGTGAGTTGGGAGGTATTGGTGAAACTGACCGTATCGAAATACCAGCCGATCCCGCTGGTGGTTTGAGGATAGTAACTGCCGGAAACAGTGTAAGCAAAGCGCAGGCGGATGACTATGTTTGCGTAGGCGGCCAAAGCGACGGTGCGTGTGATGAAGGCACTCTCTCCAAAGGTTCCAGTGCCACTTTGCATGTATAGGTCCGTCCATGTCCCTCCGCCATCCGTCGAAGCCTGCACATGAATGGCTTGACTGGCGGTGGCTAATCCGAGGCGGCTGCGAAACTGCAAGCTGGACGTGGCTGTCGGCAGATAGTCGGCATTTAAGACGATGGATTGGGTGATGGAAGTAGCATGTGCTAGGTGGAAAGAAGCAGGCGCGCTGTCGAAGACGCCACTCTCCACCACGCTGTATCCTGCGGAAGAGAGCGCGGTCACCTTTGCCAGGGAATCGCAACCCTCTGCCGCAGCCGGCACGAAGGAGGTCACAGGGCCGGTCGTGACAATGGGTGGGGTCTCGACGATGGAAGATTCCCACAGTCCCCTGCCATAGGTGCCGGCCCGCAACTTCTGGGCACCGCGATGGATTTGCAGATCGGAGATGGGCGCATTGGGCAGTCCGGCATTGAATGGAATCCAATCACTCATCGCGGAGTTGCGGTAATAAACGCCAAGGCTGGTTCCGGCATACACCCCGGCGAGGCTTCCATCCGCGGCTGCGATGGAACGCACCGGGACGACCGGCAGCGTCCCAGAGAAGTCCGCCCAACTGCCGCCTGCATTGGTGGTCGAATAGACCCGCGGTCCGGAGCCATAGCCTTCGGTCGTCACGTAGGCCGTGCCCGGCAAGAGTGGACTGACGGCAACCTTCCTAAGTGCCCGCCCTCCGGAAGACGGCAGGCCATTGGTGCGTGTATTGACCCAACTGGTGCCGCCATTCTGCGTGACCCAGAGATCGCCCGCGCTGGTGGTGGCATAGATATAGGCGGAGTTGGAAGGCGCAACGGCGAGAGCGAAGATAAAGCCCGACCCGAAGGTAGTGGAGAGGGAATTCCATGTGGCTCCTCCGTCGGTCGTTTTCCAGACGTTCTTCAGTCCCGCGTAGAGGGTCTCGGTCGCGACCGGGTCCATGGCCAAGGCCGTGTTGACGAAGGCTCCGGTTTCGGTGCCGGAGATGGTAAGAGATTGGATGGAACCCCAAGCATCCGTGGTCTTGTAGAGGCTTGATTGGGCGAATGCATAGGCCGTGTTCGACTGTAGCGGATGAATTACACTGCCGCCCCAGTCGCCGACTTGGACGTGAGCCCAAGCGGTCCCGTTCCAGCGGTTGAGCCCATCATCCTGTTGGCCGGTATAGATCAGGTTGGGAGTGGAGTTGACCTGGCCGAAGGCATAGATTTGTGCGATGCCGAGCCGACCGCTGAGGTCGGTCCAATTTACCCCGCGATTGGCTGAGCGATGAAGCCCGCCATCTGTGCCGACATAAAGTGCTGTGCCCCTCCATTCCATAGCATGAAAATCCACATGACAGGTCATGGCATTAGCAGCATCCGTTCTAATGTCCGTCCAAGTCGCGCCGCCATCTACGGATTTGTATGGGGAGGTGCCGGCCACGTAGAGTTCATCTCCCACGTCGGGGGCTGCGGTTATGGTGCATTTATACGTACTTAGACTGGAAAATACATTGGAAGCACTGCTGCCGGACATCTGGATAAAGGACAGGCCTGAGTCCAGCGAGCGCCAAAGCCCGTAATAGCTAGCGCTGCCCGAACTCAGGAAATAGACGGTGCCCGGCGCCGCGGCTGTCGTGGCAATCGCCGAGCGCCCCACGCCTGAGGTCGCCGGCAGACCGGTGGCGATGACCGTCCAATTTGCTCCGCCATCCTGAGAGCGGAGGAATTTTCCGCCCGAGGCGTATCCGCTGAGATAGACGACGGTAGGATCACCGGGTTTGAACTCAATATCATAGAGCAGGTAGGTGCTCAGAGAGTTAGTCCATGTAGCCCCTCCATTGACTGTGGTGTAAAGGCCGCGGGTAGTCGCCGCATACAGCGTGCTAGGCTGGGTGGGATGCTGGATGAGCTTGTAAATCTCGGTGAAGACAGTCGGGAGAAAAACCAGCCCGGTAGCGGCCCACGTAGCCCCGCTGTCCTCGGATTTCCACACGCCGATACTGATGGCGGCGGAGCTGTTGCCATCGGCATCGCCAGTGGCGACATAGATTCGGCTGGGGGTGGCGTAGTCCACAACGATCGAACTTACCGCCAAGTTCGGCATTTTATCAGTGAGAGGCGTATAAGTCGCTCCGCCGTCCGTGGTGCCCCAGACCCCGCCCGTAGGCGCGCCGACATAGAAGCGGTTTGGGTCCGTGGGATCAAAAGCCACCGTGTTCACGCGGCCCTGACTGGGCTCATAGCTGGGCATGTTCAGTGGCCCAAGTTCTTGCCAGGATGGGGTGGTGCCGGCGGCTAGGGTGTGACCTGGCCATAGACCACACGTTAGGACGCAAGGCAGAAGGTAGGAGAGAACAGATCGGAAATACATGGGTGGGGATCTCGGTGCGACAGTCTGCGGAGGAAAGTGTGGCTTCCTTCGCAGCCCGACTTAAGGGTTGCGCCTGCCTTGTAGGGCTGGGGCGTGCGGGCGACAACGCGCAAATCACTGGGATAATGGCCGGAGGGCGTTGCGATGCGGATAGTGTGGTGCCGTGGTGAGGGATGACCGTCGGCGACAGTTGACGCGCGCGGCGGTTTTCCCGCACACTCCCGCCAATGCTCCCCGAAATCGAAAAACTCCTCGTCCTGCAAGATCGCGACCGCAAAATTCGCACGCTGAAAAACGAATTGAAAGTCGCGCCGCTCGAACGTGTGGAGTCCGAGGAGCGGCTCGCCGCCGCGACCAGGCAGCTCGATGCAGTGAAGCTGAAGG
>JAYVNN010000215.1:0-14380 GCA_043758435.1 Chthoniobacter sp.
CAGGCGGTCGGGAACGGAGTCGAAGGACCTCTAACTATTTCTTAGGAAAGGTGGCGGTGAGATGTGCGCCGCTCCACCCACCGCCTCCGCCCTCAGAAAAGCTAGAGGTCCTTCGACTGCGCTCCGCAAAGCCTTCGCTCCGCTCAGGATGACAGGATGTTTTTTCACGCGCTGGACGCCGGTGCCACCGTGCGTTTAATGCCATCCATGCCAGCCATTCTCGAAGACGCCCTCATCGACAAAGTCCTCGCCGGTGACCGCATCACCCCCGACGACGCGCGCGAACTTTACCGCCTCCCGCTCGTCGAACTCGGCGAACTCGCCAACCGCCGCCGCGACCTCGCCAAGCGCGCCGACTACGGCGGACGCGGCGCGGAGATCGTCACCTACATCATCGACCGCAACATCAACTACACGAACGTCTGCAACGTGTACTGCAAGTTCTGCGCGTTCTACCGCACGGAAAAAGACGGTGACCACTACGTCCTCACGCACGAGCAGATCGACCAAAAGCTCGACGAACTCACCGCCATCGGCGGCATCCAGATTTTGCTGCAAGGCGGGCACCACCCGAAGCTCGGGCTCGACTGGTATCTCGCAATGCTTTCCCACATCCGCGAAAAATATCCGCACATCAACATCCACGGTTTCTCCCCGCCCGAGTTCAACCACTTCGCCGAAGTCTTCGCCCTGCCCCTGCGCGAGGTCATTTCCAAATTCAAAGACGCCGGCCTCGGCTCCATCCCCGGCGGTGGCGGCGAGATTCTCGTCGATGCCGTGCGCAACCGCATCGCCCCGCTGAAATGCAACAGCGACCAGTGGCTCAAGGTCATGAAAATCGCGCGCGAGCTAGGGCTGAATTCGAGCGCCACGATGATGTTCGGCCACGTCGAAACGCTCGGTGACCGCATCGAACATCTCGACCGCATCCGCGCGCAGCAGGACGCCACCGGCGGCTTCACCGCCTTCATCTGCTGGACCTTCCAACCCGAGCACACCAAGCTCCGCGCCGACCCCGTGGGCAGCGGCGAATACCTCCGCATGCAGGCGCTCTCCCGCATCTACCTCGACAACATCGCCAACGTGCAAAGCTCCTGGGTCACGCAAGGCCCGAAGATCGGCCAGATCGCGCTCAAGTACGGCGCGAATGATTTCGGCTCCGTGATGATGGAGGAAAACGTCGTCAGCAGCGCCGGCACCAGCTTCCGCCTCGCGAAAGGGCAGATCGAAGAACTCATCCAAGACGCCGGCTACGAGCCGCGCCGGCGGGATAATTGGTACCGCCTCGTGGAGTAAAGGACACGCGCAGCTTGAAAATGTCCGTCATCCTGAGCGTAGTTTCCGGCGGGCGTAGGCGGGCGGGAACGGAGTCGAAGGACCCCGGCGGTTCATTCACGCAGGGCGCTGGAATGAACCGTCGGGATTCTTCGACTGCGCTGCGCCCGCCTTTCCGCCTGCGCTCCGCTCAGGATGACACGCGGTTTGGAGGGTTCAATCGCTCCGCTCACCCGCCCGCCCTGATCCTCGCCAACTGCGCCCGCGCCTGCTCGATCTCCCCCGCATCCCGCGTCACCGCGAGGAACGCCTCGATCGTCTGCACCGCCCCGCGCCGGTCCCCGCGCTCGGCTTGCAGCGCGCTAAGCCGCAGCACGATGTCCGCCACATCGGGCCGCCGCTCCCGCGCCTTGCGCAAATGCGCGAGCGCCGCGTCCGCCTGCCCCGCGAGCAAATCCGCCGCCGCCCAGTCGCCATAGATTTGCGCCAGCGCGAGCGAGATCTCGGGCACCTCGCCCGCCTGCACCATGATCTTTTCGAGCAGCGCCGCCGCGGGCTCGGACGCCGCCTGCGCCTTCGCCATTTCACGAATGCGCGCCGCCATGCCGGGCCGCAAAATCTCGGGATGTGCCTCCACCAGCGCCAGCGCATGCGCGCCCTGGCTGCCGCGGTCGAAGTAGGCAAACAGCGCCCGCCGCAGCGCCAGCAGCCGCGGCGCAGTCAGCCCAAACTCCGCGCACGCCACATCGAACCGCTCCATTTTTTCCGCCGCCGCCAGCCAGTCGATGATCGCCGCAAATTGCCGGTTCCCCGGGTTGGCAAAAGCCGCGCGCAGCGTCTTCTTCGCCACCGCAAAATCCTGCGCCGCGATTTGCAGTGCCGCGGCTTCCAGGAAAATTTCCGTGTTCCGTGCAAACGGATCGCGCTGCATCGCCTCCGCGTAAAAAGTGCGCGCGCGGGCCTCGTCACCGAGGTCGGCAAAGGCGTGCGCGACTTTCCCGGCGAGGTCGTCGCTCACGGCAGCGCGAACGGCCAGCGGCTCCAGCGCAGCGCGTGCGGCGTCCGCGCGGCCGAGCTGCCAGAGCGTGCTGACGAGCCGCAGCGCATGCTGCCCGGCCGCCGGGCCGAGCTGCACGAGCCGCTCCAGCACCGTCACGAGCGGCTCGCTGAGCTTCGCATTTTCCAGCGCATCCGCGGCGCGCAGCAGCCACGCCGCGGGCGCATCGTCGCGCGCGAGGATTTGCGCGAGCGTCGCGTCCGCCGCTTTGCGCTCACCGGCTTCGAGCTGCGACGCGAGGAGCATCACACCCGCCGGAATCTGCCCCGCGCCCTCCGCCCACAGCCCCGCCAGCTCACGCGCGAAATCCTTTCCCACTCCCAGCCGCGCAGCTTCTTTCGCCGCTGCGTCCCAATAGTTTTCCGCGCTCCCACCCGCGAGCTGCAGCCAGCGCCGCAGTTCCCGCAGCACCACCGCCGCGCCATCCTCCGGCGTGAGCAGCCCGATGATTTTCGCCTGCAACGCCAGGCCCATCCGCGCGTCCGCATTCCGCCCGAGCGCGCCCTGCATCACGCCGCGCGCGAGCTTGCGCTCATTCTTCACCGCGAGCGCCGTCGCCACGCTCAGCGCGACCGCGGTCTGTTGCAAAACCGGGATGCGCTCCAGCGCCGCCAGCGCGTCTTCCGGCTGGCCGTTCTGCACGAGCAGCAGCGCGCGGCGGGCCTCGATTTCCGGCGCGCTGACTTTCTCGAAAAGCACGAGCGCCTCCACGATGCGCCCCTGCCCTTCGAGCATCGCGGCCAGCGCCAGCCGCGCGGCGGTGTGACCCGGCTCGGCGGAAAGCACGCGCCGGTAGCCCGCCGCCGCCTCGTCCGCACGTCCCGCCTTTTCGTCGAGCTGCGCGAGCCGGACGAGCAGCCGCGCGTCGCCGGGCGCATGGTCGAGCGTCTCGCCGAGCACCGCGCGCGCCTGCCCGGGCTCGCCTTTGCGTTCCAGCAAATCGGCCAGCGCAATCACGAACTCGCGCCGCGCCGCGTCGTTCAGCCGTTGCGCGCCGTCGCCGAGACTGAGCCACAGCGCCTCCTCGGCGGTGTCGTCGTCGCCCGCCGCGCGGCAGGCGTTGAGCAGGCTGCGCAGCGTCTCGGGCTCGCCGAGATTGCGCTCCCAGATTTGACGGCACACCGCCGCCGCCGCGACGTGCGCATTCATGCCCGTGAGCGTGGCCGCGAGCGGTGCGAGGCCGTCGTGCGGTGAAAGCCGCGCATATTTTTCGATCCACACCTGCGCCTCGGCGGGCGCGTCATACGCGGCATGCAGCGCGCAAAGCTGCAGGCGGATTTCGCGTGCCACATTCTGCACCGGCTCCGTCTCGAGCTGCACGAGCGCCTCGTCGGCCAGCGCCTTTTCCCACAAAAACATCGCCAGCTTTTCCAGCCGCCACGCCTGCAACTGCCGGCCCGCCTGGAGCAGAAAACGCCAGCGCCGCGACGCCGCAGTGCCCGTGTCATCATCGTCCACGCTGCACATGGGCCGCAGCTCCACGATCTTTTCCAGTGCCCCGCGCGCCGCCTTTTCCTCGCCCGCAAGACCCCGCAGCAGCACCGTCGCGATGGCCGCGTGCAGCGGCTGCACCTTTTCATCGATCGCCCCGAGATAGGCTTCCACAAAGGATGCGCGGTCGGTCTCCGGCAGCAGCAGCCAGCAGTCGCGCAGCGCATCACAGACCGGCGAGGCGAAGGAATCCGCCGGCAGCTTCACCGTCTCGCGCAGCACCGCGCGCGCCTGCTCCGCATCGCCGCCGGCGAGATACCAGCGCGCCAGCTCCTGCCCGCAAGCGCCGCGCTGCACCGTCGCGCGGTCAAAGAAACGGCGGCCGATTTGCGCGGCTTCGCGAAAGCGGTCGCGGGCGGCGAAGATCGTGGCCACCTGCCAGAGCCGGAGTGGCGAGCCCGCCGGGTAGAGCTTTTCCACGAGGGCGGGATCGACGCTGCCGCCGCCCGCTTCGAGCAGTTGCTCCAGCGCGACCGACACGTAATCGCGCTCGCTCGGCGTGCGGTGTTTGTCGCGCAGCCAAGCGCCGAGCCGCGGGAATTCCTGCGCCTGCAAAGCGAGCCAGATGAAGGCCTGCGCCAGTTTTTCGTCGCGCGGACTGGCCACCATCAGCGCGTCCATTTTGTCGAGCGTGGCCGCGCCCGCGCCGGCGTAAAACAGCGCCCACAGCGTTTCGCCAGGCGCATCCGGCACCGCCTGCCAGCGCTGTGTCCATGCGGCTTGCGCGGCGGCGGTGCCGGTCGCCGCGGTGAGCTGCGCGAGCTGGCGGATGGCGTTCAGCCGCAGCTCGCGCTCGCCCTCGCCGTCCTTCGCGTCCTCGACCCAGAAGCTCCGCAGCGCGCGCAGCACCACCGGCGTCGGCCGGCCGTTGCGCTGGCCGATCAGCGAGAGATAAGTCGTCTGCAAATGCCCCGGCTCCGTCGTTTTCATCGCGGGAAAACGGAGCGCATCGCCGGGCTTTTCCGCCGCGGTGCAGCGCAGGATTTCCTCGAGACACGCCGCAGCCTCCAGCGTCTCGCCCGCCTCGAGGTCGAGGTTCGCGAGCGCGGCGAGCGTCCGCGGATTCGCGGGCTCCAGCGCACGCGCTTTGCGCAGCAGCTCCGCCGCGCGGGCGGGTTCGCCCCACTTGAGCTGAAAGTCGATGGCCTGCCTCAGCGCCGCCGCATCGCGCGGAAATTTCGCCAGAATTCGTTCCCATGTTTTGGCTGCGCCTTCGAGGTCGAAGTTCCTTTCCTGCAACTGCGCGAGCTTCTCGAAACCGTCCGCGCGCTCCTGCGGCACCACGCGCAGAAAACGCTCCTGGAGCTTCGCCGCAGCCTCGGGCTTGCGCAGCTCCTCCGCCTCGCGAATCAGCTCGGGCAAAGCCTCCGCGGGGTTTTCCGCCGCGAGCGAAGCGTCCGCCAGCACCTCGAACGCGGCCGCGCGATTGCCCGTGGTTTTCAAAATCCGCCCGAGCGCCATCTCGGTGAAATAGTCATCCGCGCGCAAGCGGCGGCGCTGCTCGAACTGCGCGCGCAGCCAGTCGAGCAGCCCGTGCTTTCCGCAGTGCGCGAGGAAGTCGGCGAAAAGTGCAAACTGCTCGCGCTGGCCGGCCTCGGTCTCGATGGCGCGGAGCTGCAGTTCCGCGGATTGCTGGTGCAGCCCGAGCCGTTCGAGCGTGAGCAGCAGCGGCGTAAACGCCTCCTTTTTCCGCGACACCGGACTCCGCTCATAGACCTGCCGCCAGGTCGAGAGCGCATCCGGCCAGCGCTCGGCGCGCTGCTGCGCGAGCGCGAGATCGGTGAGCGCCTCGAGGCTGCCGGGGCTGGCTTTGGCGAGTTCCTCGAAAGTGGCGAGCGCCTCGGAAATGCGCCCGGCCTGAAGATCGAGCTGCCCGGCGCGGCGGCGGTAGCTCACGCGGTTTGCGGGGTCGATTTCCGCGAGCTTCATCAGGTTGAAAACGGCGACTGGCGACGGCCCGCCCGCGGTGTTCAGCTTCACCATGATCTCGTAGGCGGCGACAGATTTCGGATTGAGCGCGAGGGCTTTTTCCGCGGCGTCGAGCGCGCCCTGGTGGTCGCGATTCCACAGCCGCCAGCGCGCGAGCCGCAGCCATGTGGCTTCACTCGGCAAAGTGGCGGCTTCGGTCGCGAGCGCGGTGAGATATTTGTCGAGCGCGGGGTTGGGTTCGGGCGCGCTTTCGAGCGCCGCGATGACTGGCGCTGCCATGCGGATGCCGCTGCCTGGCACGGCACTGACGGGCGCGGCGTTGCGGAAACTCTCGAACAGCTTTTGCTCGGCCTGCTCGCGCTCCGCGTCGGTTTTGCTGAGTTGCAGGGCGGTGGTGAAGGCGATCTGCGCCGCGGCGAAGTCGGCACGCGAGGCGTGGAGTTCGCCGAGGGCGAATTGGAAATCGCGTGACGCGGGCTGGAGCGCGGCGGCGGCGTCCAGCTCGGCGGCGGCGCTGACGAGATCGTTCTGCGCTTTGAAAATCTGCGCGGTGCGGAAGTGCGCGGCGGCGCGTTTTTCCGGCGGGTCACTGGCGGGGACGAGACGTGCGAGCGTGCGCTTCGCGTCGGCATCGCGGCGCTGGGTGAAAAGGAAATTCGCCAGCGCGAGGATGGCGTCTTCCTCACCCGCAGCGGCGTCGGCGGTGAGGCGTTCCTCGACGAGATCGAAGAGCCGGTTTTGCTGGTAAAATTCAAGCGCCTTCGCGCGCACCCCCTCGTCATTTTTCTTCGCCGCGAGCAACGCAGCGATGCGCTGGCGGGCGGCGGGCGCGGCGTCGCGCTGGAGGTCGAGCTTGGCGCGCTCGAAGACGTAATCCGTGTTTGCGGGCTGCTCGGCGAGCAGCCTGTCGTACAGCTCCGCCGCCGCATCCGGCTGATCCATCTGCACGAGGAGGCGCGCGAGTTTCAGACGATGCGCGGCGTTTTTCGGCGCGAGCCGGAGCGCGGCGGTGAGCCAGGTGCGCTGGGCTTCGAGGTCGCCGAGGCGCTCGTAGAGATCGACGAGCTGGAGGCACGCACCGAGGTCGCGCGGATTGTCGGCGGCGAATTTTTTCCACCGCTCCTCCAGCTCCGCGGTGCGGTGGTAGCGCTGGTGCAGGCGGATGAGCTGCGAGCCGAGTTCCGCGCGCAGCCAGTTGCCGGGTGCGGTGAGGGCGAGCGCTTTTTCGAGCGCGGCGATGGCGGCGTCCTGATTGCCCGCGCCCTGCTGGATGCGGGCGAGCTGCTGGAGCGCGAACGCGCGCTCGGCGGGCGGAGCGTGCGCGTCGAGGTAATCGAGGTGCTGGATGGCGCGTTCGGTGAGGTGGTTTTGCGCGTAGGTGTCGGCGAGATGGCGGCGGAGTTCGAGGTCGCCGGGATGGAGCGCGACGGTGCGCTCCCAGGCCTCGGCGGCCTGCGCCGCATCGCCCGCGGCCAGCCACGCGGAGCCGAGCTGCAGGAGCGTCTCGGCGAGGCGCGGATCGTCGTTGGCGAGGAGCGCGATGGCCTTGGCAAAAGTCCCGGCGGCTTCGCGGGCGTGGCCGAGTTCGCTGTGCAAATGGGCCGCGGCGAGCGGGGCGAGCGGGTTCTTTTCGTCGAGCTTCGCCGCGCGGTCGAAAGCGGCGATCGCGTCGTCGGTGCGTGCGGCTTTTTTGAGCAGATGGCCGAGCACCATTTCCGAGGCGAACGTCCCGCCCGCCTGGTATTCGTCGAGCAGTTGCGCGGTCTGATTCTGATCGAGGTACGCCTGCCAAAGCCGCTCCAGCGCCGGGCCTTCGCCGGGATTTTTTTCCAGCATCTGCCGGTAGCGCCCGAGCACTTTTTCCGACGGCACCTCCGCGCCGCGCACCGCCAGCGCGACCAGCAGAAATGACAGAATGAGCGGCCTCCGAAGCATGGCGCAAAGGCTACGTTTTCGCCGCGACGCGGCAAGCGCCATGCCGCGCGGCTTGTCGCCACATGGCCTCGCCGGTAGCGTGCGCGCATGCTGATCCGCCCGCTGCTCCTGCTCGCCGCCTTCGCGACCGCTGCCCCTGCGGAGGACTGGCCGCAGTGGCGCGGCCCGCGTTTCGACGGACGCAGCGCCGAAGCCGCTTTCCCGACGACGTGGAGCAAGACGGAGAACATCGCCTGGCGCACGCCGCTTCCCGGCTCCGGGCACGCCTCGCCGGTCGTTTGCGCAGGCCGGGTTTTCACCGTGGCCGCGAACGCCGAGACGCAGGAGCGGCTGCTCCTCTGCCTCGATCGCGCGACCGGAAAATTGCTCTGGCAGCAGGCCGTGATCAAAGCGCCGATGGAGCGCCTCCACACCGAAAACAGCCACGCCTCCTCTACGCCCGCGTGCGACGGTGAGCGCGTTTTTTGCACCTTTCTCGACGGCACGGAGGTCGTCGTCGCCGCCTACGACCTGACCGGAAAACAGCTCTGGCTCAAGCGCCCCGGCGTTTTCTCCAGCGTCCACGGCTTCAGCAGCACGCCCGTTTTGTACAAAGAAAAAATCATCGTGAACTGCGACCACGATGGCCCCGGCTACATCGTCGCGCTCGCGCGGACGGACGGGCGCGAGCTGTGGCGCATCGCGCGCCCGAACAACACGCGCAGCTACTGCACGCCGCTCATTCGCGAAGCAGCCGGGCGGATGCAAATGGTGCTCAGCGGCAGCAAGTGCATCGCCAGCTACGATCCCGATACCGGCAAGCTGCTCTGGATCGTCGATGGCCCCACGGACCAGTTCGTGGCCTCACCCGTTTTCAGCGAAACGACCGGGCTTTTCTACATCACCGGCGGCTTCCCCGATCACCACATCATGGCCATCCGGCCCGACGGCAGCGGCAACGTGACGGGCACGCATGTAGTCTGGCATCACAACTCCGCGCCGGGCGTGTCCTACGTTCCATCGCCGATCATCGAGGGCCCGTGGTTTCTGCTCACCGACGACCGCGGCTTCGCCCACGCCTTCGACGCGAAGACTGGCGAGATCGTCTGGAACGAGCGCTTTGCCCGCAGCCACGCCTCCGTCGTCAGCGCCGCCGGGCTGCTCTATTTCCTCGACGACAATGGCGTCTGCCGCGTGGTGAAACCGGCGGAAAAATTCGCCGTCGTCGCCACCAATGCGCTCGGCGAAAAGACCTACGCTTCGCCCGCACTCAGCAACGGCCAGATCTTCCTCCGCACCGACCAGGCGCTCTACTGCATCGGCGCGGCGCGGCCGTAGCGAATGGGCCGCCCGCTGCGCGGAGCCGGAACTGCTTTTGGCAGACGCTCTACCTGCCCAGCAGCGTCTTCGCGTGGGCCAGCGCGCTGTCGCCTTTGCCACCGAGCATGCGGGCGATTTCCTCGATGCGCGCCTTCCCCTCCACTTTGCGGAGTTGGGAAATGGTGCGGTCGTTCGCGTATTCCTTCGTGACGACAAATTGCGTGTCGGCCAGCGCGGCGACCTGCGGGAGGTGGCTGATGCACAGCACCTGATGCTCCGCGGCGAGCGACTTCATCTTCGCGCCGACCGCGTGGGCGATCTCGCCGCCGACATTGGCGTCGATCTCATCGAAGACGAGCAGCGAGATGGTGTCTTGCGCGGCGAGCGACGACTTCACGGCGAGCATCACGCGCGAGATTTCGCCGCTCGACGCAATCGCCTTGAGCGGCTTCAGCGGCTCGCCGGGGTTTGGCGCGAAAAGGAACGCGACGCCTTCGAGGCCGTGCGCGGCGGGCTTTTCGTGTGCGGTGAGCGTGGCGGCGAATTCGGATTTTTTGAAACCGAGGTCGCGCAGGTGCGCGGTGATGCTCGCGGCGAGTTTCGGCGCGGCGGTTTTGCGTTTTGCGCCGAGCTTCGCGCCGGCGTCGAGCAGCGCTTTGCGCGCGGCGTCGATTTCCTTTTCCAGCCGCGCCAGTTCCTCGCCGCGCGACTCGATCTTGCGCAGCCGCTCCGCCGCGGCATCGCCAAACGCGATGACCTCCGCGACGCTGCCGCCGTATTTGCGTTTCAGCGTTTCGATGAGCGACACGCGTTCCTCCATCTGCGCGAGCCGCTCGGGATCGAGGTCCATTTCCTCCGCGTAGTCCTGGAGCGACCGCGCGAGGTCATCCAGCTCCGTCGCCGCGCGCAGGTGCGACTCGCTGAACCGCGCCGCCGCCGGATCGACCCGCTCCAGCTCGCGCACCAGCCGGCCGATTTCACCGAGCCGCGTGAGCACCGCGTCGTCCGCCTCGCTGAGCCGCCCGATGATCTGCGTGGACAGCTCCAGCAGCCGCCGGCTGTTTGACGCCACGCCGTAGCGCGCGAGCAGCTCCTCCTCCTCGTCCGCGCGGAGTTGCGCGGCCTCGATCTCGTGCGTCTGATGGCGCAGCAAATCCACCTCGCGCTCCAGCGCCGCCTCGCTCGTCGAGAGCGCGGTGTGCTCGGCGGTGACGGCGTGCAGCTTGGCAAAATGCTCCCCGTATTTTGCGCGCAGCGCCTCGGCTCCGGCGAAGGCGTCGAGCAGTTCGAGCTGCTTCGCATCGGAGAGCAGCGACTGGTGATCGTGCGGGCCGTGCAAGTCCACCAGCCCGTCGCCGAGCAGCTTCAGCACGGCGAGCGTGGTCGGGCTCCCGTTGATGAACTGGCGGTTCGTGCCCGCCGTGGAAAAGACGCGCTTCAAAATAAGCTGCGCGTCCTCGCACGGCTCCACGCCTTGTTCTTCGAGCCGCGCGTTCAGCGCCGCAACCTCCTTCACCGCAAAGACCGCCTCGACCGTGCAACTCTCCGCGCCGGTGCGGATGAGCGCCTTTTCCGCCCGTTCGCCGAGGATGAGCTGGAGCGCGCCGACGATGATCGACTTCCCCGAACCCGTCTCCCCCGTCACCGCCGTAAAACCCGGCGCGAGCGCCCACGCCAACTCTTCGACGAGGGCGAGATTGCGAATGCGGAGCGAGGTGAGCGTGGCGGACATGGCGGGAGTATGCGCAGGCCGTGCTGCTTTTGAAGTTTCCGCCGTGGAAATTTACCGCTGCGCGCCGAGCGGGGTCAGTTGCTCATCGCGCAGCCCGACGAGCACGCTCGCGCCGTCCGTCGCGACGCGGAGTTCGCCGTACTTCGCCGGCTCGTAGACGGCCGCGGTGCCTTCCTGAAAGAAGAATGATTCCGCACCGAGGCGGATATTGGTTGTGTTTCGGCGGAATTGCAGGAGCACTTCGCCGGGCGCGAGCGGTTCGCTGCCGTGCATGCGAATGAACGTGGCGACTTGCCGCTCATCGAGGTGCATGACGACTGCGCCGCGGCGGGCGGTTTCGAGCGCACGGAGCTTTCCCGTGACTTCGTAATTCAACGCCATGTAATCGCCTTGCATGAGCGAGCGCGGATCGCGCGGGGCGAGGCGCAGGAGCATCGTCGTGCCGCCGGTGACGACCGCGTTTTTCTGCCAGATCAGCGCATTGCAAACGGTCAGGGCCAGTGCGGTGATGAGGACGTGGAGCAGTGTTCTCATGGCGTCGGCGGAGTGGGCGCGGGCAGGCGTTGCACGACCGCGCGGACGATGAGCAGCGTCACACCGCTCGCCGCAAGGGTGATGGCTTTTTGCAAAAGCGTGAGGTCGAGCTGGTAATAATAAAACGCGAGAAAGAGCGGCAGGAAGACCATGCCGAGGCTAGCCAGCACGCGCTCTTGCAGCGCGAGGCCGAGCCCGAGCAGGAGCAAGCCGGCGAGCACGCCGGGCGTGGTCGTCACGCCGACGAGGAGCAGCGCGGGCGCGCCGATGAACCACGCCGGGACGCGCCGCGGCGGGCCGGCGATCCAGCGCAGCAGGGCGAGCAGGCTGAACGAGAGAATCAACTTGGCGTTCCAGGCGACGAGCGCGGCGTTGAGCGTCAGCCGCCATGTGGCGAAGTGCGGCAGCGCAAAGACGAGCATCGAAACGGCCAGTGCATAGCCGAGCGCACGAAAGCGAACCGGCGTCGCCGCGCCCATGAAGACCCAGCCGAGCGCCGCCAGATGCGCGAGCAGCGCCGCTTCGCCGATGCCGCGGTGGAAGAGATGCGGCTGCTCGTACTCCAGCCAGAGCGTCGCCATGACGAGCGCGCTCGTGCAGGAGAGAAAACGGTGCAGCGTGTCGGCGTAGAGTTCATAAAGCACTGCGGCGAGAACGACCGCGGCCAACGGCACCAAGCCGTAGTCCCACGCGCGCTGATCCACCTTGAAGATGCCGGCAAAAATCAGCCCGTGCGCGGAGACGCTCAGGGCGAGGCAGATTTGCCGGAAAAACGCACCTTTCGCCGCGCGGCGCACGCTCACCACGCCACCGAGCAGGAGCACGCCGATGACGATGGCGACGCCATCTTTGTCAAAAATCAGCCCGCCAAAAATCGCGCCGGCGAAGCCAAGGAAGAAAGCCGCCGCAAGCCACGCACCCACAGCGATGAGCGCATGGAGATACCACGGCGTCTCGTGTTTCTCTTCCCTCCGCGCCAAGTGCCGGTTCGCCGCGTCGGCGGCGTCTGGCGGCAGAACGCCCGCCGCCACAGCATCCGCGAGGAGATCGGACATTTTCATTGCGGTTCGGATGCGCGCAGCTCGCCCGCTGTTCTGCGCAGCCACCAAGCTGCCGCGCCGAATGTCCCGATGACGACAATCGCCATGAGCAAGAAGGAGCCGATCGGCTCGTGCGTGCCTTCAAACACCATGCGGCCGACGAGAGTGATGAACCCAAGGAAACTCCGAAGATGATGATCGCGAGGCTCGAAAGGCTCGGCAGCACGCAGCGGTAAATGGCGCACCCTCCGACCACGGCGAGCACGAAAGCGACGGGCGGCAGAGCGTGCGTGGCACTGGAGTGACTGCCCACAATGAAGATCAACATACCGGCGGTCAGCGCCGCATACGCCGCGAGGCACGGCAACGAACGCAGCCAATTCGCACCCAACCAGCGGCAACCAACGCGCAGAGCCACTTCGCGGGCGACGAGTGCGGCGGCATTGAGCAAGCCGAGACACATGAACAGCTCCGCTTCCTCCGCACCCGGCCACGCTGTGACGATCCGCCACGAAACCGCCAGCGCCGTATTCAGCAGCCCGAGCCAGAGCAGCCACAGCCCGCCGAAGCGCGCGAACAGCACCCACGGAAAAATGAGGAGCGCCCAGCCGGTGAAGAGTTCGTAGGTGTCCGCGCCCGTCTGATAAACCTGTCCGAAGACGGCGAGGAAAACGCCGACGAGAACGCAGGCCGCGGTCAGCAAAACCTGGCCAGCGAGCGTCCCCAATCCTCGCCACCACGCGCCCGCTGCGCAAAGCACGATGCCGCTTTCGACCACGGCAAATTTCCGCACCGGCGAAAGGTCGCGCCAGTTGTAGGCGAAGAAAAAAATCACGCCCGCGAGCAGCAGCGCCGCGCCAAGAAAAAGCAGCAGCCGCTCCACCCATTCCCGCCACGGCCGCCGCGCCCGAAGCAACTGCTCCACTTCCATCGCCTGCGAACGCATCAACACGCCTGCCTCCGCCAACGAGCGAAGCAACAGCGCAGACCCAGGCGGGGAGTTTTCCGACGGCATGCCGCTACGCGATACCCGCTTCTGCCGCCTCCGTGAAGCGCAATAGCGGGAATGGCCTTCCGCGCAGATGAAAATACGCGGCGCGCGTGCTCTTGGCGGCGGTGGTCGCCAAAGACATACCCCTCCCAGCCGTCGCCGCGGTGTCGGCGATTTCGCGGCGATTTCACCGTCGTTTCACGGAAGGCGCATCAAGGATTCATCTGGTGCCGCGAGCATTGCGGACATGAAACCTGCCATCTGTCTCCTCGCACTCTTCCACGCCGCTGCCGGCGCAGCCACGCTCCCGGAACCGCCGCCGACGGCGGAACTCGGTCGCGCTTTCGTGACGATCCCATACTCCGAACTGCGCGCGCTGTGGGAGGCCGGGCAGCGCAAGCCGGAGCCGGTCGCGCCGCCGGAGGTCGCGCCGGTGCCGTTCCTCGTGCATCGCGCCGAGGTGCGGATCGCGCTCGGCGATGCGGGGAGCAAGATCGACGCGGAGTTCGAGGTCGAGGCGCTGGAGAAAAAGTGGCAGCGCATCCCGCTGCTTGGCGGCGAAGTGCGGCTGGACAAGGCGGAGTCGGGCGAGCGCCCGGTCGTCTGGGACGAAGGCTACGCGCTGCTCACGAACACGCCCGGCAGGACGCCCGTGGCGCTGCATCTCGTCACGCGCGGCGCGCGGCAGCTCGCGGTGCCGCTGAAGCTGCGGCTCGGCAGCGCGTCGGTGAAAAGGCTGAGCGTGTCCGGCATTCCCGCCGGGCTGGTGGCGCGGGTGAATGGGCAGGCCGCGGCGGCGGTCGAGGGCGTGGCCGTGTTTCTCCTGCCCGGCGACGCGGGCGAAATCAGCCTCGAACTCGCGGCTCCGAAAATCGAGGAAGCGCCGAAGCCGCTGCCGCCGATCACGCCGAGCCGGTGGCAGACGCAATCGCAGGTGCTGGTGCGCTTCGCGGAAGGGCGGCTGCGTTTTACCGCGCACGTTTTTGCCCGCGCCGACGACGGCTCCGGCCTCGACGCCACGCTCACGCTGCCGGCCAATGCGAGCGCGATCGTGGTGCATGGCGACGACCTCGCCGACTGGTCGCACACCCGCGCGG
>JAYVNN010000216.1:0-4808 GCA_043758435.1 Chthoniobacter sp.
CAGGATGCGCTCCTGAGTTTTCCAGTCCAGTGTGTCCAGCCACTCCAAATAGGGGCTTTCCCCTGAACGGTCGCGGAAAACGAGGACTTCATAATGGCCGGGCTTGAGCAAAGTTTTTCTCGGAAGGCTTTGGTTTGGGATGTAAGGTATAGCTTACATCATGTCAATGATGTGTCGGAGGTTGAGGGTAAGACTTCTCCTCGCTACCAAGCTCCAGCTTGGTAGCGCCGATGTCTGCGAAGCTCCGCTTCGTCAATTATGACAGACTCGATGGCGTGGCTTTTCCCATTCGCCGCCTCGCGAAGTTGGAGTTTCGGAGCAAGGGTATATCCTAGCTAGAGCTTTGGCCCGAGGCCTCGGGCGATCGTGCGGGAGCGGTTGATCATTCCGATCCCGGCGGCCAGAGCGGATCAATGCGCAGAATATGCACGGTGCGCGTGGCATGGTCGGGCCAGTAGCCGATAAGAAAATCGCCGACTATCCTGTTGTGAAACGAGCGGCCGTGCCGGTCGAGGCTGTAGCAATCGGCCTTGGCCCCTGGTGTCTCGGCCATTCCTTCAAATATTGGGATGAGCCGGGCGATTTCGGAATCGTCCAGCGCGAGCAGCGTGACGACCGCGCCCTCGTCGAGCACATAGCGGTAACGTGGCATCTGTGAGTGGGCCTATCCGCGTGTCCGCAGCCGGGAGAGGAACTGTTCTTCCGTGACCGAGTCCTTGCCGGCTAGCGAGTTGTCGAGCCGGGCGGACATGTCGGCGATGCGTGCTGCGTCCCCGGCCAGTTCGAGAGCGCGCAAGCGGCGGGCCAGTTCGGTGCGCTCGCCGTCGGTGAGGTGATCCACTTCTTCGAGAATTTCTGCGAGGCTCATCGGGCGGGACTTAAACGCCATGCAAAGTTGATGTCAACCGCATGGCGGAAGCCTACGCCTCAGCCCGGAATCGCGCTCCTGAGCTGGCACTTGAAACCGAGGCTTTTCACCGGATCAAGCTAAGTGAATCGCACCCATCCTCCCATCATGATGGGAGGATTTGTTTCTTGCGGCGCGTGCGTGCGTGCGTTTATTTCGGCACCCTTATGTCCGCCTTTCATCCGCTCGAAAAATTGCTCCGCGAACGTGTCGTCATCATCGATGGCGCGATGGGGACGACGATCCAGCAATACAAGCTGACTGAGGAGCAGTTTCGCGGGGAGCGGTTCAAGGATTGGACGGGCAAAGACCTCAAGGGGAACAACGAGCTGCTGAACCTGACGCAGCCGCAGATCATTGAGGAAATTCACCGGCGCTATTTCGAGGCGGGGGCGGACATCGCGGAGACGAATACTTTCAATGGGCAGTTCATCTCGCTCGGCGACTACGGGATGGAGGCACTGGCTTATGAGCTGGCGTTTGCGGGGGCGCAGTGCGCGCGGAAGGCGGCAGATGCAGTGATGGCGGCGCAGCCGGGGCGGGTGTGTTTTGTCGCCGGGGCGATTGGGCCGACCACGAAGACGTCGTCGATTTCCACGGATGTGAATGACGCCTCGACGCGCGGGACGACGTGGGACGAGCTGGTGCGCGCGTATGGCGAGCAGGCGCGGGCGCTGCTCGACGGCGGCGCGGACCTCCTGCTGGTGGAGACGATTTTCGACACGCTGAACGCGAAGGCGGCGTTCTTTGCCATCGCGGAGATTTTTGACGAGCGCGGCCTGACGGCGTTGCCTTATGGCAAAGCGCCGGAGCCGGGGAAGCGCGTGGTGCCGGTGATGGCATCGGTGACGTTCATCCAGAAAGGCGGGACGCGCGGGGTGACGGGGCAGACGGTGGAGGCGTTTTGGAACAGCGTCTCGCATGTGCCGCTGCTCAGCGTGGGCATGAACTGCGCGCTCGGGCCGGAGGAAATGCGCCCGCTGATCGAAGAGTTGTCGGGCCTCGCGCCGATTTACGTGAGCGTTTATCCGAACGCGGGGCTGCCGAATCCGCTGCTGCCGACGGGCTTTCCCGAGACGCCGGAATCGCTCGCGCCGCAGCTCGCGGAATGGGGACGCGCGGGCATTTTCAACATCGTCGGCGGGTGCTGCGGGACCACGCCACCGCACATCGAGATGATCGCTGCGGCCGTGAAGGGCATCGCGCCTCGCGTGGTGCCGACGGTGGAGCCGTATCTGCGGCTCAGCGGGATCGACGCGCTGACGCTCACGGCGGAGACGAACTTCGTGAACATCGGCGAGCGGGCGAACGTCACGGGGTCGCCGAAGTTTGCGAAGCTGATCCTTGCGGGGGCGTATGAGGAGGCGGTCGCGGTGGCGCGGCAGCAGGTGGAAAACGGCGCGCAGATCATCGACATCAACATGGACGAGGGGATGCTCGACGGCGCGGCGGCGATGACGCGCTTCCTGAATTACATCATGACCGAGCCGGAGATCGCGCGCGTGCCGGTGATGGTCGATAGCTCGAAGTGGAGCGTGATCGAGGCCGGGCTGAAGTGCATCCAAGGGAAGGGGATCGTGAACTCGATTTCGCTCAAGGAAGGTGAGGAAAAGTTCCTCGCTGCGGGCCGGCTCGTGCGGCGCTACGGCGCGGCGGTCGTGGTCATGGCCTTCGACGAGGATGGGCAGGCCGACACGCTGGAGCGGAAATGTGAAATCTGTAAACGCAGCTACGACCTGCTGGTGGAAAAGGTCGGCTTTCCGCCGGAGGACATCATCTTCGATCCGAACATCCTGACCGTCGCCACCGGCCTCGAAGAGCACAACAACTACGCGGTCAATTTCATCGAGGCGACGCGCTGGATCAAAGCCAACCTGCCGCGCGCGAAGGTCAGCGGCGGCGTGTCGAATATTTCGTTTTCCTTCCGCGGCAACAACCACATGCGCGAGGCGATGCACTCCGCTTTCCTCTACCACGCGATCCGCGCGGGGCTGGACATGGGCATCGTCAATGCGGGCCTGCTGGAAGTGTACGAGGAGATTCCGAAAGACCTGCTGGAACTCGTCGAGGACGTGCTGCTGAACCGTCGGCCCGACGCCACGGAGCGGCTCGTCACCTTTGGCGAAAACATGAAGCAGAAGGCCGGCGGCCCGGTGGAAAAGGCGACCGAAGAATGGCGCAAGCTTTCCGTCGAGGAGCGGCTCACGCATTCGCTGGTCAAAGGCATCGACGCGTTTGTCGTCGAGGACACCGAGGAAGCGCGGCAGAAATACGACAAGCCGCTGAGCGTGATCGAAGGCCCGCTGATGGACGGGATGAATGTGGTCGGCGATCTTTTCGGCGAGGGGAAAATGTTCCTTCCACAGGTCGTGAAATCGGCGCGCGTGATGAAGAAAGCGGTCGCGCATTTGCTGCCCTACATGGAGGCGGAAAAAGCCGCGACTATCGCTGCGGGCGGCGTGGTGAAGACGCAAGGCAAGGTGCTCATGGCCACGGTGAAGGGCGACGTGCATGACATCGGCAAGAACATCGTAGGCGTGGTGCTCGGGTGTAATAACTACGACGTGATCGACCTCGGCGTGATGGTCTCGTGCGACAAAATCCTCGCGACCGCACGCGAGCTGAAGGTCGATGTCATCGGGCTCTCCGGGCTGATCACGCCTTCGCTCGATGAGATGGTCCACGTCGCCCGCGAGATGGAGCGCACCGGGATGAAGCAGCCGTTGCTCATCGGCGGCGCGACTACGAGCAAGGCGCACACGGCGGTGAAAATCGCGCAGCACTTTTCGCAGCCCGTCGTCCATGTGCTCGACGCCAGCCGCGCCGTGCCGGTCGTGAGCGCGCTCATCAGCGAAGAGCAGCGCGGCGCGTTTGGCGTGAAGAATCGCGAGGAGCAGGACCGCCTGCGCGCGATGCATTCCGGCACACGCCAGCAGCTCATCCCGCTCGACGAAGCGCGCGCCCGCCGGACGCCGATCGCGTGGCGGGCGGAGGACATTGCGCAGCCGGAATTCACCGGCGTGCGGAAGTTGGAAAACTTCCCGCTGGAGACGCTGCGCGAGTTCATCGACTGGACGCCGTTCTTTCATACGTGGGAGCTGCGCGGCGTTTACCCCTCGATCCTCACGCACGAAAAATACGGCGAGCAGGCGACCAAACTATTCAACGACGCTAATGCGCTGCTCGACGAAATCATCTCCGGCAAGCAGCTCACCGCGCAGGCCGTATATGGCTTTTTCCCGGCCAACGCCATCGGCGACGACGTGCTGCTCTACACCGACGAAGCGCGCACGACGGAGTTGACGACGCTCCACTTCCTCCGCCAGCAAATCGCCAAAAAGGAAGGTGAGCCGAACCAATCGCTGGCCGATTTCATCGCCCCGAAACTCCACGGCAACCTCCTGGCCGAGACCAGCGCGGAATCGTTTCCTGCAGTGCATCCGTTGCCCGATCACATCGCCGCTTTCGCCGTCACCACCGGCATCGGGCTGAAGGCTGTCGTGGAAAAGTTCCAGGCCGATCTCGATGACTACAACGCCATCATGGCCGAGGCGCTGGCCGACCGGCTGGCCGAGGCCTTCGCCGAGTGCCTGCACAAGCGTGTGCGCGACGAGTGGGGTTTTGGCCAAGACGAGAACCTGACGCGCGACGACATGATCGAGGAAAAGTATCGCGGCATCCGTCCCGCCGCCGGCTACCCCGCATGCCCCGACCACACCGAAAAGGGCACGCTCTGGCAGCTCCTCGACGTGGAGAAAAACGCCGGCATCAAGATCACCGAGAGCTTTGCCATGTGGCCGGGGAGCAGCGTCAGCGGGCTCTACTTCGCGCATCCGCAGGCGCGCTATTTTGGGCTGGGAAAAATCGACCGCGACCAGGTGCTCGACTACCACCTGCGCAA
>JAYVNN010000217.1:0-4807 GCA_043758435.1 Chthoniobacter sp.
GCGCACCGCGGGAATGTTCGGCACGCCATGTCGGGCGCGGCATTCGGCGAGATTGCGCGCCGCCTCCGCCACTTCGCCCGCGAGCTTTTGATCCGCGGCATCGGAGCTTTCGTGCAGGAGCAGCCACGACTGTTCGAGCATGACGGCGAGGTCTTGCGCCATGTGGTTCGAGGAGCCGAGCGAATAACCCACCAGCCGCTTCTCGGGATTCGGCATGCCCGCCAGCTCATTGCGCCCTGGAAAGTTCAGATGCTCCGTCTTGCGCACGACCATTTCGAGGCTCACCGACGCACCGTCTTCCCACCAATAAGGCACAAAGCCTTTCTCGCGGCCGAGTAAGAGCCACTCGGTTCCTTTGCTCCAGCCGACGTCGATCCCGTCATCGCGCTCGGTCGTAAATAGCTCGTCTGAGTGATTGAGCATCCTGAGATAAAAAGGGAGCTGCCACTGAGTCAGCACTTCCTTGAAAAATGCATCTCCGGTCGCGCGATACGCCTGCACCATCGCGACCGCAAACCACGCGCCGTCGTGCATGGTATCGAGTGCTTCGCCTTGGATGAATTGGTCCGGCTTTCCCGCATTCGCGACGTGGAAGTATTCGTAAATGATCCCGCGCTGCGGTGAGCCTTCGGTCTTCTTCATGTGATGGTCGAAGACGTATTGCGCGAGCTGTCTTATGAAGGCCTTGGTCTCATCGACATTCATCGGCGCGGCTTTGTAAGCCTCGGCCCAGGCCGGGTCGCGATCGAGGTCCACCGCGGCCTTCGCCGTCGGCCCGCTGATGGAATTCGCGATCAGCGCCCAAAGACCAAAGCCGAGGAGTCGCGAGGAAAAATGGTTCATACTCATTCGAGGTTTCACTTCGCCGCGGGAGCGCTGCTCTGGATTGCTCCGCGGTCGATCTTTCCGTCGCTGGGCCGCAGCGTGCCGAGCAGATCGTGGCTGCTCACGAGCGGGCTTTCGAGTCCGCAGCCGCGCGCGGGACTTCCCGGTTGTAAGCCGAAATTTTTGGGCGCGGAGTTTGCGTCGGCTTTGAGGAAAAGCGGATCGGCCCACACGTCGTGCTCGCCGAAAGTTTCGACCTTCGATTTGTCGTCGCCGAAATAGACGTTCCCGTCCCAGACGTTCTCGGTCTGGAGTTTGTTCGCGCGGTCGCGATTGCGCGTCACTTGCTTTCCGGGTTGCGCGACGATGATGTTGTTCAGCACCCGGCAGTCGCGCGCGCGGCTCGTGTCGAGTTCGCCGTAGTTGATGATCGGCGTCTGACAGTTCGCGAAAGTGGTGTTGTTCACGACATCCACGCGGTCGCTCGCGAAGACGTGAATGCCGCCGCCGCCGCTGTGATGCGAGAGGTTGTTTTGAATCAGCACGCGCCCGGCATTGATGTCGCCCAGGCCGCCGGGCTGCGACTGGAGAAAGTCGTCGATGATGATGCCGTTGCCGTCGGAAATGTGCGCCTTCGCCAGGTCCGGCTCCCAGCGCGGCTGCCACGCGACCATCGTGCAATTGCGCGCGGCGACGTTGTTGCGGATGAAAATGCGGTGCTGCGTCGAGCTGTCGAAATTCCACGCCCAATACAGCGTGATGCCGCTGTGCGCGTAGCGTGATCGCGCCGCGCAATCGCTCACGGTGTTGCCCTCAATCGTCACGTAATCCGCGATCATCCCCGCGATTCCCGCGCCGCACGCGTCGTGAATGTTGCAGCCAATGATGCGGATGTGATGCGGGCGGTCGGGGCGATCGACGAACTCCTTTTCGTCTTTCACGTTCGCGCCATTGGTGTCCAACGTGCGGCCTTCGATGGAAATCGCCGAGCCGTTGAACTTCGCATCCGGCTTCTCCGCGCGGCCATTTTCCTGAGCCTCTTCAAGCGTGATTTCGTGCGCGTGGCCGGCGATTTCGAGGCCGTTGATCTCGACAAATGCGGCGCCGTTTTTGATCGCGAAGCCG
Organism: Chthoniobacter sp.; assembly: GCA_043758435.1. Taxonomy (GTDB): domain Bacteria; phylum Verrucomicrobiota; class Verrucomicrobiia; order Chthoniobacterales; family Chthoniobacteraceae; genus Chthoniobacter. The sequence goes on from JAYVNN010000217.1 coordinate 1,951, forward strand.
GCCCAACTCGCAAATTCCGCGCGCGGCTTTGCACCCGGCGCGGCCTTGAGCGTGATCCACTTCGTCGGTGTGCCGCTTTTGCGGAAAGAGACGCCGCCGCCGAGCGGATACGTGCCGTCCAGCACGAGCACCGTGTCGCCCGCTCCGGCGGCTGCGACGCCTTTCCCGATAGTCTGAAAAGCGGTCGCCTCGCTGCGTCCGTCGGCCTTGTCCGAGCCCGTCGTCGAGACATAAAAACTCGGCGCGGACAGGCTCACGTTGTCCACGCAGAGGGTCAGCTTGGCGGCCTTCGACCACGGCTGCGGAGCATCGCTGGCGATCTCCCACGAGAGCTGGATGAACGGCGCGGCGGGATCGAACTTCCCATTCCATGCGCTCATCTCCGAGAGGTCCATCGTGTGCCGGTAAAAGGAATCCGCGACCGGCGGCCAGACCCACTTTTCCAAGCCGCCGCTGCGTTTCCCATCCGCGCCAAACGACGCCACGCGCACGCGCACCGCCCGCGGCTGGCTCGTCAGCAGATCAAACGCGAGCGTCAGCTTCGCGAGCGCGCGTTCCGCGTTTTCCACCGCGAGCAATGGCGTCCGCAGCCCGGCGTTCCATTGCTCCGTCGCCGCGCTCGCATCGACCGTCAGCACCGCCGCGCCGGTGCGTGGTCCGCGAAAAGTGTCGATGGTCCCGTCCGGCGCGAAGGCTGACTCCGCCTTGATCGCCGGGGCGGAGCCGAAACTTTCCAGCGCCGGAAGCGGGGGCGCGACGGCGTTGAAGTCGAGGCTCAGAATCTGCCCGGCGTGAGCGAGGCTCACCACGAGCAGCGCCGCGAGGTGGATTGGGAGAGGAGCGACGAGACTGAAAGTGCCTGCGATGAGGGCGGGAAGTCTTTTCATGGTTCGGGCGTGCTGTTGCGCAGGCGAAGGGCGGAGGCACTGGCTTCGAGCGGGCGGTCATTCACCCGCACCCCATTCAGCCGGATGCCGCGCACATCATCCGCGTGAATGGCGGGCCGCGCCTCGGCTGGTGGAGTCGTCACGGTGATGTCGCTGAGGCTGATGTCTTCGGCGTGACGGATGTAGAAGACTGACGCGGGTAGGCGAAAGCCGAACGTGAGCCGGTTTTCAGGATAGCCGCCCGTGTTCTCCGGCGGGACTTCGGGAAAGTCTTTCAGCATTTCGGATGAAACCACGACTGGGATCGTGAGGCGCAGGTTCGACAACCGGATGTCGCTGACCGGGCTGTCATCGAGGCCGGCGATGATGCTCGGGATGACGCTGCGGCAGTGGGCGGTGATGTTTGCGAGGCTGACGTTGCGCAGCACCGACGGCCTGTGCTCCGGGTTGAGAAAGCGCCGGCCCGCGCGGATGAAGATCGGGCTCAGCACATCGGTCATCACGATGTCGGAAAAGCGGATGTTCTCCACGAGGCCGCCGTCCACGCCGAGGATGACGATGCCGCAGTTCACGCTCGTCGTCTTTTCATCGAGCACGAGGTTCGGCGTCATCTTTTCGTAGCCGGGATGGACGAAGGCGTTCACGTCCGTCTTGCGGATGACGCAGTTGCTCACGGTCACGTTGCGGAAGCCGGTGCGGGAACCTGTACCGAGCTTGATGCCGTTGCAGATGGACGCGACGACGCAGTTGCTGACCGTGATGTTTTCGCAGAAGCGGCCGAGATACTCGCTCTTGAAGCACAGGGCATCGTCCTCAGACTCGATGAGGCAGTTGGCGATGGTGACATCGCGGGCGTCCACGTCCAGGCCGTCGCAGTTCCAGTTCACGAGGCTGCGCACCTGCAGGCCCTCGACGAACACGCGGTCGCAGCCGGAGATGGAGATCGTGACTTGCGCGGAGTTCTGCACGCGAATGCCGCTGAGCCGGACGTTGGTGCAGCCGATGAAGAACAGGTTCTTGGGCTTGCCGTCCTTGTTCAGCCCGAGTTGGAATGCCTCCGCCTCGCCCGCGCCCTTGATCAAGCCCTCACCGACGATGCTCACATTCTCCGCGCGGTCCGCGATGATGAGCGACTTCATGACTTTCACAAAAACGCCGCCGTGCGTGATGGTGCCAAACTTCTGGTGCGAGGAAATATCGTGATCGGGATAGTCCGCCGGGTCCTGGCTGCCTTGCAGCACTGCGCCGGGCATGAGCCGCAGGGTGAGGTTGGATTTCAGCCGCAAGCTGCCCGTGACGAACACACCCGGCGGCACCCGCACTTCGCCGCCGCCCGCCGCCGCGCACTCGTCAATGGCCCGCTGAATCGCCGCCGTGTTCAGCGTCCTGCCATCCGCGACCGCGCCGAACTGCGTGATGTCATGCGTCTGGGCCAGAGCCAGGGCGGGTGCCAGCAACAGGATGAGGCTGGCGAACCATCGGATCAGCACGCGCTCCACCTTCTCGCGCGTCGCCAGCGCGACGGCCTTGGTGCCGTTGATGACATGCGACACGGTGGACTCGGACACGCCGCACCGCGCCGCGGCATCGCGCATTTGGGGTAGGAAATTCTTACTCAAGCGCGGCTGACGAAACACGAGTCCCGCCTTCTCCGCAATCATCCGTCCGGGCCACGGCCCGCCCGCGGCGCTGCGCGCACGCCGTTCCCCACGACTACGCGGCGATTGTTGATGCCCTTTTGCGCCGCGCGCACTACAAACGCGGATCATCCGGAACGTGAACAAACCCGACAGCAAAACCAGCCAAAGCCTCCGCCGACTCGTCCGCGAAATCCCGCTGCCCGCGAGCCTTTTCTCGGGCTTGACGATCGAGCAGTCGCTCGCGCCGAACAACATCATCCTCTTTCAGCGCAGCGATGCGACGGCGCTGAAACCCGAGGGCGTGACGGCAAATTACCATCACCGTTTCGA
>JAYVNN010000218.1:0-4801 GCA_043758435.1 Chthoniobacter sp.
AGGAAATTGAGCGAGCCTTCGAGCTTCAGCGAAAACGCCGATGCCTCCCGCGCGGCCTCCACAAAAGATCGCGGGGCGGCGACGAGCGCGGGATCGATCTCGAAGAACGCGCTGAGCGCGGGCAACTCGCGCGCGAGAAACTGCGTCGCACCCTCCGCCGGAATGGTGATCTCGCGCACCAGCAAATCGCCGTACGCAGCGGGCAATCCGGGCGCGACGGGCGTGAATGTTTCGCCGCGCAGGAACCACGTTCGCGTGCCGCCGGCCAGCAGTTTTCCGTCGCTCCTCAGCTCCGCACGGAGCGTCGCGGAGCCGTCTGCACCGCGGTCGATGGCGAGCCGCGGGCGCAGGCCTTCCGCCTCCACTTTGACCGCAGTCGATTTGCCGAAAGTCACGCGCGGATGTCCGGCGAGTGAGCCGAGAAAGTCGGTGAACTGCGCGCGGGTCAGCATCGCCATTCCCGGCAGTTCACCGCCTGCGAGTTCGCGCAGTTTTTCGATCGCCCGCACGTCCTCCGGCGTGGCGCGATAGTCGCGGGTGCGGTCGAGGGCGCTGAGTAAAATTCGCTTCCCGGCAACGGCGACTTCGGCACCGAGCGTGACCGAGTTGCGCTCCCACATCGCGGCGAAATTCGGCGCGAGGATCACGAACAATTCGAGCGGAGCCCCCTCGCCCTCCGAGCTGAAGATCGGCTTCAGCACAGGCTTGGCGGGCGGCGGCGCGACCGCGAATGGCGCGCTGGGCGCTGCGGCGGTGTGCGGTTTCAGGATCGCGAGGCCGACGGCGAGCGCGTGTTCACAGATCGTGCCGTGCTGGCGGGAGGCGCGGCAGACGCAAAGATTTTCGATGTTACTTTTTGAGAGAATCCGCAGACCCGAACGGAGCTCGGCGTCGCCGACGCGGACGCGGCCTTGCAGCATCGGCGGCGCGTAGGTCGCCTCGAGGACGCGGCCCATTTCGTGGAGGCTGCGAGCGTGCTTCAGGGCCTGCCAGCCGCCGGCGTCGGAGAGCAATCTTTCGGTGAGTTCGATCATCGGAACGGCGGTATTTTCGCGTGGAGAAAACCCCTAGTCATCGCGCAATGCGCTCCTAAACTCCGCGCCCATGAAAATCGTCGCGATCGCGAATCAGAAAGGCGGCGTGGGGAAGACCACCACGTCCGTCAATCTCGCCGCCTGCCTGGCGGCGCGCGGCGTGCGCGTGCTGCTCATCGACCTCGATCCGCAGGGAAATGCGACAAGCGGACTCGGGGTGCCGGCGATGGAGGGGCACAGCATTTACGGGCCGCTGCTCGGGCACGGGGACATCTTGGAAAAGATCGTGCCGACGGTTTGGGAGAATCTTTCGATCATTCCGGGCGACATCGATCTCGCCGGGGCGGAGATCGAAGTGGCGCGGGCGGAGGATCATCTGACGCGGTTACGGGCGGCGTTTGAGCCGCTGCGGGCGGCGGCGGAATTTGACTTCGTGCTGCTCGATTGCCCGCCCTCGCTCGGCATCCTGATGACGAATGCGCTCGCCGCCGCGGATGAACTTTTGATCCCGCTCCAGTGCGAATATTACGCGCTCGAAGGGCTCAGTAAGATCGACCATGTCGTCGCGCAAATCCGGGATTGCGGGGCGAATCCGGGGCTCACGATTTGCGGGATTTTGATGACGATGTTCATGCGGAATAATCTCGCGCAGCAGGTCATCGGCGAGGTGCAAGGGCACTTCGGCGAGGTGCTTTACAAGACGGTGATTCCGCGGAGCGTGCGGCTCGGCGAGGCTCCGAGCCACGGGAAGCCGATCATCGAATACGAGCCGAACGGGCTCGGGGCGACGGCATATCGGGCGCTGGCGGAGGAGTTTTTAAAGCGGCAGCGGGGGTAGGTTTTCGGGGTGTCGGCGCGCGCGGCTTCGGGTCCGGGTAGCGCGCTCGTCCCGAGTGTTGGTCGAGGCGTCTCGCCTCGACGGACTTATTTTGCGCGCGAGTCCTGGGTAGTCGCACCGATTGAAAAGTTCGTTTCGGCGGGACGCCGAAACCAGCGCTCGAGACGAGCGCGCTACCCGGAAGTTCCGAGCCGCGCGCGCTCGTCGCTTCTCGCGCGATGCAAAAAAAACGCCGCCCATTTCTAGGCGGCGTTTCTGAATTGCGAACCGTGGGGCGGGATTAGTCTTGCACCGGGGCGGCGACTGCAGGCGCGGAACCGGACGCGGCTTGCTCCTCCGCTTCGCGATCTTTCATGGCGGCTCTGCGGCTGAGTTTGACGCGGCCTTTGTCGTCCACGCCGATGCATTTGACCCAGATCATGTCGCCGACTTTCACCACGTCTTCGACGCGATTGACGCGGAAGTCCGCGAGTTCGGAGACGTGAACCATGCCGTCTTTTCCAGGCATGACTTCGACGAAACAGCCGAAGTCTTTGATGGTGACGACGCGGCCCTGATACATGGTGCCGATCTCAATTTCCTTCGTCATGCCGTTCACGATTTGCTTCGCGCGGGCCATGCCTTCGGGGTTGTTCGAGTAGATTTGGACGGTGCCGTCGTCCTGGATGTTAATCTCGCAGCCGGTCTCGGCGACGATGCCTTTGATGGTCTTGCCGCCAGGCCCGATGAGGAGGCCGATTTTGTCGGGGCTGATTTTGATGGTCTCGATGCGGGGCGCGTACGGGCTCATTTCCGTGCGCGGTTCGTCGAGGGCGATCGCCATTTTCTCGAGGACTTCGGCGCGGAGGTCGCGGGCCTGGAAGATGGCCTCGGCCATGATTTTGTGGCTGACGCCGGCGAGCTTGAGATCGAGCTGGAAGCCGGTGACGCCGCGGGTGGTGCCGCAGAGTTTGAAGTCCATGTCGCCGAAGTGGTCCTCGCTGCCGAGGATGTCGGCGAGCGTGGTGTAGCGGGCGAGCTGGCCGTCCGCGCCGTATTCGGTGACGAGGCCGACGCTGATGCCGGCGACGGGGGCCTTGATCGGGACGCCCGCATCCATGAGCGCGAGGATGCCGGCGCAGACGCTGGCCATCGAGCTGGAGCCGTTGCTTTCCATGATCTCGCTGCTGACGCGCATGGCGTACGGGAATTTCTCCACGCTCGGGATGACGGCGTCGATGGAACGCTCGGCGAGTGCGCCGTGGCCGATTTCGCGGCGGCCGGGGCTGCCGGTGCGGCCGGTTTCGCCGACGCTGAACGGCGGGAAGTTGTAGTGCAAAATGAAGCGCTTTTTCGTGATGCCGCCGGTGTAGCCGTCGAGGTCTTGCGCTTCGTCGGCGGGGGCGAGGGTCGCGAGGGCGACGGACTGCGTTTCGCCGCGTTGGAACATCGCGCTGCCGTGGCTGCGCGGGAGGAGGCCGACTTCGGCGACGATGTCGCGGATCTGGCCGAGGCCGCGTCCATCGCAGCGCACCTTTTTGTCGAGGATGCTGATGCGGAAGGCTTTCTTTTGCAGGTAGTCGAAGGCCTGGCTGACTTCGAATTTCGTGGCCTCGGGATACTTGGCAAGAACGGCGGCGCCGGCCTCTTTTTTCAACGCTTCGACGGCCTTGTGGCGGTTCGCTTTTCCGGGCGTGTTGAGCGCCGCTTCGATGCGGTCGCCGGCGACGGCGTAGGCGACTTCGAGCAGTTCGTCTTTCACCAGCATGAGCGGGACGACGCGCTTGGTTTTGTTGACCTTCGCGGCGAGTTCGATCTGCGAGTCGATGATCGTGCGGGCGTGGCCGTGGGCGAATTCGAGCGCTTTCACAAACTCCTCTTCGGGCAGTTCATTGGCCGCGCCTTCGATCATGATCACGTCGTCTTTCGTGCCGACATAAACGAGGTCGAGATCGCTGTGCTCCATCTGCGCGTGCGTCGGATTCACGACGAACTGCCCATTCACGCGACCGACGCGGACGGCGCCGATCGGCCCGGCGAACGGGATGTCGGAAACCATGAGCGCGGCGCTCGCGCCGTTGATGGAAAGCATGTCGGGATCGTTCTGGCCGTCGGCGCTGAGCAGGACGGAGATGATCTGCGTGTCGTAGAGGTAGCCCTTTGGAAAGAGCGGGCGCAGCGGGCGATCGGTCATCCGGCAGGTGAGGATTTCCTTCTCGCTCGGGCGGCCTTCGCGCTTGAAATAGCCGCCGGGGATCTTGCCGACCGCGGCCGCTTTTTCGCGGTAATCGACGGTGAGCGGGAACCAATCCTGGCCTTCTTTGAGCGAGGTGGCGGAGACGGCGGAAACGAAGACGATGGTCTCGCCGCAACGGACGGTGACTGCGCCGTCGGCGAGCTTGGCGAGCTTGCCGGTTTCGATGGTGATGGAGGTGGAGCCGACCTGGCTCGTGACTGAATGGATCATGTTATTTGGTGAAGATCCCCGGACGGCTGCGGAATTTTGAATGTTGAATTTTGGACCCTGCACCGACGGACGCGCCGCCGATTCGGGGTTCAAAATTCAAGATTCAAAATGGTCCGCCAACGCGCCGGAGAAGCCTCTCTAGCTTGGGGTTTTGTTTTGAATGCCGCGCGGCGGAATTGCCGGCGACGCTGTGGTCAGAAAAAGTTCGCCCCCGATAACGGGGGCGAACCAATTCCTGAAAATCTGAAAGTTACTTACGAAGACTGAGCTTCTCGAGGATGCTCTTGTAGCGCTCGGCGGCGGTGCGCTTCAAATAGTCGAGCAACTTGCGCCGGCGGGCGACCATCTGGAGCAAGCCGCGGCGCGAGTGGTGATCTTTGACGTGCGCCTTGAGGTGCTCGGTGAGGTCGGCAATGCGCTTGGTGAGGAGCGCGATCTGCACGTCGGCGCTGCCCGTGTCTTTGGCGTGCATCCGCAGCCCTG
>JAYVNN010000219.1:0-4800 GCA_043758435.1 Chthoniobacter sp.
GCTCGGATACGGTTCTTTGGTGTGCATCCCAAGCCTTGTCGGTAATTGCCATAAATAGTACAAGTCCTAAATTGTAGTCATTTTTTAGACGCCCTCTTACGCCAGCGGCGTTTCGGACTGACCCGGCTGCGTCGATTCGCCGTCGCGCTTCGGTCACAGGTAGCGTCATGGATTGCGTCACGCCGACTGACAGCCATGCGGCGAAACATCATCACGAATGATTAAGTCCACCCGGAGCGAAACCCGTCCGCCGGAGAACGCAACCGATGACAAGAAGCTGCTCGTCTGCTGGAACAAGGACGCGCAGGCGCAGTGTCTTCGCGTGGAGTTGAGCGACGACAAGGCTTTCATTTTTCCTTACACGCATCTGACATTTGCCAGCATGGATCGTGAGGAAAGCCGGGATGTCCTCACCGCTTCCTTCACCAGCCACGATCTCCGCGTTGTCGGCAAGAATCTCCGCGAACTCGCCATCGCGCTGCAAAGGCTCGCGGTGGACTGGATCAAGCCAGCTCCGGCGCGTTACGCGGCGCTCGTTTCGAGCGATGCGGTTTTCATCGAAACGATCCAAGTCAGCGAAGCAGGATCGGACGACGCCTCCTGAGTATAAATCGCTTTCGACCCGCACGATCGGCATACCACCCACGCTGCCCCCATCGGTCGGGCTTCAGGGCAGCCGTGCCGCCCGTCCTCAATGCCACACTTTTCGCCACGCCTGGTATTCCGAAGGTCGCAGCCGGTAGCGGGCGATGTTCCCTTCGTGGATGCTCATGATCTCGTTCTCGGCGACTTCAGCAAAACGTGCGTGGTCTGCCTGCGGAATGTTTTCGACGGCCTGCTGGCGAAAGAACGCGCCCGTGGCCTTTTTGTCCATGAGTCCGCGGATGGCCGCACTGATCGCCTCCGCCAACTGAGTGCGGTAGCGCAGGCGAAACGGATCGGGCTCTCCGAGGGATTGGCGCACGGCCGAATACCGCGCGCAGGATCGTTCGTAAGCCCACACGAAAACGTCGCGCAGCAGTTCGACGCGGTTCAGCTCATAGACGCCCAGGATGCCGTCGATGTAGTCGCGTCCCGGCACGTCCACGAAAGAGAGCGGGCAGAGATTTCGCCGGATGAGCGGAATATTGGCGGCGAGCCGGGAGACCCGTTTATTGACATCTTCGAAGGGCTGCAAGTAGGGCAGATGAACCATCGCAAAGAACGCCTGTTCAAAGGCGTCCTCGATGGCCTCCGCGGTATCGAGCACCTGCTGGAAACATTCTTCAATCACCTGCGGCCCTTCCAGCGGATGAAAGACGGTGCCGGTGATGCCCACGGCCCGAGCCCGCAACCGCCCGCAGGCTTGCGGATCGGGGAGCAAGTTGTCGGACAGCAGCGCGTGAAGATTGCAAATCGTGTAGCGATTAAAGCCGATCTCAGCAGGCTGGTCCGCCAGCAACTCGATGGCGGCTTTGTGATTCAGGATCATTTGCGCCTCGCGGGCATCCTTGCCTTCGGCGTTCTCGCCCAATTCCAGAAGTCGCTCCGTTTCCAAAAGCGAATACGTGTTGCCTTCTAGGCGGCTGGAATTCCAAGACAAGTCGATCAATAGGCGATGGAAAACCTGCCGGAGGTAAGTTCCAGCGGGCAATTCTACTCCCGGTGCCTGGCCCAACTCCGTCAGACGCGCCCGAATTTCAGCCGGGAGGTAAAAGGTCTGATTTGGCCGGTAGGCTTCGAGAAAAGCGCGGTTGTAGCCCACGGGGCTGCGTCTTTGCAGCGGAGCGGCAATCGCGCGGCGGATAGCGTCTCCCTCGGCGGAGACGGGAATGGCAGAATCGCCTGGCGTGGGTAGGGCTGGTGGCTCAGAAGCCGGCAGACGATAACGGGTCGCCCGGCCTCTTCCTGCCGCGGTCAGTCTTTTCTGCTCGACCAAAAGCGCGAGGCGCCGCTGCAAAGTGCGCCGGGGCGGGGAGTCCGCGCGAACTCTCTCGATCTCCTCAATCGCCGCGCCGCTGGGAAAACGCTCGACGATTCCAATGAGGGCTTCAAATTCTGCGGCGGGAATTTCTTTGGGCATGTGGGCGGCGTGAACATGGCGCGATTTAGGTTATCGCGCCACATAAAGCGTTTTTATGGCGCGAATGCCTTTTCGCGCCACATTAAATGGCGCGCAATTCGCCTTTCATTTCCCGGAGTCAAAATACCTCGACACCTGCTCGAATGGCATTTTGAGCACCTTGAAGCAGTAGATGGCGGCCAAATCGCAGGCATCGGCTTCGGCTTCAATCTGGCTCGCCATGAGTGCCTCGACGCCGGGCGATGTGCCAGAGAGCTTCGCGATTTCTTTGTCCGCTTCGACGAAGACTTGAAATCTTCGGTGCAGTATTTCGAGAGTCACGAGGCGTCGATTTTTGCGGGGCTTGCGGGTTGGTATTGGTGTTTTCATTGCAACGAATGATGCACGGGGCGAAACAAAACTTGCTCCACGTATGGAGCTATCGTTCGGTTTTACAAAAAAGGCGTGGGCGGCACGCTGACTCCAAGGCTGCCGCGATCTGCTGACGAGCCAAGGCGAGGTCTGCCGGGGTGATTTTTACCTGAGTCTCGCGCGAATCGCTCCGCGGGTTATTCCGATACCACTGCGTCACGCGTTCCCTGCGCGTCAATCCGTCCTTGGCGAGCAACTGCCGGGCTTTGGTGACGGTTGAGGAGAGATTGAAAAGCGTAATCTTTCCGGCGCTCGCAGCCCGATCGACGGCAAAGCCGTGACAGACGAAAAGGGCGTCGGAATAACGTGCGAGAATCCGTCCTTCGTCGTGTCCATCGACCAGCGCCAGCAACGCATAGCGGTAAGCCGTGGAGCGGGAAAAAGTGACTTTACAGTTGTCCCAATGGGCCCCGGACAGACTCCGCAAGAGCGCGAACGCTTTCCTTCGCAATCGCGATTGCCCTGGACGTCGGTTGCCTGCTCCTTCCCATCCGCGCCATTGCGCAATATCGCGCCCCGCGCCGTATAAATCTTTCTGCTGTATTCCGAAGGAATCCTTTTCTTTATAGGGACGGTCACAGAGTCTCGAATTACTGGCAGAGGTTTTGTCCGATAGGGAGACGCTTGGTTTGTCAGAAGAATTGACGCGCAAGCTCTCCGCCCGCTCAACTTCGTCCGGCGCGGGCACGAACTTCCGCCATACTTTCAGCAGAGCATCCATGACCGTGGACGGTCTGCGCGGGCCTCCTCGCGGCTTTCGTGCGGTCTCAGCCAATGCCGCTGTCGGAATGATCTTTTGCGCATTTGGGCCAAGCGTCGTGTAGTTGTGCAGGCGTTTGCCCCGCGCGTCGTAAAAAAGCGACCGCCCGTCGAAACACAGCTTCCGCCGCTCCGCCACAATCACACCCCACCGTTTGCGCTTACAGGTTTTTTTGCGCCGGAGCTTCGTTTCAAAAGCCAACTCCGGGTTGTCGCGCCGGATACGAGTCAATTGCCGCATGACATGCCCGCGCGAGTAGCCGGTTATCCGGCAGAACGCCGCCAGATCGACATCGCCCCAAATCGGAGAGCGAGCGGCAACATTGCGTAGCCAGCCCTCAAGGCGGGCGCGACAAGGCGCACCGCCGTAGCTCTGGCCACGGATGCGGTAAAGGCTTTCCTCGTGCCGGGATGAGGGCAAACCCCACCGGCTAGAAAAATTCAACATTCTTTTTGATTTCAGTGCCCTCGAAACCAAGACTACCAGTGTCTCGTCTGGCTACGTCCTGACTCGAAAACTTTGGGGACTGCCGAGCTGCAAACTCGGCAGTCCCTTTTTTCTGTTGAGATGGGTTGGGTTAGTGGACGTGCTTCATGAGGTCATGGACAGATTCGTAAATGGAAGGGGAGGCTTTTTGCAGTTCCAGCAGCGCTTGCCGACCGATTGCGGAAGGCGCTTCCAGGGCCATCCAAAACCGCAAATCGCGCATCGATCGCCAGCGTCTCGTGCTCAACATGGCACGCCAGCAGATGAAAAAGCGTAGAAGAATTGGCTCCTATCCCGCCACACCCTTTTCCCTGTGAGCGACGTGCCCCGACGTAACCCCTGACGTAACCCCGGCGCGTTTTTTTCTTTCCGTTCTTTGGTTCTAACTCCCGAAAAGCATCAGCATCAGCCCATCGATTTTCGGCGTTTTTTCTGCATTTTTCTCTGTAATTTCCGTTCCCTTCTGTTATCTTCCTCTCACGCCGTAAAATGCGCAATATCGTTCGGGTCGAAGAGGTCGCGAGTTCGAATCTCGCCAGCCCGATTTTTCCCTCCGTTTTCCACGGCGTCGGCGCGCGCAAAATGTTCATCGGCATTCAGGCTTCCCACACGCGCGCATCGCGTGAATCTTCCCGCCCCGCTCCATGCCCGACCCAATCGCCAGTGCCACCGAACTCACCGTCCGCTACGGTCCGCAGACCGTGCTCGACCGCGCCACCATCGCCATCGGCGAAGGCGAGCGCATCGGGCTCGTGGGGCGCAACGGCTGCGGCAAGTCCACGTTTTTACGCATCGCCGCGGGCGAGTTACCGCCGGACGCGGGGATGTTCACGCGGCGGCGCGATCTGATCACGGGCTACCTGCCGCAGGTCTTCGCGCTGGAAGAAAGTGCGACCGTTTTCGACAACATCCACGCCGGGGCGGCGCACATCCTCGCGCGGCTCGCGGAGTACGAAACCACGCCCGCCGAGAGCCCGCGCAGCGCCATCCTGCTCGACGAGATCAACCACTACGACGGCTGGAGTCTCGACCACCGCATCGAGAGCCTCGCCACGCATCTTTTTGCGCCCGCGCGCGACCG
>JAYVNN010000220.1:0-4795 GCA_043758435.1 Chthoniobacter sp.
GCCCGCGGAAAAGTTAGAGGTCCTTCGACTGTGCTTCGCAAAGCCTACGCTCCGCTCAGGATGACATGGTTTTTTTTGGACCCCTACGACTCCCCGCCCTTGCTCCCCCACTGCCGCCCGGTGATGAGCCGCGCCCCCCGCCCGTACGTCACGTAGGCGTACGCCCAGCTCAAAAGCACCATCACCTTGCTCCGAAACCCCACGAGGAAAATGATGTGGATGAACAGCCACGCCAGCCATGCCGGCAGCCCCGAGAACCGCATGAATCCAGCATCCGCGACCGCCCGGTGCCGGCCGATCGTCGCCATCGGCCCCTTGTCGAAAGACTCAAATTTTTCCGTCCAACCACCCGCCAGCAGGATGCGGATATTCCGCGCCGCCTGCCGCCCCTGCTGCATCGCCACCGGCGAAAGCCCCGGCAGCGGTGCCCCGCCGCCCGGCGCAAAGTGCGCCTGATCGCCGATCACAAAAACATCGCGATGTCCAGGAATCGAAAGGTCATCCCGCACGATCACCCGCCCCTGCTGATCCTGTGGCACACCCAGGCTCGCGCCCAGCGGCGACGCCACATTCCCCGCCGCCCACACGATCGTCCGCGCCGCGATTTTCTCCCCGCCTTTGATCTGCACACCCTCCTCCGTCAGCTTCTCCACCAGCGTCAGTGGCCGCACTTCCACGCCGATGTCAAAGAGCTGCCGCCGCGCACTCTCGCTCAGCTCCGGGTCGAGCATCTGCAAAACGCGCGGCGCGGAATCGAGCAGGATCACCCGCGCCTGCGACGAATCAATGTGCCGGAAATCCTTCACCAGCGTCACCCGCGCGATCTCCGCCACCGCACCCGCCATCTCCACACCCGTCGGTCCCGCGCCCACGATCACAAAGGTCATCGCCGCCCGCCGCTCCTCGTCATCGTCCGTCTTTTCCGCGACCTCAAACGCCAGCAGCATCCGCCGCCGAATCTCCAGCGCGTCGTCCAGACTCTTCAAACCCGGCGCAAATTTCTCCCACTTCTCATGCCCGAAATACGAGTGCCGCGCGCCTGCCGCCACGATCAGAAAATCGTACGCCAGTTCACCGTCCGCCGTAATGACCTTCTTCCGATGCGCATCGATTTGCTCCGCTTCGCCCAGAATCACTTCCGCATTTTCCTGCTTCCGCAAAATGTGCCGCAGCGGCTCCGCGATGTCCGCGGGTGAAAGCGCCGCCGTCGCCACCTGATAAAGCAGCGGCTGGAAAAGGTGATGGTTCTGCCGGTCGAGCAGCGTCACCCGCACGTCCGCTTTGCGGAGCGCCTTGGCCGCTTCGAGCCCGCCGAAGCCGCCGCCGATGATAACCACGCGGGGCAGATTTCGCTGATGAATTTTCATATGGAAACTGCCCGACTAAACCACACCCCGCAGATTTTGTGAAACTTTTCACAAGCCTGCGCTCAGTGCTCCGCCGAAAGTTGCCGGATTTGCACCGCCGTGTTTTGCAGCGCGTTCAGCGAGCGCAGTTTTCCGCGCGCATCGAGCAGCCAGACCGTCGGCAGGGCATTGATGCCGAGACCACGCACCAGCGGGCTTTCCCAGCCTTTGCCGTCGAAGGCCACGGGCCAGGTGACCGCGCGCGATTTCAGCACCGCGTCGAGCGTCTCGCGCTTTTCATCGAGGTTCACCCCGAGCACCTGCACGCTGCCGCGCGACAGTTCCGCCACCGCGCGCTGCACGCTCGTGATCGCCGCGAGCGACGGCGGCGAAAACGCCGCGAAGAAAACCACGAGCACCGGCTGTCCGCGCAGCTCGGCGAGCTTGATTTCGCGGCCCTGTGCGGACGTGAAGGCCAGCGTCACTTCCTCGCCGAGCAGGCGCACGCGCTTGAGATCGTCGGCGATGCGGCCTTTCAAATCGTCATCCGTCGCGAGCGGTTGCGCCGCGGCCAGCAGTTCCTCCTTGGTCTTCGGCTGCGCGTCGAAAAGTGTCGCGACTTCCGCGAGCAAAGCCGCGATGCGGCGGTCGCCGGGATGATCGGTTTGAAACTTCCGCACCGCCGAAAGCAGCCCGTCGCGCCGCGCGGGCGTGACCTCGCGCAGATTGCGCATGAGCCGTGAGACCTTGGAAAAATCCAGCTCCACGCGCTGCTCCGGCGTCGCCGTTTTTTCCAGCTCATCGAGCAGCTTTTTCCCGTCCGCGCGCAGTTTGTCCGACTCCTCGAAATCCCCGCGAATCTGCAGCAGCCGCGCGAGCCGCAGCCGCGCTTCAAAAACCCGCGCGTCCTTCGGATGCTCGGCGAGAAAACCGCGCAGCGTCCGCTCCTGTTTCGCCAGATGCCCGAGCACCATCGCGTGCGCCGCCTCCGCCGTCTGCGGCTGCTCCTGCGGCCCGGCATCGAGGGCGACGATGGCTTTCCAGTCCGTCTCCACATCGCCCGCGAGTGCTGTGGCAGAGCCAAACGCGAGCATGACGGCCGAACAAAAAATCGTGCGCCGCATTTTCATTTTTTGTTCACAGGAATGATCGTCGCAAAGACCGCGCGATGGTCGCTCGCCTCGTTCCAAAAATCCGAGCGAAAGACGCGCGCCGAGCCGGGCACGACTTCGCGCACGAGTGCTGGGCTGACAAAGAGGTAATCAATGCGCGAGTACAAGTCGGCGGTTTTCCAGTAATGCGTCCACCGGTCGCCGAGGTCGTCCTTCGCGGGCAGGTCATCGAGATACGTCGGAGTGCCGCGGACGCCCGTGACGGCGGCGTACATCGGCTGCTCCTTGGTGTCGTTGAAATCGCCGTAGCAGACGAGATTCACCTGCGGCTCAGCGGTCAGGATTTTCTCCACATGCCGCCGCAACTGCTGCGCCTCGTAGCGCCGCACCACCGCCTCACCTTCCGCCGCCGCGAGCTTCGATTTCAAATGCACGCCGACCATCCGCAGCGCGTAGTCGGGCGCGACCTGGATGGTCACGTCGAGAAAACCGCGCCGCACTTTTTCCGGCTGACCGTTGAGTTCAAAGGGCACGTCGGTCAGCGATTGCCGCGCGACGATGGGAAAGCGGCTGACCAGCGCGAGATGCCGGTCGGGATCAGCCGCCGCAACGTACTCGGAATCGGTGTAGCCAAGTCCCGCGTCCGCGAGCCGTTTTTTGAAATCCTCAAACCGCTCCGGCGAACCCATCTCGCACACGCCGAGAATGTCGGGACTGATTTCCTTCACGATGCGGATCACCGCATCGATGGCTTTCTCCGCCTTCGGTTTTCCGCGCCGGCTCGCCCCACCTTCCACCGTCTCCGCACCGACATAGTTTTCGAGATTGTAAGTCGCGATGACGACCGCCTTTGGCTCCGCCGCGACACCCCGCAAGAGCGCCAGCAAAAGCGCGAGCGCGAGCCATGCGAAGGATTTCATCGGGCGAAAATAGAAAGGGCTCGCCCGGTGAAGGCGAGCCCTTTCCAAAAGAGATGCGGCAAAAAACTAGATGACCGTCGTGTGCGTGTCGTGCGCCTGCGCGTCCTGCGCCACGTCGGTTTTCGCCGGTTCGATCTTCGGCGGCTCCGGCTCGGGCGCCCGCGTGATTTCGTGATGCACGTCGTCCTTGGCCTTGGAAAATTCGCGCACTGCCTGGCCCATGCCTTTGGCGAGTTCGGGGAGCTTCTTCGCGCCGAAAAGCAGCAGGATGATGATCAAAATCATGATCCCATCCGGCCCGGCGAGATTGGGTAAAAAGGCGATAGTCATAAGCGTTTGGGTTGTAGGTCTGAACTACCACCGGCAGGTGGCAGTTGCAACGGACATTCTGGTAAACACCGGGCGCGCGGGTTTGTTAGGGCAGCAGCGCCGCCGCTTCCTGCGGACTGGGCAGGCCCCACGCTTTCCACTTCGCCTCATACTCGGCGCGCGGGAGCAGGGCGTAGTGCGGGCGCTGGTCGGCGCGCAGCCAGCGGATGAGACCGACGAGATTCTCCTCCGCCATCGTGGTGCAGCCCGCGGTCGGGCGCGTCGCGCCGCGGCGGATGTGGAAAAAGATCGCGCTGCCCGCGCCCGGTTGCGGCGGGTCGGAGTTGTGGCGGATTTCCACGAGCCAGCGGTAGGCGAAATCGCCGTGCCGCATCTTCTGTTTCTCGAACCACGCCGGCGGGTTCGCGGGATCGACGGTGACGTGCCGGTTGTAGTCGGGCGAAGTCGCGTCATCGCTCCACGCGTCGCCCGCGCCGACGGTGTGAAAGGGATACTTCGCCCCGCCCGGCAGCGCGCTGTCGTAAGTGTAGATCGTCCCGATGCGAAACACCCCGCACGGCGCGCGGCCATCGCGCTCCTGCTTGTGCGCGCCCGGCTCACCGGTGCCGAACACGCCGCGGCCCCAGACGAGCCCGTTCTTGCCGTAGAGCACCGGCCACGCGGGGCCGTCCGCGATCCAGCCATCGCCTTTGCGCTCGAAAAGCTGGAGCCGCCCGCCCGACGAATCCCACCCCGGCGCGATGCTCACGATGAGTTGCTTCACCCCATCCAACTCCCCCGCAAACGTCCGCGCCACCAGCGCCAGCACCACGACCGCGAGCCCGAAGCCGCGCTTGCTGGCGCGGATTCTGTTTCTCATCATCCCCGCCTTGAAAAAATTTCCGCGTTCCGTTGCCGTCGTTGTCATCATTGTGGCGACGTTTCTGGTGTACTGGCCCGCGCTGCGCAACGGTTTTGTCTGGGACGACACCGCGCTCTGCTTCCGCGATCCGCTCATCCGCAGTTGGCGGCTCATCCCCGAGGGCTTCCGCCACTTCCTTTTTCTCGACGCCACGGCCTCGGATTTCTACCGCCCGCTCCAGCGCCT
>JAYVNN010000221.1:0-4780 GCA_043758435.1 Chthoniobacter sp.
GTCCCGCAGCATGCGGGACACGGCAGGCGGGACGCCTACCCTACCCAACGCGAAATCCTCACCGGGCGGCGGCCTCCCACTCGATGACGAGGAGGGCGACGGCCTGGCGCGGAAGCTTGAGCTGAAGCTGCGCGGAGGCGTTTTCGATTCTGACGGCTTCGGGTGCGGCAAGCGCGGTGAGGTGGCCGGTTTTTTCGAGCTGGGCGTATTGTTCGGGCGTGGGTGTGGCGGGGGAGCCGAGGTTTTGCCAGGCGGTGAAGACGTTGGTGTGGTCGTGGTCGATGAGGTAGCGGTGGACGCGGGCGGGGCCGGCGGGGAGGCCGGCGAGGGTGATGGTCACTTCGGCGTCGGGGCCGGGGAGGTCAGCGTCGTGGTAGTGCCAGGCGAGGAGGGTGAGTTTGTTTTTGTCGAGGCTCGCGAGCGCCGAGATGTCGGGCTTTTCGCGGACGCCGTCCTTGAGGATCGCGTCGAGCGGGATGGCGGCGTCGCTTTCGACGCGGAGGCGCTGGCCGCTCATGCGGCTGAACATGCGGAAGACATTCATCACCGGCAGATCGAGGCCGCCGCTGGCGAGGACGCGGAAGCCGGCGAAAAGCGGCTGGTCCTCGAACTCGAAGGCCCACGTCAGCGCGCCGTCGAGGTTCACGCCGTGCTTTTCGGCCAGCTCGTACTTTCGCGCGAAGCTGGCGGCGGTGTAGCTGGAATACATGGTGCCGTTGCGGTAGCCGAGCTGCGGGCCCTGGCAGGCGGCGCAGCCGTCGGGGTCGCTCTCGCCGATGACGAGCGGCTTGTTTTTCAAAGTGGGAAAGGAGGCGACGGTGGCGAAGGCGGAGTCGATGTCGCGGAGCTGATTGGCGATGCCCATGACGACGTGGCCGTCCTCGAAACGCGGCTGGCCTTTCGCATGAAAGGAAATGAAATCCACGGGCGTGCCGGCCTGGAGGCAGTGGGTGAGAAATTCGCCGAGGAACTTTCCGCCCGATCCGCCCGCGACATCCGGCCCGCCGACGCGCGCGGTGGGCAGGGCGCGGCGCACGGCGCGGATGGCGCGGTCGTGGAGGATGTAGAATTCGTCCCGCGTGCCGCGCCAGTAGCCGATGTTCGGCTCGTTCCACGTCTCCCAAGACCAGCGCGCGACTTCCTCCGCGCCGTACTTTTCCACGCAATGCCACACCCACTGGAAGACGAGTTCCTCCCACTTCGCGTAGTCCTTCGGCGGGTAGGCCCAGCCGGTGTAGATCTCGTCGTATTTCGCCTTGGGCGTCCAGTGGTGCTGGTAGGGCTCGGGCTTGGTGGAGAGGGCTTGCGGCATGAAGCCGATCTGCGCGTAGGGCCGCACGCCGCGGGCGAGGTAGGTGTCGAAAATCGCGTCCGTGATTTTCCAGTCGTAGCGTGGGTTTCCGTCGGCGTCCTCGGTGTAGGCGTTGGTGCTGCCCCACTTCAGCGCGGGCGTGCCGTCGCCGGTGACGAGGAGGCTGTGGGCGCGGAAAAAAACGTCGCCGGGGCGCAGCGCGCCGAGTTCGGCGAGGAGTTTTTGGCCGTCTTTCATCGTGGCGTAGTTCGGCTCATCCGCGCCGAAGAAACGCCAGATGGGATGCAGTTCGCCAAGCGGCTGCGCGGCATCCACGCGGATGGCGACGGGGATGTTTTCCTCGGCGGCGAGCGTGGAGGCCGCGAGGAGGGTGAGGACGGCGGGGAGGATCTTCATGGCGGGTAGCGCGAAGGGGAAATGACCGCTCCACGCAGCGCGAGGACTTTTTCCGCGCCGATCGGGAAGATCGAACGGGAACGGCACGGCCAAGTTCACGTCGGATCTTTTCCAACAGCGCCGTGCCGGGCGTTTTTGCCGGGCAAAATAATCCTTATCCCCGCCCGGCGCGCTAGGCAGCCTCCGCCGCGTCGACTCCCGAGGAATATGAATTTGCTGCCTGCCAAAATTCCCTCCGCGCCCTCGTTCCGCGATTCCATCGCGGAACGCCCTTGTCCCCACAATTCCATTGCGCCGGGGTGTGGCGACGCGCTCCCCGAGGCAATGGAATTGCGGGGACAAGGGCGTGACGAAATGGAGTTTCCTCACGAGGAAAATCTGGCCGTGGACATGAAGCCCAATTTCACCGACGACCTCAGCCCGCTGCCCGCCGCCGGCCACAGCGCGCTGCGGCAGTATCGCGCGATCTATCTGCTGAATGACGGGGACTTCGGGCAGTAGAGCGATGTGGTGAGCGTGACGGTGGCGGGGTAAGGGCGGGTTGTGTTAAAGCTGAACGATGAAGATGAAAAAGTTCCTCCTCGCCAGTCTTCTGGCCGCCAGCGTCATCCCGGCGGACGCCGCCAATCTCGTCATGCCCACTAGTCTGGCGACGACGAATGCCAACACCAACTCGAATACGTTCTTCGTTAATGCCTCCAGAACTTCGCAGTCGCAGATTGCGGCCTCCGAGTTGGGCGGCCTCCATCTCGGCGACATGATCACGGGCGTCTCTTTTCGCCTTGAGTCCGGTACGTTCACCGGTAGCGATACCGTCTTTTTCGCAACCACCTTTGCCCAATACCAAATCACGCTGGCGCAGGCGGCGAACACGATGGCCAATTTTGGCACCAATGTGACCGCGAATATGGTCAGTCCGGTGCTGGTGCGGACCGGATCTCTGACCCTACCGGCCGACTACTTCCCGTACACCGCGCCAGCCACTACGCCCAATGCTTTCTCGCCGCCCATTTCCTTCACCAACCCGTATGCCTATGCGGGTGGAGATATGATCCTGCTCGTGAGTCATGCTGGGGGCGGTGACACCAACACCTATTTCGATTCGGCCAATACTTTGGATCCGAGCTACGGCACGCTTTTTAGGACCTCCCGTGCGGACGCCTACCAATCCCCCACGCTCACCATTCTCAACTCGAGCTTCATCGTCGCGCAATTCCAGTACACCCGGGCGGCCCCCGAACCTGCGACGTGCGGCCTGCTCGGCCTCGGCACCCTGCTCCTCGCCGCCCGCCGCCGCCGGAGCGCGCAGGTTTCACCTCACTACGCCCACCGCCAGTCCGTGCCGGGGATGGGGCCGTGAGCGCCTGACCGCGGGATTTTGCGCATCGCGTCGCGGTGGGTCTCGCCCTAAAAAATCCGCCATGCACTTTCGCCTCGCCCTCCTCCTCGCGCTCGCCTCCACCACACTCCGGGCCGATGACTGGCCGCAGTGGCTCGGCCCGCAGCGCGATGGCGTGTGGCGCGAGACGGGCCTCGTCGAGAGCTTCCCCGCGGACGGCCCGCCGGTGCGCTGGCGGGTGCCGATTGGCGGCGGCTATTCCGGCCCGGCGGTCGCGGACGGGCGCGTGTACCTCATGGATCGCCAGCTCGCGAAGGACGCCAGCAATCCGCGCAATGCCTTCGAGCGCGGGCGCATCCCCGGCACCGAGCGCGTGCTGTGCCTCGACGCCGCCGACGGCCACCAGCTCTGGGCGCACGAATACGACTGCCCCTACACCGTGAGCTACGCCGCCGGGCCGCGCGCCACGCCGGTCGTGAGCGGCGGAAAAGTGTACGCGCTCGGGGCCGAGGGAAATCTGTGCTGCCTCGATGCTGTGACGGGCAAAGAAATTTGGGCGCGCGATTTCAAAAAGGATTTCGGCATCCCGACGCCGATGTGGGGCTTCGCCGGGCATCCGCTGCTCGATGGGCAAAAGCTCATCTGCCTCGCGGGCGGCGAGGGCAGCGTGGCCGTGGCTTTTGACAAGGACACGGGCAAGGAAATCTGGCGCGCGCTCAGCGCACCGGAGCCGGGCTACGCGCCGCCGGTGATTTACGAGGCCGGAGGAAAAAGGCAGCTCATCATCTGGCATCCGCAGGCGCTCAACTCGCTCGACCCCGAGACCGGCGCGCTGCTCTGGGCCGAGCCGGGGAAGGCGAACGCGGGCATGACCATCGCCACTCCGCGCCAGTCCGGCGATCTGCTCTACGTCACGTCTTTCTACAACGGCTCCGTGATGCTGCGCCTCGCCGCCGACAAACCTGCCGCGACGAAGCTCTGGCAAAGCGCGAAGGTCAGCGAGCGCGACACCGACGCGCTCCACACCGTCATGTCCACGCCGTGGATCGAGGACGGCTACATCTACGGCGTGTGCAGCTACGGCCAGCTCCGCTGCCTCAAGGCGGACACCGGCGAGCGCGTGTGGGAAACCTTCGCCGCCACGACGGGAAAAGCGGTGCGCTGGGGAAATGCTTTCATCGTCAAAAACGGCGCACGCTTTTTTCTCTTCAACGAAAACGGCGACCTCATCATCGCGAAACTTTCGCCCGCGGGGTACGAGGAAATCAGCCGCGCGCACCTGCTCGAAGCCACGAACCACGATCCCGGCCGCGCCGTGGTGTGGACGCATCCCGCCTTTGCCAACCGCTGCGTGTACGCGCGCAACGACCGGGAAATCATCTGCGTCTCACTGGCGCAATAATTTTGCGCCCTGCAACCCTGCGCACCACCCGACGGACGGCTCAGCGCCCGGCGCGCACCTTCGCCTTTTTCTCCTCGCAGTCCTCGTTCACGCGGCGGATTTCGTAGGCGAGCTGCTGCTCGTGCGCGAGCACGTCCTCGTATTTTCCGGCGGCCAGCGCTTTGTCGATCTGGCCTTTGAGGAAAAGTTCGTGCTCGGCGATTTTCGCTTTCGCCGTGGCTTCGAGGTCGGCGATTTCGGTTTTTTGTTTCGCGGTGAGAGTCTTGGAGGGCGCCTGTTTTTCGAGGCGTTCCATCGCGAGTTCGTAGGCGCTTTTCATGGGGCGGAATGT
>JAYVNN010000222.1:0-4777 GCA_043758435.1 Chthoniobacter sp.
AATGCGCGACGGCCTGCGCGAAATCCCCATCGAGGAGCGCGCCAGCGAGGAGGTAAAATTCGCCGACGGCCTGCTCATCGGCCCCAACGGCAAGCCCACGAAACGCCACGCCGAAGTCCTCGTCGCCCCGCCCGACAGCCCTGCGGCGAACTACGGCTTCGACGTCACGCCCGCCCGACTCGTCACCGGCCTCATCACCGAGCGCGGCCGCTGCCGCGCGACGGAGAAAGCGATCACCGCGCTCTTCCCCGAGCATGCCGGTGCTTGCGCCCGCCGCTGATTGCGGGCATCATGCGTCATGCTTTCCGTTCTCGAACGTCCCACGCTCCGTGCGCGCGTCTCACGCATGAGCGTCACGGAATACCACCAGCTCGGTGAATTCAATGAGCATGGCCGCCGAACTGAACTCATCCGTGGAATCGTTGTCGAAAAAATGAGCAAGTCCCACCTTCACAGTTCCATCGCCACGCACCTGTATCGGCTCATTCTCGCGCGCATCCCGGATGGATACTCGGCATGGAAGGAAGAGCCGTTGACCTTGCGTGATTCCGAACCCGAACCCGACATCTCAGTCGTGAAGGCGGACTGGACTGCTCACGATCGTGGTCATCCTGCCACCGCAGCACTCATCATCGAAGTCGCCGTTACGAATCCCGACGACGACCGCGCGATGGCCGAGATTTACGCCGAGGCGGGCGTCGGCGAATACTGGGTCGTGCTGCCAAAGGAGCGCGCCATCGAAGTCTTCCGCCAGCCCGAGGGCCTCGCCTACCGCGAGGTGCGCCGCTACGAATTCGCGGACGAACTCGCGTGCAGCACCGTGCCCGCCGTGAAGTTCGCGCTCTCGGAACTCTTCGCGGGCATCGCCCCGGCAGGCGCGTAGTCTTCGCGCGAAAGCCGCTCACGGCCCGGAGCGCCAGCGGAAATTGCCATCGCGCAAAAGTGATTCATGGCCCGGAGGGCCAGCGGAAATTAGCCGGTGGTCGAGCGAGCACAGCAAGCGAACACCACCGGATCGCGATTGCAAAAAAACAACCGCCCCGGAGGTGGCGGCGGAAATCTTGTGCGCGCGTTTTCCCGCGCCCCATCCGGGGCGCATTCCATTTTGTTCCGGCGATCCGGTGGTGTTCGCTTCGCTCGACCACCGGCTAATTTCCGTGACGCCTCCGGCGTCCTTCCGCATCGGCTAGCCCTGCGGCGGAGCAAAGCGGCTCCCGTGCTTCTCCCACCAGTCCGCCTTCGATTCCTCGGCCAGTCGCAGCGCCTCGCCCTGCGGCATCGCGCTGCCCGCCACGAGCGACGTGAAACGGAACGGTCGCAGAATCGCCTCAACCTGCTCTGCGGACAATTCGCCCCGCGGGATCGTGACGTGGATTTCTTTCTCCGTGGACTCGACGGTGATCATGGCCGTTTTCTACTGCACACCATCACACTGCGCAACCACTCCGTCGGAGGAGGGAAAAAAGCGGGCTTGTCCCGGCGGGAGCGCGCCGCTAGGAGCATGGTGAACCATCTCTAAACATGAACCAGCGTCTGCAAATCTTGATTGCTTCATTCGTCATTAGCCTCGCCATTGCACTCAATGCATCGCGCGCAGAAAAAGCGTTAGATGACTTCGACCGGGGAATGGAACTCTCCCATCGTGGCGACCAGGATGGCGCGATTGCAAGTTATACCGCCTGGCTGAAAAAGAACCCGAAACACGTCACCGCCTACAACAATCGGGGCAACGCCAAGGCCACCAAGGGCGACTTCGATGGGGCCATTGCGGACTACAGCCGCGCCATCGAACTCGACCCGAAATACGCAAATGCCTACAACAACCGGGGCAGCGCCAAGCGCGCCAAGGGCAACCTCGACGGTGCCATCGCGGACTTCAACCGCTCGATCGAACTCGACCCGAAAAACGTCACCGCCTATAACAACCGAGCCGTCACTAAGCACGACAAGGGCGACCTTGACGCAGCCATCGCGGACTGCTCCCGCGCGATCGAACTCAACCCGAAATTCACCAAAGCCTACTGCTACCGGGGCAGCGCCAAAAGCGACAACAACGACCTCGACGGAGCCATTGCAGACTACTCCCGCGCCATCGAACTCAACCCGAAAGACGTTGCTACCTACAACGACCGGGGTAACGCCAAGCTCCTCAAAGGTGACCTCGACGGGGCCATCACGGACTACTCCCGCGCTATCGAACTCGCCCCGAATGCCCCCGAACCCTACCATGGCCGGGGTGTCGCTAAGGGTGCCAAAGGCGACCTCGACGGGGCCATCGCAGACTGCTCCCGCGCCATCGAACTCGACCCGAAAGACGCCGTCGCCTACAACAAGCGGGGTGACGCCAAGAGCGATAAGGGAGACCTCGACGGAGCTATTGCGGACTATTCCCACGCCGTCGAACTCAACCCGAAATCCACCAAAGCCTACAATGGCCGGGGCAACGCCATGCGCGCCAAAGGCGACCTCGACGGGGCCATCGTGAACTTCTCTCGCGCCATCGAACTCAACCCGAAATACGCCAACGCCTACTACAACCGGGGCAACGCCAAGAGCGACAAGAACGACCTTGACGGAGCCATCGCAGACTACTCCCGCGCCATCGAACTCAACCCGAAGGATGCCGACTTCTTCCACAACCGGGGCGCCGCGAAGCGCGCCAAAGGCGACCTCGATGCAGCCATCGCGGACTTCAATCGTGCCATCGAACTCGATCCCAAAAATGCGGGCTACTACGACGCCCGGGGATCAGCGCATTACCTCCAGCGGGCCTGGCTGAAGGCTCACGCGGACTTCGACACCGCCAGCCAGCAGAAGCAGCCCGAAGCCTATGCGATGCTGATGGCCTGCGTGGTGCAGGCGCGGCTCGGGCAGGGCGACCATGCGCGCAAGGACCTGCGCGGCGCGCTCGACCGCCGCTGGGATGCCAAGCCCGGCGACTGGGTCTCGAGGCTCGGAGACTTCCTCCTCGGCAAGCTGGATGAAGCCGCCCTGCTCACCGCCGCCGATTCGCCCGACGCGAAGAAGAACCGCGAGCAACACTGCGAGGCCTGGTATTTCGCCGGGATGCGCCACCTCGAAGCCGGGCAAAAGGACGAGGCCGCAAGCTGCTTCCGCAAGTGCATCGCGACGGGGTTGAAAGACGACTCCCAGTTCCAATTCGCCACCGCCGAACTGAAGTGGCTGGAGGGGAAGTAGCGCGGGACGCTGTGCCTCCGAGTTCAGCGGCGCGGTGCCGGCAAATCGTGGCCGGAATCACGGCTTTCAGCGGATCGGCGTCTCGCTTTGCCGATCCATCTCGTCCAGGGTGCGTTTGCAGCGGAACAAACCTTGCCTGTTCGCGCTTAATCCCCGTATCCGCCCGGATGCTTCACATGCCAGGCCCAGGCGCTGGCGATGATTTTTCCCACGTCTTGGAACTGCGGTTTCCAGCCGAGTTCGGCGCGGACTTTTTCCGAGCCGGCGATGAGGCGGGGCGGGTCGCCGGGGCGGCGCGGTTTTTCGAGGACGGCGATTTTTCTGCCGGTGATCTTTTCGCACGCGCTGCTCATTGGGCAGATGCTGTTGTGCTGGCACCCGCCTTGCAAGCGGACAGTTCGCGCCTTGCTCAGTGCGCGGTGAGTGCTAGCTTCGCCACATGAGCATCACAGCCGTCGTCGAAAACGACACGATCAAGCTGCCCACGCATGTGCCCGACGGCACGCGCGTGGAGATTGTGCTGCCGGGGGAAAGCGCGGCGGGTGGAAAGTCCTTCTATGACGCCGCGCACGAATTCATCGGGATGTTCGAGGGGCCGCGCGATCTTTCGACCAAGCCCGATCCGTTTGATGCGATGATCGGCGCGTTCAACGGAAAAGCGGAAGCCACGGGGCGATCTGCATCCGCCGGACAGTCGTTTTATGAAGCGGCGCGGGAGTCCATCGGAATGTTCGAGGGGCCACATGATCTCTCGACGAATCCGCGTCACCTCGACGATTTCGGCAAGTGAGCGCCGTCATCGCGGATGCCGGAGTGCTCGTCGCGCTGCTGGTGCGGAGCGATCAGCATCATGAATGGGCGAGCAAAGAGGCCCGGAGGAACGCATTTCCGCTTCACACTTGCGAGGCTGTGCTGGCGGAGGCGGCGCATCTGCTTCGACGCGGTGGTGCGGATGAGACGATCCTTGCCGAATGGCTGGAGCACGGACTCCTCCTCGTTCCGTTTGCGCTCCAAGCGGAGTCGGCAGCGGTGAAGGCGCTGATGCGCGACTACCGCGACGTGCCAATGTCACTGGCGGATGCGTGTCTCGTTCGCATGGCGGAACTGAACGGCACGGCGAGAGTTTGGACGACGGACTCGCATTTCCAAATCTACCGGCGGGAACCGATCCCGCTGATTGCGCCGTTTTGAAAAATCACCCGGCGCGCTCAGTCCCCGTATCCATTCGGATGCTTCACATGCCACGCCCAGGCGCTGGCGATGATTTTTTCCACGTCTTGGAACTGCGGTTTCCAGCCGAGTTCGGCGCGGACTTTTTCCGAGCCGGCGATGAGGCGCGGCGGGTCGCCGGGGCGGCGCGGCTTTTCGATGACGGCGATTTTTTTGCCGGTGACTTTTTCGCAGGTGGCGATGATTTCGCGGACGCTGGTGCCGCCGCCGGTGCCGAGGTTGTATTTGGCGCTCTGCGGGGCGGTGAGGGCGAGCATGTGCGCCTGCGCGAGGTCGAGGATGTGGATGTAGTCGCGGATGCAGGTGCCGTCGGGCGTGGGGTAGTCGGTGCCGTAGATTTCGACGTGCG
>JAYVNN010000223.1:0-14157 GCA_043758435.1 Chthoniobacter sp.
GGTGATTGTTGGCGGGCCGCCGTTCGACGCCGTGGCGGCCATCAAGGCGGATCGTGAGGACAGGGATGAAGTGCTTGCCCGGCGGGTGCGCGGGCGATGATTGCCGCGGTTGATGCCTCGGTCCTCGTGGCCGCGCTGCGCATGAGCGAACGTCATCATGCCGATGACGCCGCCATCCGCGTGACCATCCCGCGAGGCGAAATGGACCTTTCCCAAGTCGAAGCCATCCTGCGGCCGTTTCGCTTTACCTCGCTCGTTGCCGGGAGCCAGATGTCCAAGGCCGAGGCCATGCGCATCGCCGAAGACTTCAAAGCCGCTTGGTGGGAGAAGAACGAGCGGCGCTTCGCCCCGCCGGAGGCGTAGCGCATGCGGGTGGTGGTGGACACGAACGTCGCCTTCAGCGCGCTCGCCGCGGGTTGTGGAAACTGGCCGTTCGGCTGCTCTCGGAAACGGTCTTCTTCGCCCCGCGTCACCGCGTGGGCCGCGGAGGGCGACACGCGGGAGGTCACGGTCACCATTCCCGAGCTTGGCGAAACAAAACTCCAAGCGCGCCCGGATGGCGCGGTTTATCTCGCCAGCCTCGAAGCGGGAAAGCTCTCGCTGGCCAAAACTGATTTCTAAATATGTCACTCACTTCCTTTGCACTCCATGCTCCGGTGCGAATGCCAACCCGCCAGACCACCCCGCCCTCATCCATCACCATCCTTTCCCTCCGGCTGCTCACGTTTCTCGCCTCAGTTCTCACCTGCTTGCACGCGGCTGTGGCGGTGGAGATCGTCTTCCCTGCCGACCCGAGGGCGGTGCTCGATGTGAAGCGCGATTTCGGCGCGAAAGGCGACGGCGTGAGCGACGACACGGACGCCCTCCAGTCTGCGATCGAAGGCTGCTCTGGGCCGGACGGCTCGCGCTTCCTCTATCTGCCAAAGGGCATCTACAAGGTGACCAAGCCCCTCATTTTCAAGCCGCCGGGGAAAGAGAACAACTGGGGTGCGATGATCGGCCCTTGGATGTTCGGGCAGGAGCGCGATGCGACGATCATCCGGCTCGTGGATGGCGCGGCGGGTTTCGGCGATCCGGCCAGGCCGCAGGAGCTGATCCGCGGCCACTGGCGGGCGGATGGGGCGAAGATGAACGCGGATTTTTTCGACCGCACGCTGGTCAATTTCACCGTGGATTGCGGGAAGAATCCCGGCGCGGTGGGGCTGAAATTTTACAGTAACAACACGGGCGTGATGCGGATGCTGCGCGTGCTCGGCAATGGCGTCTGCGGGGTGGACCTCGGCTGGACCGATCAGAACGGGCCGCTACTCATTCAGGATGTGGAGATCAGCGGGTTCGCCACGGGTATCAGCACGGGCAATATCCTCAATAGCCAGACGCTTTCCCGGGTCACGATCCGCAATGCGTCGAAGGTCGGGCTGCGGCTCACGGGGCAGGTGGTGGCAGCGGAGCGGGTCAGCGTCATCGGCTCGCCGCTGGCGATGGAGGTGGTGGATCAGGCGACTGTGTCGCTGGTGGATTGCAGCTTCACGACGAGTGCGCGCATCGCCGGGCCGGCGGTGCGGATGAAAAAGGGGGCGCTTTTCGTCCAGCGGCTGACGACTGCCGGCTACCAGACGGCTATCGCGGACGAGGGGAAAGGCGCAGCAGGCCCCGTGGTGGCGGAATATACCTCGGCGGAGGCTGTGCGCCTCGGAGAGCATTCGCCGGCAAACGGGCTGGCGCTGGCGATCGAGCCGGAGCCTGCCATCGCGTGGGAGACGGACCCGAAAAAGTGGGTCTGCGCGAATGACTTTGGTGCCAACCCCGGCGAT
Organism: Chthoniobacter sp.; assembly: GCA_043758435.1. Taxonomy (GTDB): domain Bacteria; phylum Verrucomicrobiota; class Verrucomicrobiia; order Chthoniobacterales; family Chthoniobacteraceae; genus Chthoniobacter. The sequence continues at coordinate 1,815 of JAYVNN010000223.1, forward strand.
GAGGGCGACGACAGCGACGGCATTCAAAAGGCGATCGACCACGCGGCCAGGATCGGCGCGAGCACAGTCTATCTCCGCGGCGGGCAGGCGCGCGACCCGAACTGGTATCACTTTCGGAAATCCGTGCGCGTGCACGGGACGGTGCGGCACGTGACAGGGCTGGGCTGCGTCCGACTGCTCGGCGTGGGGGACAAGGCACCCGACTTTCCCGCCAGCACGGCCGCCTTCCTCGTGGAGGGAAAGGAAGGCGTGCCCGTCGTGGCCTTCACGCACCTGCAAGTCTTCGCCCCCGAGCCCACCTTCGTCATCGCGAATCGCTCGCCGCGCACCGTGGTCTGCGACTCCACCGGTGCCACGGTGATCGCCGGCCCGGGCGCGTCCGTTTTCATGACGAACTGCGTGGGGCATCTCTATCAGGAGAAAGGCTCGAAAGTCTGGATCCGCCAATGGAACACCGAGGGCGAAGTGAAGGGCGGCCCCAGGGCGAACACGGTGAACGACGGCGGGCAACTGTGGATCCTAGGCATGAAAACCGAGGGCAAAGGGACCAAGCTGCGAACCCTCGCAGGCGGGCGCAGCGAAATCCTCGGGGTGCATAATTACAACACCAGCGGTGTCGGCGACGACACGCCCTACTTCGAGGTGCTCGACGCCGCAATGAGCTGCTCCGGCTACCGGGAGGTCTGCTTCGGGGGCGGTTGGTGGAAGGTGCCGGTGCTCGCGAAGTTTGGCGGCAAGGAATACCGCCAGCCGAAGGCGGAGTGGTGCAACTGGGCACTGCTGCGGAGCGGGCTTTGATCGCACAGCAATGACGCGCCGCCTGCGGTGCGCGATTCTTGACCGGCAGCCAGCGTGCATCTACCGCTTCCAGCCGCTTTTTCCCCTCGTGCCGAAACTCCATTTCGGCACGCACTTGTCTGCGCAATTCCTTTGCGGGCGGGCGGTGTCGGCGCTCGTCGTCGGGCGACCTGGGCCAGGGCAATGGAATTGCCGGGACAAGGGCGTTCCGCAACTGGAGTTGCGGAACGAGGGTGGCGAGGAGGGTGGCGGGAGGGCGGATTGCCGGTTGGCAATGGCGGGGCGCGTCGCTAGCGTCCGCGCGCATGATCGAAATTTCCCCGCAGGCTGTGCGCGACGTTTACACCCGCATCACTGCGGAGCTGGGCAAAGTGATGGTCGGCCAGGAGGCGATCATCCGGCTGCTGCTCGTGAGCCTTTTTTCCCGCGGCCACTGCCTGCTCGTCGGCGTGCCGGGGCTGGCGAAAACGCTGCTCGTGCGCAGCCTCGCGGAGACGCTGACGCTGAGCTTCAAGCGCATCCAGTTCACGCCCGATCTCATGCCGAGTGACATCATCGGCTCGGAGCTTTTGCAGGAGCGCGACCGCAAGCTGGAGTTCGAGTATTTCGCCGGGCCGATCTTTGCCAACCTGCTCCTCGCCGACGAAGTGAACCGCACGCCGCCGAAGACGCAGTCCGCGCTGCTCGAAGCGATGCAGGAGCACAAGGTCACGGTCGGCGGCCAGTCGCGCGCGCTGCCCGATCCGTTCCTCGTCGTGGCCACGCAAAACCCGATCGAGCAGGAAGGCACCTATCCGCTGCCCGAGGCGCAGCTCGACCGCTTCATGTTTTCGCTGCACCTCGACTACCCGGTGCATGACGAGGAGATCGAGATCGTGAAACGTACCACCCTGCGCGCCGCCGCGCAGCTCGCGGCGGTCGTCTCGCTCGAAGACATCCTCGCCGTGCAGCAGCTCGTGCTCGCCGCGCCGGTTAGCGATCACGTCATCGACTACGCCGTGCGCCTCGCCGCGGCGACGCGCCCGGCGAATCCGACGGCACCGCAGATCACGCGCGATTACGTCGAGTGGGGTGCTGGCCCGCGCGCTTCGCAGTACCTCATCCTCGGGGCGAAAGCGCTCGCCCTTCTCGATGGCAAGCTCGTCCCCGAAACCGAAGACGTGCGCACCGTCGCGCTGCCGGTTTTGCAGCATCGCGTGATTACGAATTATCGCGCGACTGGTGCGGGGAAACGGTCACGGGACATTGTGGCGGAGCTGGTGAAGTTGGTGCAGGAGAAGAGCTATTAAATAGGCAACAACGCCATGAACGCCTGCAACCCCCGCAACTGTCATCCTGAGCGAAGCGGAGGCGGAAAGGCGGGCGCAGCGAAGTCGAAGGACCCCGGCGGTCCGAACCCGTCCTGAACGTGAAAACCCTTTTCGTTTACATCATGACGAACCATCTCCGCACCACGGTGTATATCGGCGTGACGAACGATTTGGCCCGCCGCGTGTGGCAGCACCAGCACGGCGAGCTTGAGGGCTTCACCAAGGATTACCGGCTGACGCTGCTCGTGTATTACGAAGTTTTCCCCGAGCCACGCGCGGCCATCGCGCGGGAAAAGCAGCTTAAAGGATGGAAGCGGACAAGGAAGGATGCGCTGATCAACACGATGAATCCCGAGTGGCGCGACTTGAGCGGGGATTTGTTTCAAGCGCCAGCGGACCGCCGGGGTCCTTCGACTCCGTTACACTCCGCTCAGGATGACAGCGGGATGGAGTCGGTTAGCAAAGGCCAAGGATGAAGCCCCCGCCTTTACCCAAACAAACCGGCGTCAGCGCCGCTGCCGCGAGCCTCCTCCAAATGCGCAACCGCGGCCCGCAGCTCCCGCCGCCGCTGCTGCTCAATCTGCAAGAGCTGGAGCGCTTCGAGAACCTGCTCGTTTTCGCCAAGGCCACGGTCGATGGCTACTACGCGGGCAAGCACAAGTCGCCCTACCGCGGCTCGGCGGCGGAGTTTGCCGACTACAAGGAATACGTCCCCGGCGACGACCTCGCGCGGCTCGACTGGCGCGTCTATGGGCGCACGCGGCGGCTGTATCTGCGGCAGTTTGAGGAGGAGACGGACATGACCGTGTATCTCATGGTCGATACCAGCGGCTCGATGCGCTACGCGGGCGAAAAGCGGGCATCGAAGTTCATCGTCGCTGCGAAGATCGCCGCCGCGCTCGCCTACCTGATGATGGCGCAGAGCGACAAAGCCGCGCTCGTGCTCTTCGCGCAAAAGGTCACGCAATTCCTCGCGCCCGGCGGCACGCGGCGGCATCTGCACCAGATCGTGACCGAGCTGGAGCGCGTGCGGCCCGCGCGGACCACGGGCATCGCCGAGGCGGTGCGCGAGTGCAATGCGCTGTTCAAGAAGCGCGGGCGCATCGTGATCCTCTCGGACTTTCTCGATGACACCGCCGCGCTCTTCGACACGCTGGCGCAGTTCGTGCATCGGAAGTTTGAAATCCTGCTGCTGCAAGTCACCGATCCCGACGAGATGAACCTGCCGTCGTTCAATGCCGCGAAGTTCGTCGATCTCGAAACGGCGGAGACCGTGCAGGTCGATCCCGAGGAAATCCGCGCGCAGTATCAGGCCAACATGCAGCGCCTCGTCGCCGACCTCGCGCGCGAAGCCGACCTGCGGCAAATCCAGCACCGCCTCATCGACACCCAGCGCCCGTATCTCGACGCGATCGAGGCGTATCTCGGCTTCCGCGGGAAAAACGAAAGCACACGATAGGATGAAACGCAGAGACGCAGAGACGCAGAGATGGGGAGCGCGCAGCGCGCAGCGCCCCAAAAAACCAACCGTCATCCTGAACGGAGTTTCGCCGCGGGCGCAGGCGGGGGCGAAACGCAGTGAAGGATCGCTGACTGAAACGCGGGCGGAGGCGGCGGGAGAAAGTGACACAGTGCGTCCCGCCTGTGCTGGTGGTGCTCCTGCGCGCACGGTCGCACAGCCGGGACGGGCTGTGTCACCCTTCCACCGCCTCCGCCCATTTACAGTCAGCGGTTCTTCACTCCGCCATTGTCGCAAAGCCTCCAAAGGCTGCGTTCAGAATGACGGCAGGGTCTTAGGGGCGCTTCGCGCGAGCAGCCACGCGCATTCCTTTTCGCGATGAGCTTCCTCAACTCCGCCCTCCTCCCCGGCCTCATCCTCCTCGCCGGTCTGCCGCTGCTCATCCACGTCCTGAACCTGCGCTTCCCGCGGCTGTTCGAGTTTTCGTCGGTGAAGCACATCCGCGAGACCATCGCGCAGCGGTCGCGGATTTTCCGCTGGCGGCATCTGCTGCTGCTCGCGCTGCGCACGCTGTTCATCCTGCTGCTGCTGCTGGCGTTTTTGAAACCGCTGCTGCCGCGTTTCGGCTCGGCGGCGGACCAGCAGGCGGGGCGCGCGGTGCTGCTCGTCATGGACCATTCGCTGAGCATGGAGCACAAGGGCGGCGGCGTGAGCAGTCGGCAGCGCGCGGAGAGCGAGGCGGACAAAATCCTCGCGACCCTCGGCGCGGAGGACACGGTGAACGTCATCGCCGCCGGGCAGTCGCCGAAGTCGTGCTTCTTCGAGTTTTCGCGCAGCCACGCGGATGCGAAACGCTTCGTCGCCGAACTGAAGGCGGGCTTCACCCGCGCGGATTTCAGCCAGGCCAATGCGCTCGCCGCACGTCTCCTCGCGCAGAACGCGGGCAGCCCGGAGATCTACTATCTGTCGGACTTCCAGCGCCGGAACTGGGCGAATGTGGATTTCACCGGACTGCCGCCAAACGCCCGCATGTTCTTCGTCGATTGCGCGCCGCCGAACCGCGACAACCGCGCGATCCTCGGCGCGTCGATCAGCCAGACGCAGGTGCTCGCGGGCGACACCGTGACGCTCGAAGTCGAGGTCGGAAACTTCTGCGACATGCCGATGCAGGAGCCGCTCAAAGTCGTGCTCGACGGGCGCACGAGTTTTGAAAAAGAAGTCGCCGTCGCGCCGTGGAGCACGGCCAAAGTCACGCTGCCCGTGCCGCCCGGCGGACCAGGGCTGCACCAATGCGAAATCAGCCTCACGCCTGACGACCTCGCGCTCGACGATCGCTATTTCCTCACCATCCCCGTCATGGAAAAGGAAGGCATCCTCATCGTCTCCGACGCGCCCGATCCAAAAAAAGACGCGACCCTTTTCCTCAAAACCGCGCTGAACCCGTATGACGATCTCGCCGGCTCGCTGCTCCCCGAACAGGTGCCGGCGGCGGGCGTGACCAGCGCGAAGCTGGCAGCGGTGAAGAAGATTTTCTTCACTCGCACCGGCCGCCTGACCGACGCCGCGTGCAAGCTCGTGGCGGATTTCATCTTCCACGGCGGCGGTGTGGTCTGGTTTCTCGACGGCGAAAACGACGCCGCTAATCTGGCTACGCTGGAAAAAGCGATGGCCGGGAACCCGCTTCCACTCAAGCTTGGCAGCCGGCGCGTGGCGAAAAGCGTGGGCACGGGCGCGCAGCAGATTATCAAGGGAGACTTCAAATCGCGCTACCTGCGGCTCTTCCGCGGGCCGATGCGACAGAACCTCGCGCTGCTCGAATTCTACGACATCTACGACGCCGGCTCGACCGGCGCGGGCAGCATCCTCCTCACCTACGCCGACGACACGCCCGCGATGGCGAGCCTCAACCACGGCCTCGGCACGCTGCTCCTGATGAACTTTTCCGTCAGCGAATTCTCCAGCAACCTCGCGCGGCAGCGCATCTTTCCCGCGTGGATGCAGGAGATCGTGAAGAACATCACCAGCGACGAACCGCTGCCGGTGTCATCGCTCATCGGCGAGCCCGTGACGGACGAGGTCTGGAAAAGCGAACTGGCCGCGAATCCTGTGCGCAGGCCGACTGGCGAGCCGCTGGAAGTGAAGACAGAGGCGATGGGCGAGCGCATCGGCATCTCGTTTGTGCCGGAGGAAATTGGCTTTTATACGATCCGCGGCAACCGCCTGCTCCACGCCTACGCCGTGAACCCACCGCCCGACGAAAGCGACCTGCGCCCGATTGACCGCACGCTGCTGCCGGAGCAGCTCGGCGAGAAAGGGCAGCACGGGTTCTTCGTCCAGGGGCGCGAGGATTTTGAAAACCTGATCCTCGGCAAACCCATCTTCCATTGGTTCGTCCTCGCCGCCGTGGCGCTGCTGCTGGTTGAACTCGCCTTCCAATTCTTCATCCACCGCACCGCCACGAAACAGTTATGACGTTTTATATTGAAGAAAATGTGTCATCCCGAGCGGAGCGCAGGCGGAAAGGCGGGCGCAGCGCAGTCGAGGGACCTCGGTGGTTCGCTGACGTTCTGCGCTGGATCGGACCGCCGGGGTCCCTCGACTGCGTTCCGTCCCGCCTGCGCCCGCACGGAACTCCGCTCGGGATTACGCGCTTTTTTTTCTCATTGGGCCGCTTCCGACGCTCCGTTCCGAATGACGGTTGGGTTTTGGGCGCGAGGCGCGCAAGGTGCGCGCCATGAGCATGGACTGGAACCAACTCCTCTGCGCCGGGCACCTCGGCAAAGACGGCAAGCCGCGGTCGCATGATCCGGCGCGTTCGGAGTTTCGGCGTGACTCGGACAGGATCACTTTTTCAACGGCGTTCCGGCGGTTGCAGGACAAGACGCAGGTCTTCCCGCTGGCGGACAATGACTACGTGCGCACACGGCTCACGCACTCGCTGGAGGTGGCCAGTGTCGGGCGCTCACTCGGGGCGCGGGTTGGCGCGGAAATCTGCCGGCGGCATCGGCGCTTAAAATCACACGGCTCGGAGTTCGGCGAGATCGTCGCCGCGGCGGCGCTGGCGCATGATCTCGGTAATCCGCCGTTCGGCCATTCGGGCGAGGACGCGATCCGGCATTGGTTTCAAACGTCGGTGGTGGCGGCTGTGGCTGGTGCGGAATTGAACGCGGCGCAGCGGGCGGACATTGAGTGCTACGAGGGCAATGCGCAGGGCTTCCGTCTGATCACGCGGCTGCAAATGCCGGACAATCCTGGCGGTCTCCAGCTCACGCACGCCACGCTCGGGGCGTTTACCAAATATCCGCGCGAATCGCTCGTCCCGGACGGCGTCCACCGTGGCGCGAGCGCGAAAAAATTCGGCTTCAACCAAAGCGAACACGAGCACTTCTCAAGTGTCGCCGAACATTGCGGGCTGCTGCGCCGCACGCCGGACGCAGCGTGGTGGGCGCGGCATCCGCTGGCGTTTCTCGTCGAAGCGGCGGACGACATTTGCTACCGGCTGGTCGATTTCGAGGATGGGATGCGCACCGGGCATCTCAGCTACGGTCAGGTGCGCGAGGCGTTTTTCGCCCTGATCCCGACGAAGCGACACCCGAAGCGGCTGCGTGACGCCCATGATGACACGCGCCGCGTGCAGATTCTGCGGGCCGTCGCCATCGGGGCGGCGATCGACGAAGCGACCGAGGTTTTTCTCGCGCATGAGCCGGAGATTCTCGCTGGCCGGTTCGACCAGCCGCTGATCGACGCCGGACCATCACGCGTGGTTTGGGAAAAGATCATGCAGCGTTCGCGGAAGACGATTTACAGCACGGCGCGCGGCGTGGAGATCGAGGCGGCGGGCTTCGCCGTGCTCGGCGGGTTGCTCGATGATTTTGTCTCCTCGCTCAACGACTTGGCGGTGCATGGAAAAAAGGCCGCGGCCCGCAGTCGCAAACTACTCGCGCTCGTGCCCGCGGAGAGTTTCGCGCGCCAGCGTACTGCGCCGCGCGACCCCTACATCCGCCTGCTGAAGATGCTCGATTTCGTCTCCGGCATGACCGACACGTATGCGGTCGCACTTTACCGGAAAGTCCGCGGCATCTCGCTGTCCGGCCGCTGAAGCCAAGGGCGGCTAGGTGCCGGCGTTTCCACGGGGTTCATTTTGTCCAGCAATGCGGGCACGCATCCTGCATGACGAGAGGGGAAATTTCACTTCGCACACTTATGAAAAACACCCTCATCACTCTCACCGCTGCCTGCGCGCTCACCGGCTGCGCGGGCGTCAAAGTCGCCCACACGGACATCGCCACCGGGGCCACGCACCCGAAGGCGATTTACATCCGCACGTTTGCCGATGAGGCGAAATTCATCGGCCAGCATAGCGGCGGCCCGGGCGAACTGCCGATCCGCCACTCGCTGGCTCCGGCGGAATTTTCCAAGGCACTGAAGGAGGAGCTGGAAAAGATGGCTCCCGCCGCGGTGCTGGCGGACGACGAGACGCCGACGGTGGGCTGGCTCGTGGAAAGCAATCTCGAGGTGGTGGACGCGGGCACGCCATTCTGGCGCGCGGTGAACGGGCCGCTCGGACCGGGTTTTGGCAGCTCGAAAATCCGCATCCATGTGCGCGTGACGGACGTGGCGGCGAAGCATCATCACGCCGACGCGAAGGACGTGAGCAAAGGCACGGAGGGCAATGTGCTTTATGAGTTCGACCTCGCCGGTGGCAGCCGCGGGCAGGGGAGCTGGGGATCAATCTACGCGCCGGGTCTGGGCTACGCCGCGCCGTTCGACTACAAGAATGCCGCCGAGCGCGTGCTCTTTGCTCTGAGCGTGGATCCGCGCGTTACCGGCGGGCGCACGTCGTCGACCATTCGGTAAGACTTTTCGTTGGTGGTTCCGGGAGGGCGGGACTTCCGCCGGGCGATGGTGACCTGCGAGTCGCCGCCCGGTCGAAGCCCGCCCTCCCGTTTTTTTCGGACAAAACAAAGCCCGCGAACCGAAATGGTTCGCGGGCTTTGGGATTTTTTGAGCGGACGGCTTTTTAGAACTCGATGCGGAGGCCGCCGGTGATGGTGTGGGAGGCGTAGTTCGAGCGGCCGAGTTCGCCGTCGTAGTAGAGGTAGGTGGAGGTGCGTTCGTTGAACTGCACGGCGAAGCCCGCGCCGACGAGCACGCTGTCCGCGCCGATGTCCGGGCCGGCGACGGTGAAGGCGGAGCCGCCGGTACCGGCGAAGCGCGAGACGATGGTGTAGGCGGTGTCGCCAAACTCGTGCTGCCAGGCGGCGCGCACTTCGGGTTTGATGAGCAGGCCGTGCCATTTCCAGTCGTAGCTCGCCTTCAGCCCGACGGCGGTGCGGATGGACTCGGCGTTCTGCTTGCCAAAGGCCAGCGGTGCGAGCGAGCCGCGCTCGGTGAAGCTGCCGAGATCCAGGTAAGTGTATTGGAAATTGGCGGTGGGGCCGACGGTCAGCGCGCCGACTTTCCAATCGTAGCCGCCGCCGACGAAGACATCGAGTTCGCCGCCATTGGTGCTGCCGCGCGCGGAGCCGCTGAGGGCGGAGCGGCGGGTGTCGTAGCCGTTCCAGCCGGCGGTCACGGCGGTGTCGAGGTAGAAGCCGTGGCCGAAAGCGGTGGCGTAAAGACCGATGCGGCCGCCATCGACGGCGATGTAGCCCTGGTCGGTCAAATCCGCGCCGGTGTGCGCGTAGCCGACGGTGAAACCGACGGCGAAATTCGAGCACACGCGGTAGTCAATGCCGAGGGTGACGCCGCCGGTGGTGATCTCGTAGCCGCGGGCGTTGCCGTCGTTTTCCACGTCGGCGAATTCACCCGTGCCGTTGATGAAAAAGCCCCAGCGCGGCGGCTCGGGGAGCAACACGGCCTTCGAGGTTTTCCCGTCCTTTCCGTCCGGCCCGGCGACACCTGCGAGCCCGAAGCCGCCGTGATAATCCGGCGCGCTCCCCTGCATCGCAAAACGCTGCGCGCTGAAGCCGGTCGAACCCAGGCGCACGTCTTCGAGGCGGCGCTGGAGATTGGCCATCTGCACATTGGCGAGCGAGGTGGCGATGTTGAAAACGGAGGTGATTTCCTCGGGTGCGATGCGGTCGAGTTCCTCGGGCAGTTTGCCGATGGGCTGCTGGTCGAGGAAGTCGATGAAGTCCGGCACTTTTTTGTCAAAGGCCACGCTGTCGAGCGCGCGGGCCGTGGCGACCTGGTTCGGCGTGCCGCCAACAGCGCGCGTCACCGCCTCGAAGGACTGCTGCACGACCGTGAGCAGCACGGCGTTGCTTTCGTAAATCGCGCCGAGCCCGAGGAGCGCGGTGCCTAGCGGGTCGATGACCTCCGCGAATTCACCCTGCACGCCGCCCGCCGCCGTGAGCACCTCGAAGGTCTGGCCGCGTTTCGGTTTGAAACCGTTGGCGTAGCTGACCTCGACCGCGCCATCGAGCGTGGCCACGCCGCCGACGATCACTTTGTCAAAAGTGGTCGCGCCGCTGAGCGAGAGCTGGAGCTTGCCGGTCGCGGACTGCGTGTAGTTGCGCGTGACCGTGAGCGTATTGAAAACGCGCAGGGCCGCGCCTTCCGCAAAGAGCACGGAGCCGATGGTGTTGCTCAGCGTGGGGTCGCCGGTCGTCACGTTTTCCACGACGATGAAATTCGCGTCCACCGGCGTGCCCGCGGTGTTTTGCAAAACCGGTGCGGCGAGGAACGGTGTGTAGCTGCCTACGCCATCCGGGCGGAAAAGGACAAAGCCGCCATTGGCCGCGGCGGGCAGGAGGTTGCCCGTGGCCGCGGAGATGAGTCCGTTCGTGGTGCCCGGCAGCGGCAGCGCCGCCGCGCCGCTGTCGAGGCCGACGGTGGCGCTGTCGCCGTTGAACGGCTGGATCGGGCCGGTGTAGCTGAAAACGATGTCGTCGGGCTTGAAGGTGAAGCCGCGCAAAGTCGTGGCCGCGCCGAACCACGCGGCTTGGAAAGTCTGCCGGGTGACGCTGGAGCCGAAATTTTCGATCTGGCTCCAAGTGACGGCGTAGTACTTGCCGGGCTTGACGGTTTCGATGATCGAGGCGCCGTCGCCGGTATTGATGATGAGGTCGTCCCACAGCGGCGCGATGCGCGCGACGCCGGCGCTCAGGGCGGAGTTGGAAAAGGTGGTGTTGCCGGTGAAGTTGAGGTTGCCGTTGGTGATGACGTCCACCGTGGTGTGCGGCGTGCCAAAAAAAGTGCCGGTGAAACCGAGCGAGCGTCCGGAACTGGACTGGTCATCGTGCGAGCTGGTGTCGTTGAAAAGCACGGTGCCGCCCGTGGGATCGAGGAGCAGCGAGGCGCGCGCCGGTACGAAAGCCGCGAGCAGCGCGGCGGCGGAGACGGCAAGGATGAAAGGACGTTTGGAGGGATTGGTCGTGGTGTTTTTCATACGCATTTTGGGTGGGTGATGGTGGGTGTTTCTAGCGCGCGGAGGCTGGGCAAAAGACGGGCGCGCGTCAATTTGCAAATCGCCCGCGGCCCGCGCCGATCAAGGCTGCGCGGCCCGCGCCGGGCGGTGGGCGAATGTTGCTTGGCCTTTTTCCCGCCGCGTTCCTAGGCTGCGCTTTTATGAAAAACTTTACCGCCGCCCATTTTCTCAGCCGTGAGCTGAGCTGGCTGGAATTCAACCAGCGGGTGCTCGACGAGGCGCTCGATGCGGCGAATCCGCTGCTCGAGCGGGTGAAGTTTTTCACCATCACCAGCTCGAATCTCGACGAGTTTTTCGAGGTGCGCGTGGCGGGCGTGAAGCAGCAGATCGAGAGCGACGTGGTGGAGCGCAGCGTGGACGGCAAGACGGCGAGCGAAACCTTTCGTGCGATCTGCAAGCGGGTGCGCGCGATGGTCGGGCAGCAGTACCGCTGCTGGCGCGAGGAGATCCTCCCGGCGCTCGCAGAAAACGAAATTCATCTCCTCGACTACGCGCACCTCGACGAGACGGACCGCGTGTGGGTCGAGCAATACTACCGCGCCAATGTGCGGCCTGTCCTGACGCCGCTCGGCATCGATCCGTCGCACCCTTTTCCGCAGCTCCTGAACAAGTCGCTGAACATCGTGGTGCAGCTCGAAATCGAGCGCAACGGCGAGACCCAGCGCCGCCTCGCCGTGGTGCAGGTGCCGCGCGTCTTGCCGCGCCTCGTGCGGCTGCCGCGCGAGGATGACCGGCGTGATTTCATCTACCTCGGCTACCTCATCGGCCACTATCTCGCGGACCTTTTTCCGGGGACAAAAATCCTCGGCTTCTGGCATTTCCGCGTCACGCGCAACAGCGAGCTGTATCTCGACGAAGCCGATGTCGCGAACCTGCTCAAGGCCGTGGAAAACGAGCTGCACAACCGCCGCAAAGGCGCGGCCGTGCGCCTCGAGGTCGAGGCCGACTGCCCGGCGGAAATCTACCAATACCTCCTCGACACCCTCGAACTCACCGCCGACGACCTCTACATCATCGACGGCCCGCTGAACCCGGTGCGTCTCATGGCCATCTACGAAGGCGACCACTCGCCCGAACTGCGCGACAAACCTTTCACCGCGCCCGCGCCGCCCACCTTTCGCGGTGAAAGCGATCTCTTCGCCATCATCCGCCAGCGCGACGTGCTCGTGCATCATCCGTACGAAAGTTTCAGCGCCAGCGTCGTCGATTTCCTTGAGCAAGCCGCTGCCGATCCGCACGTCCTCGCCATCAAGCAGACGCTCTACCGCACCGGCGGCGACCCGCGCATCGTCGGCGCGCTCATGGACGCCGTGCGCAACGGCAAGCAGGTCACCGCCGTCACCG
>JAYVNN010000224.1:0-4735 GCA_043758435.1 Chthoniobacter sp.
CCCCTACAGCCGCCGCCGCGCTCATTTACGAACTGAAAACGCCACGCTAAACTTCATTCCATGAAAACTCCCATTCTCCTCTCCGCCGTTGTGGCGATCGCTGCATTGAGTCCATCCGCTTTCGCGAAAATCAAAACCGAGACCGTCGAATACAAGGACGGCGACACGGTTTGCGAAGGGTTTCTCGCCTACGACGATGCCAATGAAAAGCCGCGGCCTGGCGTGCTAGTGGTGCAGGATTGGACAGGCGTGGGCGACTACGTGAAGGGCCGCGCGCAGCAGCTCGCGGAGCTGGGCTACGTGGCGTTTTGCGCGGACATCTACGGCAAGGGCGTGCATCCCACCGACCCGAAGGAATGCGGCGCGCTGGCAGGCAAATACAAGGGCGATCGGCCCGTGCTGCGGTCGCGGGTGAAGGCGGGGCTGGAGCAGCTCGTGAAAAATCCGCTGGTCCAAAAGGGCAAGGTCGCGGCCATCGGCTACTGCTTCGGCGGGACGACGGTGCTGGAGCTGGGACGCAGCGGCGCGGATGTGCAGGGGATCGTGAGCTTTCACGGCGGTCTAAGCACACCGACGCCGGAGGATGCGAAAAACATCAAGGCCAGGGTGCTCGTCTGCCACGGCGCGGATGATCCGTTTGTGAAGGCGGATGAGGTGGCCGCTTTCAAAGACGAGATGGCGAAGAGCGCGGTGAATTACAAGTTCGTGGCGTATCCCGGCGCGGTGCATGCGTTCACCCGGCCCGATGCGGGCAGCGACAACAGCAAAGGCGCGGCTTACAACGCGGCGGCGGACAAGGAATCGTGGACGGAGATGAAAGGGTTCTTCGCGGAGATTTTCGCGAAGTGAACTCCGGCGCACTGCGCCGCCTAAAACTCAACCGGGGAGATTCATCTACAGCCTAGAACGCGACGACGAGATTTCGCGGCCGCGCTTCATTTGGGAATCGGATATAGAGCAAGCCTTCGGCGGCATCGTAGGTGAAGGAGTTGAGGGGCTGTTGCTCCAACTGGATTGAGCGCGGCGGTTTTGCGGTGGCGATTAGAAGGATCGCCGGGGTGTCGCCGACACCCTCAACGGTCCATGCGGACGCGCCGTCGTCGCGCTGGGCAGGGAGTGCTTTGCACGCGGAAGCGAGGAGCCGCGGGCTGTTCGATTTCACCGCGTCGAGATCCAGCAGGAAGACACGGGCGCCCGGTGTCAGCGCGATGGATCGCTGCACTTTGAGGTCGGGATCGAACAGGTTCACAAAGCGGCCTTTGAGCTGTCTGACTTCAGCCGCGACGGATTCATCCAGACCCGCACCGATCACGTAAGGACCGCGGCGCAGCGCCAGGAAATTGGTTTCTCTCCATGTCAGACCGGCCTTGCTCGTGGCCAATTTCAGCACCCCGGCCAGCCGCGCGTCGGCCTCGGGGCTGAGTGCGAATTGAACGGGATTTTCTCGCAGCCATACCACCGCTCCCTTGCCGACCGCGATCAGCGGAGCCGCGCCTTTGGTGAAATCATCGTCTTTCACGCCCAGCGTCCCGAACAGGTGCTGGCGGGGCGTGCGGTCATTTTTACCGTCGCCATTCCACCATTCGCGGACCCGGTTGTACGGATCCTTGTCGTCGTCCACCATTACGAGCACGCCGCCTTTCCTCACCCATTCCGCCAGCGGCGCATGCACGTCCGCAGAGAGCGGCTTCTGGCCTTGATAACTCAGGAGCAGGACGCGCTGCGCATCCAGGAATCCGGGCAGCGTCACGTTCTCGAGTTGCACCGGAGTGACCGGCATTCCCCGTTTCAAAAGCGGCAGCGCCAGCCCGTAAAAGTGCGCCATGTTCGGATCGCTGGGCGTCGGTTGCTCGCGCTGAAACATCAGCGAATCGCTCACCAGCACGCCGAACTTTTGCGTGCCGCAATCCCACTGCACGTTCGCCTGCTGCATGTCGGTCAGCGCCTGCATCACCACTTGCAGTTCGCTCGCATATTCCGGCGGGATCGCCTTGCGGTCCTCGCCCCGTGCATCACGCGGATATTTTCCGCCGAAAATCCGCTCTGGCCAGGGTGCCACCTCGTAGCGCCAGACTTCCGGTTGGAGCAGCGACGCCGTCAGCGTCGATTCCCAATTGCTCCGATAGTCCGTCCAGTCGTGGCGCGGATTGTCTTCCACCGGATCATTGAGATACCAGACCGAGCGCCCCGTCGCCCGGACGAGATTTTGCATCGCGCCGTATTCCAGAAACGCCGTCTCAAAAGTCCGCTCCTTGCGCACGCCGCGAAAATGGTTCGGCGTGCGCGCGGTGCCTGTCCAGATTTGCGCCACGTAGCCGTCGCAGCCGTCCAGTTTCGCGAGGCTGGATTCCGGGCTCACGATGCACCAGTGCGCGTAGTTGATCAGACTGTGCGTCGGCACATAGCAGCGCACTTTTTTGCCCGTGCGCTGGTTGAAAGCCTGGACGTGGGCGAACACCTGCTGGAGCGCCCGCCGATACAGAAAGTATTTCAGTTTCGACGCGCGCCACTGGCCATCCACCGACTCGTGCGGAGCCTGCCAGGGTTCGTGGTAAAAGCTCTGCCACTCCCGCTTGAAGCCTTCCGAGTAACCCGCGCGCGCCCAAAACTCCGGCTCCTCCAGATGCACCGCCTCCACGCCGGCATCCAGCGCCCGCTGCACACCCACGCACAGGTATTCGCCGTAGTTTTCCGCCGGACACATGTACCACACATCCCCGCCGTGGCCGATCTTCTTCCCGTTGCGATCCATCTGCGCATTGTCCTCGTGGTTCACGCCGTCAAAGCGCCCGTAGAGGTAATCCTGATACTCGCCCCACGAAACTCCCGTCATCAGATGCACCCGGTAGCCCCGATCCCGCCAGCTTTTGACCCGCTCCGCCAACCCATTGCCGATGCCATAAACCATCGCCACATCCGCGCGCAAATTGCCCAGCGGGCTCCACGGCTTGCCAGTCTGAAAACTCGTCCGCTCGCGAAGCTGCGCCGGGTCTTCAGGAAAAGCCGGGGGATCTGCTTGGAGCAAAAAAGGCAGGCCGCCAAAGCTGATGGCGGCGAGGAAAAGGGTCGGGCGCTTCATCGTCAGGGCCATTCTACGTCAGGCCGCATGTAAGCAAGCTTGTCCGAGGGAAACTCTGCTCAGAATATCGGCGCGTTATTTGAGCGCTACACGCGGGTGAATTTGGCGGCGAACGACCCGTCCACAGCGTCGGCGAAGGGGAGGGTGCGGCGGCTTTCGAGGAAGCGAAGGGTGGGGATGGCGGCGAGGGCTTGCTCGACGACGCGGTCGTTTTCCTCGGGTTCGAGGGAGCAGGTGCTATAGACGAGGGTGCCGCCGGGTTTCAGTAAAGTGGCGGTGCGGCGGAGGAGGGCGAGCTGCTGGGCGGGCATGCGGATGAAGTCCTCGTCGGTGAGCCGCCAGCGGACATCGACGCGGCGGCGGATGACGCCGGTGTTGCTGCATGGGGCATCGACGAGGATGCGGTCGAAGCTGGCGGGCGCGAGTGGCGGGCCGGCTTGCATGCAGTCGTGCTGGATGGCGTGGGCGATGGTGACGCCGAGGCGGGCGAGGTTTTCGCGGAGGCGGGCGACGCGGCTTTCGTAGAGGTCGCAGGCGACGATGCGGCCTTCGTCGCGCATGAGCTGGGCGAGGTAGGTGGTCTTGCCGCCGGGTGCGGCGCAGGCGTCGAGGACGGTCTCGCCGGGCTGCGGGGCGAGGAGGTCGCAGGGCATGAGGGTGCTGGGATCCTGCACGTAGCAGAGGCCGTGGGCGATCCAGGAAAAGGGGAGCGTTTTCACGCGAAGGGCGAGGGGATGCGCGGGCGAGGGCTCGGCGGTGGGGGCGCTGCGGAGGAGTTCGCCGGGGGTGACGCGGAGGGTGTTGGCGCGGACGTGGACTTCGGCGGGCTGGTTGTTCCAGGCGCAGAGGCGGGCGGTGGCGTCGGGGCCGAAGTGGGTGTGCCAGCGGTCGAGGAGAAACTGTGGGTGCGAGGTGGCGACGGCGGGGCCGGCGAGGGCGAGGGCGTTTTCGAGCGCAGGTTTTTCGCGGAGCGTGCGACGGAGGATGGCGTTGACCAGGCCGCGGGCGCGGACGGCGAGGTTGACGGTTTCATTGACCGCGGCGTGATCCGCGGTGCGCATGTGGAAAATCTGGTAGAGCCCGAGGCGGAGGATGGCGCGGGTCTCAGGATCAATCCGGCCTTCGCGGAGTTGGGCGATGAGGAAATCGAGGCGGCTGAGATTGCGGAGGATGCCGAAGAAGGTCTCCATGAAGAACGCGCGGTCGAGCGGACGGAGGGGCTCGCGTTCGAGGGCGGTGTGGAGGATTTCGTCGGAGAAATGCTTGCCCTTCTCCCACTCGAGAAGCGCGCGGATGCAGGATTGGCGCGGGTTTGAGGGCATGGGGAAAGTATGAGGGCGGAGGGCGGAGGGCGGAAGACGGAAAGCTGACCAAAGGAAAACGTCCTCCGGGTGGAGGACGTTTCCTTTTCGCCGGGCAGGGATGCCCGGCGGACTGCGACAGGCCAGGATGCCTGCCCTACTACGGGCGGCCGATGGCGCGGTAGTCGAAGCCGTGTTCGCGCATGGTTTCGGGGTTGAAGAGATTGCGGCCGTCGAAGATGAGCGGGGTGTGCATGCGGGCTTTGACCTCGGCGAAATCCTGGTTGAGGAATTCCTTCCACTCGGTGGCGAGGATGAGCGCCTCGGCTCCGTCCACGGCGTCGAGCGGGGTGGC
>JAYVNN010000225.1:0-14118 GCA_043758435.1 Chthoniobacter sp.
AAGGCGGCTACGACATCAAGACGCTCGTGAGCAGCGGCGGCACGCCTGCGGAAGCCTTCGCCATCGGGCGCGTGACGGTCGGTTTCGACGGCGGGAAAAGTGAGAGCACGAACTTCGCGAAATACTGGAACGAAGCGAACAAAGTCATCGCGTCCGCGACGGGCGAACTGACGTGGGACTACGGGCGCGAGGTCATCACCGTGCATACGCCGAAGACGCAGGGCGTGATCGGCAAGACCGGCGGCGGCACCTTCGCGCTGCCCGGCGTGAGCGCGACGTTCAAGACGCCGTTCGTCAGCACCATTTTCACCCCGCTCGACAATCTCCCGCTCGCGCAAAGCAAACACATCCTCATCACCGCCCTCGCGCAGGACAAACTCACCGGCACCCGCTACAACGCCGACGGCACCGCGCTCGAAGCCGCCGGCACCCCGCCGCTCCTGCTCGAACCCGTGCAGGCCACGCTGAAATTTGCCGGCGCGAAACCCGCGAGCGTCACGCCCTGCGACCACTACGGCGTGCCGATGGCCGGCAAATCCGTGCCCGTGTCTGCGGATGGCAGCATCACGATTGATGGCACCTACCGCGCGTATTACTACGAGGTGAAACGGTAGGGCATCTGCCCAAAGTCATTTCGCGCTCGTGCACGGATGCTCCGTGCCGCTGCTGCGTCGCTGTAGGGGAAGCTGGCAGCTTCCCCTACAGCGGCGGCGGCACCCCGCTCACCGCAGTTTTTCCACCGCCGCGACCTCGCGTTTTACCAGCGCGGAGACGCGGTGCTTCACGAGATAGACCTGCGCGATGCTCACGCGCAGTTCCGCGGCCACTTTCGACGCGGGCCATTGCTTCACGATGAGGCAGTCGAAAATCTGGTAGCGCTTCGCATCGATCTTGCGCTTCACGCGCTCCAGCGCGGCGGTGAGGACGTTGCGCTGCCACTCCTCTTCCCACGCGGCATCGAGGTCGAAGCCGTCCGGCACGCGGTCGATGGTGGCCGTGCCGCGGCGGCTGTCGTCGCGCTTCGTGCGCTGCTTTTCCGCAGGCGCGCGTTTGCGGAATTGATCCGCGATCCGCCAGCGCGTGATGTGCAGCAGCCAGCCTTTGAACGAGCCCGCCGCGCGCTCGTACTTCGTGATGTTTTTCGCCACCGTGATGACGGTCTCCTGCACCACGTCCTGCGCCTCCGCATCGGTCAGCCCGCCCTTGCGCGCGACGCCGTAGATGAGCCGCCAGTAGGTTTCAAAAAACTCCTGCCACTTCCGCTGATCGCCGAGATCCGTGAGCCGCTCCACGAGGCTGCGCCGCGTGGCCGTGAGGCGTCCGTCTTTGGTCGCAGCGGCCTTCATTTACTTCGGCAGAGGCGCAGTCACGGGCAGTTCGCCGCGGAGCATTTTCGCTCCTGCGCCGGTGAGCTTGAGGTAGAAGTCGGCGGGGAGGCCGTCGTAGGTGAGGAACTTCGCCTCGTCGCTCACGGGCACGTCATTCGTGCATTTGAAGATCGCGGTGCCTTCGTCCACCTCGTCGAACATGGCGACGTAGATCATCGTCGCGCCCGCGCGTTTCGCGGCGGCGAATTGCGACCAGAGGAACTCGCCTTTGAGCCGCGGGATTTGGTCAAACGTCCCGCCCTTCATGTTGGCCCAACTAAATCCGGGAAAGACGACGGGCAGATAGTCGAGCTTCTGCTGCGCGCACCAGGCGAGGTCGGGCGTCCACGTTTTTTCGGCGTGGCGGACGGCTTGGGCGGGCGAGCCGTAGCGGCCCACGGTCCAGGGGCTGATGACATCGGCGAGTTTCAGCACGTCGTGCAAGGCGGGGTCGCGCAGGGCGTCGCGGTCGAGGTCGCGCCAGCCGGTGGGCGTGCCGAGCATCACGGAGCAGCCGTCCTTTTTCAAAAACTCGACGAGCTGGCCGCATTCGGCGGTGGTGTATTTCCGGTTGTCGTTGAAGCCCACGCCCCACACGGCGACGAGCGGTTTGCCGCGATGCCGCAGGTAGGCCGGGTCGTCGGTGATGTGCATCTGCGTGCGGAGCGCGTGCCAGTCGTCCATGACTTCCTGCATGCGGTTTTCGCCGAGTCCGCTGAGGTCGTACATCACGGCGTAGGCGCGGCCGTTGCGGTTGGCGCCTTCGCGGCAGTGGGCGAGGACGGTGTTGTTCATGCGGAGCGAAACGGGGTCGCGCAGGCTGGCGATGAAGCGCTGCACAAACGCGCCGTCGATCCCGTAGTCGTGCATCCACTGGAAATGCCGCAGCACCGTGGCCTGCCGGAACGAGCTGAAAATCTCCGCGGCCCGTCCGTCGGCGCGTTTGAATTCCGTGGCGAAACGCTCGTCCGCGCCGAGTTCGGAAACGTCGGGCCACAGGTCGATTTTCGCGTTCGCCGGGCCGAGTGGGCCGCGCTTTTTCGTCCAGTGCTGCCAGCCGCGGTCCGCGCCGTCGCCCTCGCACGCGAACCAGCCTTGGTAGCCGCACATCACCTTCCCCGTAAGCGTGCTGGTATCCACGCCACGCGCGGATGGGCCGGCGTAGGGTTTGAGCGTCTCCGCGAGCACCGCCTCGCGCGTGGGCGGCGCGGCGCGGAGGCAGAGCGGGAGAGCGAGGGCGAGGCAGAGCAGGGCGGGGATTTTCATGGAGCGCGCAGGCATTTGAACAGGCTCACCGCGCCGGTTCTTGCGCCGCGGGGAGCGCGCCGAACTGCTCGCGATAGCGCGTGGCGAAGGCGTTTTCCTTTGGCGGCACGGCGTCCTCATTCACGAGCTGCGGCTGCACGGAAGCCCACCAGCGGTCGTAGGCACGGTCGAGTTCGCCGACGACTTCGGGATGTTCGGCGGCCACGTCGCGCTGCTCGCCGGGGTCGGCCTGCACGTCGAAAAGCTGCCACGCTTTTTCCGCCTTCGGGTGGACGTTCACGAGATGCCAGCGCGGAGTGCGCACGGAGCAGTTGAGGTATTTCGCCGCCGCCGCTTCGCCGTGTTTCCAGCGCCCGACGTGGGTGAAAAGAGTGCGCTCCGGCCACGGCGCGGCGGAGTCGCGCAGGAGCGGGACGAGACTGCGCCCTTCGACTTGCGCGCGCTCTTTTTCCCCCAGCTCCACTCCGGCCAGCTCGGCGAGCGTGGGGAAAAAATCGACGTGCGCCGTGAGCTGTGGGCGGTCGCCGGGTGCGAAGGTGCCGGGCCAGCGCCAGAAGCTCGCCGCGCGCGTGCCGCCGAGCCAGGGTGTGACTTTCGCGCCGCGCATTCCGGCGTTCCAGACCTTCACTCCGGCGGTGCCGCCGTTGTCGTTCATGAAAATCACGAGCGTCTTTTCCGCGATGCCCCACTCGTCGAGCTTCGCGAGCACCCGGCCCACGTTTTCGTCGATGTTTGCGATCATGCCGAAGAACGTCGCGACCTTCGCGGGGACCAGGCCCGCGTAAGGGCGCTCGTATTCTGGCGGACAGGAGAGCGGCTCGTGCGGGGCGTTCGTGGCGATCCACGCGACGAAGGGGATGTGCGCATCGAGCTGCCCGTCCATCCACTCGATCGCGCGGGAGAAAAAGATGTCGGTGCAGTAGCCGCGCGTCTTGACGAAGGTGCCGTTGTGCAGGATGAGCGGATCGAAATACGTGTTGCCCGGCGCGTCGCCGCACGAGCCCGGATAGCTCTGCCCGATGCCGCCCGCGCCGTGGATGAAGACCTCGCCGAAACCGCGCCGCCCCGGCTGCCGGTCGGGTTCGTCGCCGAGGTGCCACTTGCCAAAAATGCCGGTCGCGTAGCCCGCGCGCTGGAGCACCTGCGCGAGCGTGATCGCCTCGGGCGTGAGCCGCTCGCGCTCCTCGATGGTATGGGTCACGCCATTGCGGAATTCATGCCGCCCCGTGAGCAGCGCCGCGCGCGTGGGCGCGCAGGTCGGCGAGACGTGGAAGTCCGTGAAGCGTGCGCTCTCGCCGTGGAGCCGGTCGAGGTTCGGCGTTTTGAGAAGCGGATTTCCGTGGGCGGAAATGTCGCCGTAACCCTGGTCATCGGTGAGGATGAAAATGATGTTGGGCTTCGTCGCTGCGCGGGCGGTGACGGCGAGCGCCCAGAGCGTGAGGAGGAGACGGGCGAGGCGGTTCATGGAGGGCGAAAGCCGGCGGGCAGCGCCGGGCAGGACAGCCGGCTATTTCTTTCGGCGCGACTTCATCAGTGCCTCCACGTCGCCGGGTTCGATGGCGATGTCTTTGGTCAGGTTCACGTTGCCGTTTTCGGTGATGAGGATGTCATCCTCCAGCCGCACCGCGAAGCCTTCGTCCGGCAGGTAGATGCCGGGCTCTACGGTCATCACCCAGCCGGGGGCCATCGGCACGCCGGGCGCGATGACATCATGCACATCGAGCCCGAGCGGGTGGCCGATGCCGTGCATGAAATACTTCTTCAGCGCGGGCTTGTCGGGATCCTGTTTCTTGATGTCGCGCGGCTTCAGCAGCCCGAGCGCGAGCAGTTCTTTTTCCATGAAAGCCTCCGCTTCCTTCTGCCAGTCGCGCGGTTTTTTTCCGGGCGCGAGCGCGTCGGTGCAGTTCCGCAGCACGCGGAGCACGGCCTCGTACACCTGGCGCTGGCGTCGGGAAAACTTCCCGTTCACAGGCAGCGAGCGCGTCACGTCGCAGTTGTAATTCGCATAGCTCGCGCCCACGTCGAGCAGCAGCACGTCGCCGTTTTTGCACGGCTGGTCATTGGCCACGTAGTGGAGCACGCACGCGTTTTTCCCCGAGGCGATGATCGGCGTGTAGGCGAAGCGCCCGCGCTGGCGGATGTATTCGTGCGCAAACTCCGCCTCGACCTCGCACTCATTCACCCCCGGCCGCACGAAGCGCGCGACGCGCCCGTAGCTGTCCGCGGTGATCGCGCACGCTTTTTTGAGCAGCGCGATCTCGTGCGTCGATTTCACCAGCCGGATCGTCCGCATGGCCTGCGCGAGTCGCCGGTACTGGTGCAGCGGATACTGCCGCTGCGTCTCCCGCACAAACCGCGCATCGCGGCTCTCCACCTCCACGACCGCGCGCGCGTGGTCATTGCTGTTCAGATACACGCTTTCCACCTCCCACATGAGCGCCGGGAAAATCCGCGGAAACTGATCCAGCCACTCCACCCGCGCGATGCCGCTGATGGCGCGCGCCTCGTCCTTCGTGAGCTTGTGGCCTTCCCATTGCGCGAGCCGTTCATTGGTCTCGCGGACGAAAAGAATTTCGCGCCCCTTTTCGTCGAGCGCATCCGGCGCGAGCACAAGGATGGTCTCCTCCTGCTCGAGGCCCGTGAGGTAAAAAAGATCGGTGTTCGCGACCGGCGTCATCGTGCCGTCGGCGTTTGTCGGCGGGATGTCGTTGGCATTGACGACCACCAGCGACCGCGGCTCGAGCAAAGCGCGCAGCCGCTCGCGGTTCATGGTCGGGAGTTCTTTGGGGATGGGAGTATGGCGCATGGCAAGGCGCGCACTCTGCCCGATCGCCGCCCCGCTGAAAAGCCGCGGCGTCAAAATTTTCACCCCCACCCGCCGGGGTTGTGGCCCGGCATTTTCAGACGGTGAAAGATGCCGCCGCTACCGCGGCGCGACTTTTTTCCCAGCCCCTCAGGCGGTCGGCTTCGGGATGGCGTACTCGCTTTTCTTGAGGATGCCGGGCTGGGGGACGGGGTATTTGCCCTCGGCGTCGCAGTGGAGAAAGGCGGGGCTTTCGAGGGTGAGGTTTTCCACGCCGGGGGCGAAGACGTCTTCGCAGGCCATGAAGTCCTCGAGGGTGATCTCCTGCCCGGTGTGCGCGGCCATGCGGCCCATCGAGGTGGCGACGCTGGCATCGACGCCGCGTTTGACTTCGCTGTAGGGCTGGTTTTCGCGGATGGCGGAGATGAGGGTGTCCCACTCGTTCTGGTAGGGATTGGAGTTGTCGTTGCTCTGCCAGATGAGGCTGCCTTTGTCCTGGCGCAGTCCTTTGTAGGTGCTGGAGGGGCCGCCGCAGTCGCCGTTTTTGGAGAGGACGGCGACGCCTTTGGTGCCGTGGGCGAAGCTGTGGTACATGGGCACGGCGCCGACCATGCAGCGGCCGTCCATGAGGAAGGTGGTGCCGTCGGCGAAGGTGTATTCGACGGAGTAGCTGTCGAAGTTTTGATCCACGTAGGCGTAGCGGTAGTGGCGTCCGCCGATGGCGTGGGCTTTGACGGGCCAGGCGTTTTTCATCCAGCAGCAGTGGTCGATGTGGTGGATGTAGAAGTCGCTGAAGCAGCCGCCGCTGGCCCAGATGAAGCTGTGGAAGCGGCTGATCTGCCAGAGGAGTTCGCTGCCTTTGCCGTCCCATTTTTCGGAGAAGGCGGAGGCGAGCGGGCCGGCCATGCGGTAGCCGCGCATGAGGACGATGTCGCCGATTTCGCCGCCCTGCACGCGGTCGTGGAGTTCGATCATGGCCTTGCTGTGGCGCGACATGAGGCCGACGCCGACTTTGAGGTTCTTTTTCGCGGCTTCGTCGGCGAGGGCGTACATCTTTTTCGCGCTCGTGGCGTCGGCGATGAGGGGCTTTTCCATGAAGACGTTGAGCCCTTTGTCGATGGCGTATTTGAAATGCACCCAGCGGAAGGCGAGAGGGGTGGTGAAGATGGCGACGCCGCCGGGCTTCAGCGCATCCATGGCGTGCTTGAAGCCGTCGAAGCCGACGAACTGGCGCTCGGCGGGCACGTCGATTTTCTCGGCGTGCTGGGTCTGGAGGGTCTTGAGGCTGTTGTCGAGTTTGGCTTTGGAGACATCGGCCATGGCCACGAGTTTGAGCGGCGGGCCGGAGACGGCGAGGGCATTGTCGGCGGCCCCGGTGCCGCGCCCGCCGCAGCCGATGAGGGCGACTTCGATGGTGCTGCTTTCGGCGGCGTGGACGAACGGGATTTTGATTCCGGCGAGGGTGGAGACGGCGGCGGTGCTGCCGGCGGCTTTGAGAAAGGCGCGGCGGGAAGCGGAGGGGAAGTGCGGAGAATTCATGGTGCGGGAGGCTGCGGCGGAAGGGCGCTGGGTGTCAATGGCGGTGTGGAAAATCGCACGGATTTCGTGGGTGAAAATGGCGGGCGCGGCGGGCAGGATTCGCGTAGGCTCGTGCCATGAATGCGAAAAATTACTTCACGGAATTCTCCTCACCCATTGGCACGCTCGAGCTGCGCGGCACGGGCGCGGCGCTGACCGCCATGTTTATGGAAAACCACCGGCACGAGCCCGCGCCGACGCCGGACGCCGTGCGCGACGCCGCGCCTTTCCGCGCAGCGCGCGGCCAGCTCGAGGAATTTTTCGCTGGCGAGCGCTGCGAGTTTTCGCTCGCCCTCGCGCCCGCGGGCACGCCTTTCCAACTGGCCGTCTGGCAGGCGCTCCGCGCCATCCCGTACGGCACCACGATCACCTACGGCGAACTCGCGCGCCGCATCGGCAATCCGCGCGCCGTCCGCGCCGTGGGCCTGGCGAACGGGCGCAATCCGCTCTCGATCATCGTGCCCTGCCACCGCGTCATCGGCGCCGATGGCACGCTCACCGGCTACGGCGGCGGGCTGGAGCGGAAGCGTTTTCTCCTCGCGCTCGAATCCGGCGCTGTGCTCGCGGCCTGACGCGGTTCAGAAAGCGGCCCTGATGCCGCCGGAGATGCTGTGCGAGTCGTAGTTCGAGCGGCCGATTTCGCCGTCGTAGTAGAGGTAGGTCGAAAGGCGCTCGCTCCACTGCACGGCGAAGCCCGCGCCAAGCAGCAGGCTGTCGCTGCCGGTCTCCGGGCCGTGGGTGGTGAAGGCCCCGCCCGCCCCGCTGGCAAAGCGCGAGGTAATGGCGAAACCATCCTGCCCGTATTCGTGCTGCCACGCCGCGCGCAGCTCGGGGCGGATGAGCACGCCGCCGATTTTCCATTCGTAGCTGGCCTTCGCGCCGAGCGCGGAGCGGAGCGATTCCTGGTGCTGCGTGCCGTAGTGCAGCGGGGCGAGCGAGCCGCGTTCGGTGAAGCCGCCGAGGCCGATGTAGGAATACTGAAAACTCGCCGTCGGGCCGAGCGTGAGCGCGCCCTTTTTCCAATCGTAGCCGGCGGCGAAAAGCGCGTTCACCTCGCCGCCGCTCTCGCTCCCGCGCGCGCTGCCGCGGAGCGCGGAGCGGCGCGTGGTGTAGCCGTTCAGCCCGCCGCTCACCGCCGCGTCGGCGTAGAAACCGCCGGTGAAGTACGTGGCGTAAAGCCCGAGCTTGCCGCCGTCCACGGTGATGCGGCCGCCGCGGTTCACGTCGATGCCGGTGCGCGCGTAGCCCGCCATCACGCCGAAGGCGAAGTGCGGCGTGGCTTTGAAATCCACGCCCATGGTGAAGCCGCCGGTGGTCAGGTCGTAGCCGCGCGCGTTTGAGGTATCGCCCACTTTCGTGAACTCGCCCGTGCCCGTGACAAACACGCCCCAGCGATTGTCCGCCGCGGGCTCCATCATCTTCCCGTCTTTGCCCGCCGGGCCGGCCACCCCGAAGCCTCCGCTGAAATTTTCCGCCCCGCCATTCAGCGCCAGCCCCTGCGCGCTGAAGCCGCTCGCGCCCGCGCGCAGGTCGTCCATGCGCCGCTGGAGATTCGCGGTCTGCACATTGGCGAGCGAGACGGCGAGGTTGAAAATGGACGCCAGTTCCTCCGGCGCGATGAGGTCGAAATCGGGCGGCAGTTTCCCGATGTCTTCCGCCAAAAGGAAACGGATCAGCTTGCGCGCGCGGCTGTCGCGCGAAGCTTCGTCGATCCCGAGCGCGACCGCCTGCTGGTTCGGGCTCAGGCCGAAAGCGGCGAGGCTCTGGTCTTTCGAGCCGCCGCTCGCGAGGACTTTCGCGAGCGTGGCAAAGAACGGCGCGAATTGCGTTTTCACAAAATCGAGCCGCACGGAATTGGGCAGATAAACGACGTCGAACAGCGCCGTCGAGAGGCTCTGATCCACGGTGCCGAACGTGCCGGTGCGTGCGCCGACGGACGTAAGAATGGTGAACTGGTCGCTCAGCACCGGCGTGAATCCGCCGAGCGTGATGATCCGCAAAGTGCCATCCAGGCTGGCCGTGCCGCCGACCGCGAGCACGTCGAACTCGCCCGCGTTGCGCCCCGCGATTTCGATCTTCAGCAGACCCGCGGAGCTTTGCACGTAGTTGCCGCTGAGGTGCAGCGTGCCGGGCGAGGCGCCGGGGCTGACGGTGCCGCCGTTCAGCACATTGCCGCCGACGGTGCCGCCCCCGCCGAGCGTGCCGCCGGAATTCACGATGGTATTCGGGCTCAAAATCGAGCCGTCGATTTGCAGCACGCCGCCATTGATCGTGGTGTCGCCGTTGTAGGTGTTGAGCCCCGTCAGCGTCAGCGTGCCCGTGCCTGTCTTCGTCAGCGAACCCACTCCCGCGCCGCCGTTCTCGATCACGCCGGAGAAAACCGTGCTCAGATTGTTGCTCCCCACGGTCAGGTTTCTCGACCCGAGATAAACCTCCCCGTTGCCCTCGATGGAGCCGACGGTTACGCCCGGCGCGTTGTGGCCGGCGATGTCCAGCTTGCCATTGCCGCTCACGATCACACGCGCCGTGCCGCCGGTGGAGTCATCGAAAAAATAAATCCCTCCGCCTTCGTAGGTCACCGCGTTGACCGTCCCCACGCCGCCGCCATTCGCGATCAGCGTGGCATTGCCCGCATTCGAGGTGCCGCGGAAATCCGTCTCGCCACCGCCCGCATCGCTCACGGTGCCCGCGTTGTTGGTGATCGTCGCGCTGCCTGCGCTCCCGTCGAGGAACTCCGTCGTGCCGCCCACCGCCCCGCTGACTGCCGCGCCGACGTTCGTGATCGTCGCGGTGCCGGCGGTGGAGAGGGTGAAGAACGTCGTCTCGCCGGCAGAACTTGCGCCGGCGACCGTGCTCGGATTGTTCGTGATGATCGCGCTGCCCGCGGTGGAGAAGCCGTTGAACGACGTGCGTCCCGCCGATAAAAGGGTGGTGAAGGCCGGGCCATTGTTGACGATCGTCGCGCTGCCCGCGGTCGCGGTGAAGTCGCTCGAATCGCCCATGAAGTTTGTGAAGCCCCCCGATGCGTCGGTGACGGTGCCGGCGAAGTTCGTGATCGCCGCGCTGGAGGCGGTGGAGGTGTTGAGAAATCGCGTCCCGCCGGAAGTGCTGCCGGCGACGTTCCCGCCATTGTTATGGATCACCGCACTGCCGGCGGACGAGGAGTCGTGGAATTCCGTCCTCGCCGCAAAGCGGAAGCCGGCTGTGCCGCCGCCATTGTTGATCGTCGCAGTATTGGCCGTCGAGGTGTCGGAGAAGGTCAGCCATGCGATTGCGCTTGTGCCGAGCGCCGCGGCAAAGTTGTTGATCGTCGCGTTGCCGGCGGTCGCGGAATTGGCGAAGAAGGTCGTGCCATTCGCCGTGTTGATGGTCGCGCCGTTGTTGTTGATCGTCGCGCTGCCCGCGGAGGAGTTGTCAATGAACCGGGTCCTCCCGGCCAGGAAGCCGACACCGGCGGTGGTCCCGCCATTGTTCGTGATGGTGATGAGGCTGCCGGCGTTCGCGGTATTCGTGAAGAGGAGGTCTCCCCGCTGGCCGGCGGCATTCACGTCAGTCACGAAGTTCTGCGTCACGCCCGAGGTATTGGCGATGCCCGCCCCGGTGATCGTCAGCGTGAAGCCGGGCGCGGCGGAGATGGTGTAGGCACCGCTGCCGGCTTGGAACTGAATCGCCGTCGCGGTGATATTTGCGCCGAGAGTTGCGGTGCCCGTGCCCGCGCTGAAAGTGGCCGCACCCGACTGCCAGTTCGTGTTCGCCGAACCGGCGGAGTTCGTCCAGTTCGTCGTCGTGTTGTTCCAAGTGCCGGTGCCGCCATCGACCGCATTGTTGGCCGACGTATTGGCCCCGTCCCAAAACTGCGCCGGCACCACGACCACCGCGCCCACGATGAGGTTGATCTGATTCGCCACCGAGGTCTGAAGCGTGAAATCCGTCGCCGTGAAACCCGCGGGCAGCGTGCCGAGAGTCACGCCGTTGTCCGTCAGCGCGCCGGTGTAGTTGAACAGCCGGTACGTCCCCAGGCCGAAGCCGCCGACATTGGTCACATTCAGCACGCCATCGAGCGTGAGGCTGCCATTCACAATCGTCAGGTCGTTGACCCCGCCGCCGACCACATTCGGCGTGCCGAGTTCGTAGTTGAGCTGCGAGAGATTGCCAAAAGCCGCGGCCCCCGTGGTCAGCGTGCCGGGGCTCGTGCCCGGCGCGAAAATGCCGCCGTTCGCCACCGTCACCGCGCCGAGCGTGCCGTTGCCGCCGAGCGTCGCGCCGCTGCTCACGCTCACCGCACTCGCGCCCGCGAGCGCGCCATTGACGAGCAGTTTGCCCGCGCTCACGAGCGTCGCGCCCGTGTAGGTGCTCGTGCCGGAGAGGGTGAAAGTGCCCGCGCCCACTTTCGTCAGTGAGCCGCCGGTGAGGGTGAGTGCGCCGGTTCCGCTGGTGCCAGTGGTGGTGCTGGTCGCGCCGCCGTCCTGCAGCCCGCCGGAGAAAATCGTGCTCGCCCCGGTGCCGCCCTCGGTGAGGTTATTGCTGCCGAGATAGACGCGCCCGCTGCCTTCGAGCGAGCCGATGCTCACGCCGGTCGCGGCGTGCAGCGAAATGTCGAGCCCGGCATTCCCATTCACGATGAGGCGCGCGGTGCCGCCGGTGGAATTTTGGCTAAAGGAGATCAGACCCCCGTCGCCGCCGCCGACTCCGCCGTTGGCCGTGACCGTGGCGGCGGCGGCGTTGCCTGTGCCGACAAATTCCGTGACCCCGCCGCGCGCGCCCGCCACCGCGCCGCCGAAGGTGGTGATGGTGGCCGTGCCCGCGCTGGTACCGCCGGTGCCACCGCTGGAAAAGCGCGTGAGGCCGCCGCCGCCACCGCTGGCGGTTCCGCCTTGGTTGATGATCGTCGCATTGCCCGCCGTGGAGTCGCCCGCGGTCAAACCTTCCCCGAAAAGCAGCGAGCCGCCCGCAAAAATCCCGCTCGCGCCGCTTCCTGTGTTCGTGATCATCGCGTTCCCCGCCGTGGCGCTGTCCTGCACGCTCAGGAACCCGCCGTTCGTCCCCAGCAGCGCTGCGCCCTCAGTTGTGATGTTGGCGTTGGCCGCCGTTGAATTATCGCTGAAGACAATCTGCGCGCCCGAGCCACCGGCGACCTTACTGCCTTTGTTGATCAGCGTGGCGTTGGCGGCTGTGGCACTGCCGCCAAAGCCCAGAGTCGCTGCGCCGAAGGAGGACACCGCGCCGCCCTCGGTGGTGATGACCGCACTGCCGGCGGTCGCGCCGTTGTTAAACACGACCGCGCCGCCAGTCGTGCCCGCCCCGGAGGCGCTGCGGATATTGAGGTGCGCGGTGCCGGCGGCGCTGCTGTTCAAAAAGCTCAGGAAACCGCTCGCGCCACTGGCGACGGCCGCGCCTTTCACCTCGAGCGTGGCCCCGCCCGCGGTGGAGCTGTCGATGAAACTCGTGGTGGCGCGCACTGAGCTCGCGACCGTGCTGGCATTCGTGATGACCGTGGCCGTGCCCGCGGTGGAGGTGTCCTGAAACTGCGTCTGCGCCTGCACGCCGAAGGCAAAGCCAGAGATGGTCATGCCGTTGGTGTTGATGGTGGCGCTGCCGGCGGTGGCGGTGTTGGAAAAAACGAGCCGGGGTCCGAAGGCGCTGAGGTTCGTGGCGCTGTTGAGCGTGATCGCGGCGCTTTCGGCCGAGGTCGTGTCCTGAAAACCGACCGCCGCACCGGACGCACCGGAGACGCTGCCGCCATGGGCGGTGAGTTGGGAGGTTCCCCCTTTGGCGGAATTCAGGAAAGTAAGGAACGCCCCGATGCCGTTCGTCCCGGCAGCCCCGCCATTCACGATGGTCGCCGCCCCGGCGGTGGAGGTGCCTTTGAACTGCACCTGGGCCGCTCCGTCCGGCGAGGCCGCGGTGCCGCCCGAGTTGTTGATGAGGCTGGTGCCGCCGCTCGCCAGATCCTGAAAAATCAGCGTCGCGCCCATCGCCCCGGCCACGCCGCCCGCGTTGACGTTGATCGTCGCGCCGCCCGCCGTGGCATTGTTTAGGAACTGCGTCTGACCGCTGTGCCCGCCCGCGAGTTGTGCGCCGAAATTCGTGATCGTCGCGCTGCCCGCGGTGGCATTGCCATTCACGCTGAGCAATCCGCCCTGCGTGGCGGCGGTGACCGCTGAACTCAGGTTCGACACGGCGGCGCTGCCGAGCGAAGCATTGCCCACGACGTTGGTCTGCCCCATGCCGAGCGATGAATTGGAAAGTCCCGCCTCGTTGAAGATTTGCGCGTTCCCGCCGTTCGCAGATCCCTTCAGGATCAGGTCTCCACCGACTCCTGCGACCAAAACCGAGCCTTTGTTCCGGATGATCGCTGTCCCAGCCGTCGCGGTATTCTGAAACGTTGCAATTCCACCCGCGCCGCTGGTCGCTGTTCCGGTCGAGCCAAAGTTGCTGATGGCGGCCGCACCGGCTGACGACGAATCATAAAAATCGAGGTTTCCGCTCCCGCTTTTGCCTGCCGACGGAACGGCGCTGCCGAAGTTGCTGATAGTCGCCGTACCAGCCGTGCTGTTGTTGAAAAAGCTGGTGCCTCCCCCGAACTCGTTGTTCGCCGCCGCGGCCTGATTCAAAATCGTGGCCGAGCCCGCCGTGGAGGTGTTTTGAAACTGGGTCGTGCCGGCCCGCCCGCCCACCACTCCCGTACCTTGGTTGGTAATCGTCGTGCCCGTGCCGGCACTGGCGCTGCCGCCGAAGACCAGAATTCCGAGGAGGTTTCCCCCGGTGCCTGCTTGGCTCACAAAGTTCTGCGCGAGGCCCGAGCTGTTGGTGATCCCTGCGCCGTTGAGCGAAAGAATTGCGCCTGGCACGATGGTCGTCGTGTAGGTGCCGACTCCGGCCAAGTATTGAATCTCCGCGGCGTTGATGGACTCGCCGACCGTCACCGTGCCCGAGCCCGCGCTGAAAATGGCCGTGTTCTGCTGCCAGTTCGCGTTGCCTGAGCCGGTCGAGTTCGTCCAGTTGGTCGTCGAGTTATTCCACGTCCCCGTGCCGCCGAGCACGCCCGCGGTGGCCACCGTGTTCGCGCCGTTCCAGTACTGCGCCGCCACGATGGCGGTCACG
>JAYVNN010000226.1:0-4713 GCA_043758435.1 Chthoniobacter sp.
TGCAATCAGGATCTGCGAGCGCACGAGGTCGATGCCGGTGATCTGCTCCGTGACCGTGTGCTCGACCTGGATGCGCGGGTTCATCTCGATGAAAAACCACTCCTTCGTGTCGAGGTCGTAGAGGAACTCGATGGTGCCCGCGTTGTCGTAACCGATCTCCTTGGCGATGCGTGTGGCGGCGTCGCACAGCTCGTGGCGCACGCGCTCGTCGAGCCCCACGCTTGGCGCGATCTCGACGACTTTTTGATGCCGCCGCTGCACCGAGCAATCGCGCTCGTGCAGATGCAGCACGTTGCCATGCCGGTCGCCGAGAATCTGCACCTCGATGTGCTTCGCGCGCGAGATGTACTTTTCCAAAAACACCGCCGCATTCCCAAACGCCCGCTCCGCCTCGCCCTGCGCCTCGTCGAGCAGCGCGTCGAGATCGCCGGCCTTGTGGACCACGCGCATCCCGCGACCGCCGCCGCCAAACGCCGCCTTGATGATGAGCGGAAAACCCATCTGCGCCGCGACCTTCAGCGCCTCCGCGCGATCACTCACCGGGTCTTCCGTGCCGGGCAGCGTCGGCACCTTCAGCTTTTGCGTCAGCGCCCGCGCCGCCACCTTGTCGCCCATGAGTTCGAGCAGCTCCGCCTTTGGCCCCACAAACTCAATGCCGGCCTCACGGCACGCCCGCGCGAACCGCGCATTCTCCGACAGAAATCCGTAGCCCGGATGAATCAGATTCACGCCATGCTCCTTCGCCACCGCCACGATCCCCTCGATGTCGAGATACGCGCCGACCGGCCCCTTGCCCTCGCCCACGCGGTAGGCTTCGTCGGCCTTGAAACGGTGCATCGAAAACCGATCCTCCTCCGCGTAAATCGCGACCGTGCGCAGCCCCAGTTCCGTCGCCGCGCGCATCACGCGGATGGCGATTTCCGAGCGGTTGGCGACGAGCAGTTTCAGCGGCGTGGCGGCGGGTTGCGGGGGCGGGGAAAGGGGAGCGCGGGTGGGCATAAAGAGCCCGCGTTTCTAGGGCACGGCGCGCCGCGGACGCGAGGGAAAAGCGGCGGAACTGTTACGCGTTGAGCTGCGCGAGGATTTCGGGGTCGCGGACGTCGGCCCAGTCGCCGGTGAGTTCGAGCGCCTGGACTTTGCGGTCGCTGAGGGCGAGGGCGCGGATGGCGTCGGTGAGTTCGTATTCGCCGCGGGGGGATTTCTCCAGCTTCGCGGTGAACTCGAAAATACTGGGCCGGAAGGCGTAGATGCCGGCGTTGTACCACGGGCTGGTGGGTTCGCCGGGCTGGGGCTTTTCGCGGAGGTCGGTCATCTCGAATTTGTCGTTCACGAAGACAGCGCCGCCCTTGGCGATTTCGCCGGGGTTGTATTTCACGCTGATGAGCGCCTCGGCGTCGCCGAGCGCGGTGAGGCGCGGGTAATTGGCGGGGTCGATGAGGATGTCGCCGTAGCTGAGGACGAAGGCATCGGCACCCGCGAAATCTTTCGCCAGTTCGACCACGCGGCCGGTGCCGTCCTGCACGAGCTGCGTGGTGTATTCCACGGAGACGCCGAACTTTGCGCCATCGCCAAAAAACTCGCGCACGACCTCCGCGCGCCAGCCGACGACGATGAGGAAATGCGTGACGCCCGCATCGCGCAGACCCTCGACGATGTGCTGCAAAATCGGCTTGCCGCGCACGGCGATCATGGGCTTGGGCAGCTCGTTGGTCAGCTCGCGCATGCGGGTGCCTTTGCCCGCGGCGAGGAGGACGGCTTTGTGGATGTTGGTGGAATTCACCGCGCGACCATGCGGCGGCGGAGCGTCGCTGGCAAGGCTCCGGGCGCGGCTGGAACGAACGACTCTCCCAAGCCTCATTTTGAATCTCTTTCCCAAACAGAGTTTGGGAAAGAAGCCAAAACGCAAAATTCCAGCGGGGATTCATCTCCGCTGGGAGACGTGTGCCTCACCTGCCAGTCGATGCTCGCACCCGGTCATCGAGGCGCTCTGCCATACGCTCAGCATCACCGTGCGCCCGCCAGCGCTCGACCACTGCATCATCAAATACGGAGCCGATGTTTACGTATTTCTCGGGATCTGTCTTGTCCAACGTGTAGGCACGTCCGGTGTGACTCACGAAAAAATACGAGCGATGTCTTACAGGTACGCTGCCGATCTCAACGTGGGTGAAATCGCATTGTTGTGCGATGGCCGATACGGCCTCCATGTATTCGATCCTTTGAATACGATACTTCGCTGCCGCCGACAAGGCCGGCCCGAGACTCCAGAACTCATAAAGCGACCAGATGTCCGGTCGAAATGGGCGCAGTAAGTTACTAAGTCTTAGCAAGTCGCCGATATTGTGCGATCCGACCACCGTGTTGATCTTAATGTGCGCACCTCGCTCTGACAGTCTGCGCATGAGCGCGATGACTTTATCAAAGTGGTTTGCCATGCCGCGCATTTCACGATGAACCTCCTCGCAACTTCCGTCTAGTGGCAGGCCGACAAGGTCCGATTCGCGAGTCAGAAAAGCATAGTGTTCTTCTTTAATACCAAGGCCGTTTGTATCCACTTGAATAAACGCAGAAGGCTTCTTCCGACGCGTATAGCTAAGAAGCGTTGAAAAGTCTTTATAATTGAACGGGTCTCCACCTCCAAAAGTAATCGAGTCAAATCCAAACTCTGAAACGCGGTCAATTATGGCGATCCATTTGCTCAGGTCGGATGCTTTTTCCCCAAAGTCCAGATAGCAAAATTGGCAGTCCATGTTGCATCGGGTTAGGAAGTTAAAATTAACGCGACCAAGTTTCATGCGAACCTTACGTATTACCTAACTCGAGAGGTGGTGGAGCCGTTTGCCAATTTCTTAAAGGGAGGGACTGAAATCTCGCGACTCTTCGAGAAGCTTAATCCAAGACTCAGCTAATCGTTCGTACACAGGACGCCCACTTCCAGAAAACTCAATGGCGAAGCTATCGCGTCTAGATATGCGATAGCTTTTCAAGTCAATTTGGAGTCGTCCTTTGAGTGTCCTGGCATCAAGAATGATCACCGATGCGATTGGAAGCGTGTGATAGACCTTTATTTGAAAACGCGGTTTTTCTTCCGGTGCCAAGCTTTCTCGGACCTGCCACAACTTGTTCAGAACAGCCTGAGACCGGATGCGCAGCTCTTCGGCCTCCATGTCGAGATAAACTGCGAATGACCGGATGTAGTCGGCATTGGGGTCAATTACGCCGACAACAATGGTAAGGCTGCGTGGTGCCTTAACGAGCTCTGCCAAGCGTAGAACAATTCCTTCCATCTCAGCGCCGTGCGCAAGCCAATGTGAGGCGATGTGAATCGAGCGCTCAGCTAGACTGATGTAGTCGATCAATCGCGTGGCACCGCGGTATCGTTCAAAATCGTCCCGATTCGAATAGAAATTACTCACCCCAGCGCCAAACATGCGGCGGCTCAAGTTTCGTTCCTTTGAATACTCAAACCAGGCGAACCGAACCCACCCCTTGGCCCATGCGATGACAGAAACGATCAGAGCAGCAACGAGACTTCCCGCTGCACCAATCCAAAGAGAATTCCAATCCATATTTAACTCCGATTCTTGTGTAACGTCTTCGACCTTATTTGCGTACTTCCGAGATGAATTCCCCGATGCGTTCCATCGCCACCTTAATCTGGTCGAGGCTGGTGGCGTAGCAGCAGCGGACGAAGCCTTCGCCGCTGGGGCCGAAGGCGGGGCCGGGGACGCAGGCGACTTTCTTTTTCTCCAAAAGGCCGAGCGAAAACTCGCGGCTGGTGAGGCCGGTGCCGGTGATTTTCGGAAAGATGTAGAAGGCGCCGATGGGCTTGAAACATTCGAGGCCGAGTTCGTTGAAGGCGGTGACAATGTAGTTGCGGCGCGTCTCGTATTCGCGGCGCATGGATTCGACGGCGCGGTCGCCGTTTTCGAGCGCCTCGATGGCGGCGTCCTGGGCCATGGTGTTGACGGAGAGGATGGTGTACTGGTGGATCTTCATCATGGCGTCGGTGAGGACTTCGGGCGCGCAGGCGTAGCCGACGCGGAAGCCGGTCATGGCAAAGGCTTTTGAAAACCCGTGGAGAAAGACGCAGCGTTCGCGCATGCCGGGGAGGCTGGCGATGGAGACGTGCTCCGCGCCGTCGTAGGTCAGCTCGCTGTAGATTTCATCGGTGAGGACGATGAGGTCGTGGTCGATGCACAGGCGCGCGATCTTTTCCAGCTCGGCGCGGGACTGCGTCGCGCCGGTGGGATTGCACGGAAAGTTGAGCATGAGCACTTTCGAGCGCGGGGTGATTTTCTCGGCGAGTGCGGCGGCGGTGAGACGGAAGTTTTCCTCCGCCCGCGTGGCGATGGCCACGGGCACGCCGTGGGCCATGACGACGCTGGGCGAGTAGCTGACGTAGCACGGCTCGTGGTAGAGGACTTCGTCGCCGGGATTGATGGTGGCGCGGAGGGCGAGGTCGATGGCTTCGCTGACGCCGACGGTGATGATGACTTCGGTGCGCGGGTCGTAGGCGACGCCGAAATGTTTGTGGACGTATTTGCAGATCGACGTGCGCAGTTCGGGCAGGCCGAGGTTGGAGGTGTAGTGGGTGCGCCCGTTTTCGAGCGAATAGATGGCGGCTTCGCGGATGTGCCACGGGGTGTCGAAGTCGGGCTCGCCGACGCCGAGGGAGATGACTTCCTTTTCCTGCGCCACGATGTCGAAGAA
>JAYVNN010000227.1:0-14082 GCA_043758435.1 Chthoniobacter sp.
GCGGCGATCTCGCCGAGCCGCACCTGGATGCCGTCGAGATACTCGTGCAGCCCGCCGCGGATGACATCGCCGATCTTCGCATACGTCAGGTCCGAACACAGCTTCCCCGCCAGCCGCTCCGCCTCATTCGCATAGTGCGCGCGGCTCGACCCCGAGATCGTATGCAGCGCCACATCCAGCTGCTCCGCGCAATACAGGATGCTCCGCGGAAAGCACTCATGCAGCAGGATGAACTCCGCCACACTCCCCGGCGTCACCTGCCCCGTATGGATCTTCCGGTAAGCCTCAAACGCACTGCACGACTTCAGCACCGCCTGCCACTGCACCGTATCCACATTCCCGCCCACCTTTTCCTCCCGCGGCAGCAGGATGTGGTACTTCAAATCGAGGATGCGCGACGAACTGTCCGCCCGTTCGAGATACTTGCCGACCTGGAGAAAACTCCACCCCTCCCCATGCGTCAGCGTGGCATCCGTCGAGCCGTGAAACTGGTGCGCGCAGTCCACCAGATGCCGGTAGAAATCAATCGCGCTCGCCGCAAAAGTCTGCCGCGCATCCGGCGAATTCAGCCACAGGTAGAGACTGTTGATCCGCTCCCACATTTCACTCGAGATGTACTCCCGCACCGTCCGCGCATTCTCCCGCGCCCCGGCCACACACGAGCGGATCGAGTTCGGGTTCTCCTTCGCAAAGGTCACAAACTCGCACACCGTCTCCGCATTCGTCACCGCGTAGAGTTTGCGGAAAAGCGTCTGGTCCTCCAGCGAGGCGAGGATCGGCTCCCACGCCCCCTTTTCATCCCCGTCCCCCGCATGATCGTCATCCAGCGTCACCTGCAGATTCACATCCAGGATGCGCGAGTTGTTTTCCGCCCGCTCGATGTAACGGGCCAGCCAGTAAAGGGAGTCAGCGGCGCGGGAGAGCATGGTGAAAAGGAGTGGTGGTAAAAGCGCGGGCGTTTCCTAGCAGATCACCCCGCGTCGCACCACTGCGAATCCGCGACCATCCCGGATTTCGTGGCGAAGTTCACGATCAAGGACATAAAAGTGGTGAAACTGGGTAGTGGCTCAAATCGAAAACGGCGTGTCATCCCGAGCGGAGCGCAGATGGAAAGGCGGGCGCAGCGCAGTCGAGAGCCGAGTCCGCGAGACGCCGGTGGGTTTCGTGGCAGGCGGCAAATCTCGGCGGTTCGTTCTAGTGCCTAGCGTTATCGAACCGCCGAGGTCCCTCGACTGCGTTCCGTACCGCCTGCGCCCGCACGGAACTCCGCTCGGGATGACCCGCTCTTTTTGCAATCAAACTGAGCCACTACCCGGAACTAACCCGCAAGAAAGGCGAGCCGCGGTGATGACCTTCGTCCCGGACTACCTCGAGTTTCGAGGTGCTGGACTTCGACAGGAGACACCGCATCACTGGCAAGCGGCTGCCGTGATACTGCAGGCAACGTGTCGAGGCTCAGCTGTTAGACCTTGGTGTTATTTGAGAATTCATTTGGGAGCCTTACCGTAAACTATAAGCTCAGGATACAGCAGGCTGGCGTAATCCCCAGCTCGTATGTCAATTTCCGGCGGCGTAGGACCATTCGGAGCATCGTAAAAAACTCTATAACCCGCACGTTGGATGGTTATTCTGTCATTGTCGTCCGACTTGGACAAAACGGTTCCTCCATCAACCCAATAGGCTAAATAATCCGTAAAAGCATCAGACGGAATAATGAAAAGAGAGATACCCGCGAATCGTCCCTTGGCGTCATAAGCTGTAACGTGACCTGAGCGTCCGGTTACTGTTTTCCCGTCTGGGAGAGTTATTCTGACAGTGACGTCTCCGGAATAAAATCGTTGGGTGACGCCATTGGCTAAGGTTCTTTGGTCTGTGGGCTTGGGGTTGTCTCCGATGTTTGGAGCTACGGTGAGGTCAGCGCTGAGTGAAATTTTTTTGGCCGAGGGAAACTGGTATGCAAACCCGCCCCAAGCTAGCGTCGCAATCGCGAAAGCACCGCAAACTAACCCGTGACCGCGCCGTCTGTGTTGGTGTCGATACGCCGCCAGTCCAAAAATAAGCAACGTGATGATGACTGCAGGGACAGCAAGAAAGAGAATGAACAAGACCACTACCGTCAGAGGGTTTGGGAATCCCATAATCGCGAAAGATGTGTTTGTTGACCGAACTTATGATTATGCAGCTTAGTTTCGGCTAGAGCCTGCCATGCACTTTTGCCGTCCGCGGCTATGGAGGGCCAAAGGCCCGCAAACATGCCAGCCCAGGGCAACGCCCTGGGTAGGACGGCCAACATTCTCCAGCCCTGAAAGGGCGGCACATCCGATGTTCCGCCCTTTCATGGCTAACGCGTGATGGGATCGCTTTCCCAGGGCGTTGCCATGGGCTGGCTTGTTTGCGCACCGTTGGTGCTCCATTTCCGCTCCACGCCAAATGTGGACAACACGCTCTAAAAGACTGACTGCCATAATCAGCACAGCGATAATGTGAACCGCCCAGCGAAAAACAGGACGACAGGCATGCCTGAAATGCCATCGCCGCGCCATAAGTAGAATCGCCGGCGATTCATTGGAAGGTGACTACGACGGATTCCATGACGATTTCCTGCCGCGCCGTATCCAATTAAGCGGCGATTTCGCAGTAGGAAGCCTCCGAGCGGGGCTCGGGGACAGGTTCTCCGGCGAGGCGCAGTCCCTCGATGTGAAACTCGATGGCGTCGTGCATCTCGTGCTCGATCTCCTGCCGCGTGGCTCCCGTCGCCACGCAACCCGGCAAGTCCGGCGAATACGCAGAAAAGCCCGTGGCGGTGTCTTCGATGATGATGAGGTAACGGCTCATTTCAGTTCAGCTTGTTTGAGGATACTGTTCTGCGTGCCCGGCGCAAGATCGTCATTCGGCTTGCCCGGCACTGTGACCAGCCCGCGCTTCGCTGGATGTTTGTATTGCCGGTGACTGCCGCGTGTCCGGTCGAGATACCACCCATCTTTCTCGATAAGCCGGATGATCTCGCGGACTTTCATGCCCGTCTTACTCCTCGTCCACCACCCACGTATCCTTCGACCCGCCGCCTTGTGATGAGTTCACGACGAGGGAGCCTTTGCGCAGGGCGACGCGGGTGAGGCCGCCGGGGATGATGGTGGTCTTTTCGCCGCTGAGGATGTAGGGGCGGAGGTCGATGTGGCGGCCTTCGATGACGCCGTCGCCGCAATAGCTGGGGGCGCGGGAGAGGGAGATGACGGGCTGGGCGACGTAGTTGCGCGGGTCTTTGCAGATGGCCTGGCGGAATTTCTCGTGCTCCTCTTTCGTAGCGTGCGGACCGATGAGCATGCCGTAGCCGCCGCTCTCGTTGGCGCTCTTCACGACTAAGTTGGCGATGTTCTCGAGGACATACTTCCGATCCTCCTCAAACATTGTTAAGTAAGTCTGCACGTTAGGGAGCAGGGGTTCCTCGCCGAGGTAGAACTTAATCATCCGCGGGACGAAGTAATAGACAACCTTGTCGTCGGCGACGCCGGTGCCGATGGCGTTGGCGAGGTTGACGTTGCCTTTCCTGTACGCCTCGACGATGCCGGGGACGCCGAGGCAGGAGTCTTTGCGGAAGACGGTGGGGTCGATGAAGTCGTCATCAATGCGGCGATAGATGACATCCACGCGCTTCAAGCCCTTGGTCGTTTTCATGAAGACGATGTCGTCTTTCACCACCAAGTCCTGGCCGACGACGATCTCGATACCCATGGCGCGGGCGAGATAGCTATGCTCGAAGTAAGCCGAGTTATAGATGCCGGGAGTCAGCAGGACGACGGTGGGATTGCCGTCGCACCGCGCCGGTGCGACGAAGCGGAGGGCATTGAGCAAGTCCTGGCCGTAGCAATCGACGGGGCGGATTTTCTGGCGGGTGAAGAGTTTCGGAAAGACGCGCTTCATCACCTGGCGGTTTTCGAGGACGTAGCTGACGCCGCTGGGGCAGCGGCCGTTGTCTTCGAGGACGAGGTATTTGCCCTCGCGGTCGCGGATGAGGTCGCTGCCGCAGATGTGGATGTAGATATCTTTAGGCACGTCGAAGCCGACGAACTCGGGGCGGAAATGCGCGGCGCTCTTGATGACTTCCTCGGGGATGAGGCCTTCTTTCACGATGCGCTGGTCGTGGTAGATGTCTTTGAGGAAAAGATTCAGCGCTTTGATCCGCTGCTGGAGGCCGCGCTCGACATACTCCCACTCGTCGCGTGGGATGATGCGGGGGATGAGGTCGAAGGGGAAGATGCGCTCGGTGCCCTGGTTGTCGGAATAGACGGTGAAGGTGACGCCCTGGTTGAGAAAGGTCTGCGAGGCGAGGAGCTGTTTGCGGTCGATCTCGCCGTCGCCCATTTCGCGGAAGCGCTCGAGGAGGGCGCGGTAGTGCGGGCGGACTTCACCGGGTGCGGCGAACATTTCGTCGCAGAAATCACCGGGTTCGTAGTGGGTGAAAAGTTGTCCCATAAAGAGCGTGTGCTAGGTGGCGGCCATGGCCTCCGCAAAGTCGCAGGCGGTGCTGGTGGAGCCGAATTTCGGATAGACGAACTTGCACGCGGGCACGTGGTCTTTCGTGACCGCCGAGGCGTGGCTGAGTCCGCTGCTGTGCAAAAGCGCGAGCGTGTGGTGGAGCAGCGCGGTGCCGAGGCCGCGGTTGCCGTATTCCGCGAGCACGCAGGGGCCGGAGATGAGATGGGTCTCGGCGTCGGGCTCGGTGGAGATGACCGAGGCGGCGATGATCCGCGGGCCGTGCATGATGACGAGGGCGGGCGCGGCCTCACGGGTGAAGGCGAGGTCGATGCTCGCGGCGAGGCGGTCGCGGAAAAGCTGGAGCGTGTCGCACCACGCAGGGTCGAGGGTGAGGGTGGTGAAGACGGTGTGGCTGACGAGCCGGGCCTCATCGCGCGCGGCAGGGCGGACGAGGTACTGGTCTGGAAGCGAATGCGCGAGTGGCGCGAGGTTGGCGAGATCCCAGGTAAAGCGCTTCCAGCGCACTAATTTCATAAGGCGCGCAGTGTAGGAGCGGGGTCGCGAAAATCAATGGTGAAGCGGGTGGAGCGCCAAAGAAGCGTGTCATCCTGAGCGAAGCGGAGGCGGAAAGGCGGGCGCAGCGCAGTCGAAGGACCTCGGCGGTCCGAACAAGTTCAGCACGCGATCGAACCGCCAAGGTCCTTCGACTCCGTTTCGCCCCCACCTTTCCACGGCGAAACTCCGCTCAGGATGACACGCGTTTTGAATTTCGTTACACCTTCCTACGCGGCTTCCGCGGCTTTTACGGCCTCGTGAAAGGGCGCGTAAAACTCCTGCTGCTGCCGCAGGCCGCGGCGCAGGACGGGACGCAGATTCACCACGTCGGCGAGGCCGACCACGAGATCGACGCTGTGCTGAAAAGCCTCCAGTTCGTCATTCGTGACGAAGCTCGAACCGACCGCCACGACGAGCTGCCGCCGACGCTGCTCAGGCGCGACGCGCTGCATCTCCGCGATGATCGGATTCGTCTCGATGTCGGCGGCGTTGAAATGCTCGGAGACGACGACCACGTCGTAAACGTGCGCGCGCAGTTTGAGCAGGATGTCTTCGACGAAAAGGCCGGTGTGGATTTTGTAGCCGAGCGCGGTGAGCTGATCGACGAC
Source organism: Chthoniobacter sp. (assembly GCA_043758435.1). Taxonomy (GTDB): domain Bacteria; phylum Verrucomicrobiota; class Verrucomicrobiia; order Chthoniobacterales; family Chthoniobacteraceae; genus Chthoniobacter. The sequence continues at coordinate 5,640 of JAYVNN010000227.1, forward strand.
GATGCGCTGCACCTCCGGCACATCCACGCAGACGAGCGCGGTCTGGTCGCCGGGTTCAAAAAGATCGAGACGGTTTTGCGGTTCCATAAATCAGGCTCCAATGCGCAGTGCGCCGGGTGTGCGGGAGGCGGCTTCGAGGTCGAGTTTGAAGCCGGTCGGCACGTCATCGGCGAGGCCGCGCTGCTTTTTCACGCCGTCGATGTAGCGCGTCATTTTGCCCTTGTTGGTCGCGTAAAGGTCGGCGGTTTCCTCGGTCACGAGCCCGGCCTGGTAGGCACGGTAAAGCGACTGGTCAAAGGTCGCCCAGCCGAAGGGGGAGTTGGCCTCGATGATGTCGTAGAAGCTGCGCCCGTCGGCCTCGCCGAGCGCAATGGCTTCGCGCACGCGGAGGTTGGTGCCCATGACTTCATTGATGAGCAGGCGCCCGCCGTTGGCCTTGGGCGCGAGGCGCTGGCTGACGATGTAGCGCAGCGTTTCGCTGAGGCGCAGGCGGAGCTGCGTTTCCTCGGCGAGATCGAACATGCCGAGGATGCGGTTGATGGACTGGCCGGCATTGATCGTGTGGATGGTGGACAAAACGAGGTGGCCGGTTTCCGCCGCGGTCATGGCGATTTCGACGGTCGCGCGGTCGCGCATTTCGCCGACGAGGATGACCTTTGGCGCCTGCCGGAGCGCGGAGCGGAGGCCGTTGGGGAAAGTGTCGAAGTCGGCGCCGAGTTCGCGCTGGTTGAAAGTCGCCTTTTTATGCTGATGCAAAAACTCGATGGGATCCTCAAGCGTGACGACGTGGACGGGCTGAGTCTCGTTGATCTCGTTGAGGATGGCGGTGAGCGTGGTCGTCTTGCCGCTGCCGGTTGCACCGGTGACGAGGATGAGCCCGTTTTTCTCCCGCGCCATGTCGCGGAAAATGGGGCTGAGGCCGAGCGAGGTGAGCGAGGGCATGTCGCTCTGCGCCTTGCGCATGATGATGGCAAAGTTGCCGCGCTGCTTGAAGATGTTCACGCGAAAGCGCGCGCGGTCGCCGAGGGCGTAGCTGCAATCGCAAGCGCCGCGGAGGGTAAGGTCGCGCAGCAGATGGCGCGCAGTGCCGATGATGGTCAGCGCGATTTGCTCGGTCTGAAAACGCGTGAGGCCTTGCACCGCCGGGTGCGCGTGGACTTCTTTCAGCTCGCCGTAGGTTTCGACCTGGAACGGCCGGCCCGTGGAAAAAACGAGGTCGGAAATGCCCGGATGCGAGTCGAGCATCGAGCTGAGAATGGTGTCGAGATCGGGATGGCGCATGGGTGTTTTTTCAGTCTTCGTCCTCGGGCGGAGTCTTGAGAAAGACGCGAAATTTTTTCCGGTCCTGCGCCTTTTCGTAGGCTTCCTCGGGCGCGATCTTCGCGGCGCGCAGCAGTTCCATGATGGCGTCGTCGAGCGGCTGGTTGCCCTTCTTTTTGCCGACCTGCATCATGCCGGGAATCTGGTGCGTCTTGCCCTCGCGGATGAGGTTGGCGATGGGCGTATCGACGACGAGCACCTCGAGCGCGGCCATGCGGCCGGGCTGGTCGATGCGGCGGAAAAGATTCTGCGCGACCACGCCTTTGAGCGATTCGGAAAGGCCGGCGCGGATCTGGTTCTGCTGGCCGGCGGGGAAAACGTCGATCACGCGGTCGATGGTTTTCGGCGCGCTCGGCGTGTGCAGCGTGCCGAAGACCAAGTGGCCCGTGGCGGCGGCGGTGAGCGCGAGCTCGATGGTTTCCAAGTCGCGCATTTCCCCGACGAGAATGATGTCCGGGTCCTCGCGCAAAGCCCCGCGCAGGGCGCTGGCAAAGGATTTGGTGTGCACGCCGACTTCGCGGTGATTGATGAGCGACTGCTGCGAGCGATGCACAAACTCGATGGGATCCTCGACGGTGATGATGTGGTCTTTGCGGTGCAGATTCGCGTAATCGACCATCGCCGCGAGCGTCGTGGACTTGCCCGAGCCGGTCGGCCCGGTGACGAGCACGAGCCCTTTTTTCAGCATGGCGAAACGCTTCAGCACCGGTGGCAGGCCGAGTTCTTCGGCGGTGAGCACCTTGCTCGGAATGAGCCGGAAGACCGCCGAGATGCCGTTCTTCTGGTTGAAAAAATTCGCGCGATAGCGGGCGAAGCCGGGGTACTCGTAGCCGAAATCCACGTCCCCCGTTTCCTCGAAAATCTTGATCTTCTGCTCCGACGCGACCTCATAGACGAGCGCCTTGAGATCGTCGTTTTCCAGCGCCGGCATATCCACGCGGACGAGTTCGCCGTGGATGCGGAGCATCGGGGGATTGCCGGTCGAGAGATGAAGGTCAGAAGCTTTCTGCTCCTTCATGAATTTGAAAAACGAATCAATGCGGGCCATGCCTCCTGAGATAGCTAATGCGATGCCACGCACCGCACCGCTGCGCGCCCGGCCCCAAGATTCACCTTGCCCGCACGGGATCGCCGCGCTTTCATCCCGGCGTGGTGAGCGGGCCAGTCCCGCGAGCCTCATTGCCGATACGCTTTCGCCAGCGCGGTGATGCCGGAGCCGAGATGACGCGGGTTTTTTCCCGCAAAATCGTAAGTCAGGCGAACCCCGAAACCACCATCACGCCCGTGCGGCGCTCCCCGCACGAGCCGAAGAAAACCGTCTCCTTATTCTCATCCAAAATCGTGTCAATGGTCGGATCCGCGCCCGCGAGGTGCGCGTGATCCTCGCTTCCACCGGCGAGCAACTCGGTGTCATGAAGCTGTCCGACGCCATCCGCCGGGCGCAGGAAATGGGGCTCGATCTGGTCGAGATCGCGGCCAATGCCAACCCGCCGGTCTGCCGCATCGTGGACTTTGGGAAATTCAAGTACGAGGCGGCCAAGCAGGAAAAGGAAAAGAAAAACTCCGGCTCGAAGCTCAAGGAGATCAAATTCCGCGTGAACTGCGCGGCGCACGATTACGAGACGAAGCTGCGGCACGCCGAGGAGTTTCTCGACAAGGGGAACAAGGTGCGCGTGCAGCTCCAGTTTCGCGGGCGCGAGATGGCGCACCAGGAGCTGGGCATGGCGGTCATGGCGCGGGTCAAAACCGACCTCGTGGACATGGCGCACGTCGAGACCGAGCCAAAGCTCATGGGCCGCAGCGTGAACATGACCCTCGCGCCGCTCCCCGCCGCAAAGCGCAAGCGCAAGTTTCTCAGCAGCCACGACCTCCCGCCGCTCGAAGACAGCGACGGCGACGAAGACGAGGACGAGGACGACGACAAGGCGGACGAGTGACCCCGGGTTAGGATTGCCGCGCGAGATAAGCCGAGCTTTCCCTTGACCCTGCGGAGCGGTGCTCCTAGTTTGCGCGCCTTGTCACACGGGCTGTGGCTCAGCTTGGTAGAGCGCTTCGTTCGGGTCGAAGAGGTCGCGAGTTCGAATCTCGCCAGCCCGACCACTCCTTTTTTCATAGAGAAAAGGGGCGTTTTTTGGCGTAAATGCTACACCACACGAAGGGGTTCCGCCGCCGCCGCGGGATGGTCTGGAGCAGACTGAAGTTGACCGAACCATTTGGCGTACGGGCGGATAAAACGGGCGGATTGGGGTTTGGATGGCCGAAGTAAATGAGAATCAACCTGACATCGGAGAGGTCATTTGCTTTTCGTAAAACATGGCCCCGCAGGCGTGCCTACTCGAACTGCTCTTCTCGAACGAAGCGGCCTACGTGAACTAATTCGCCTGCCCGCTCACGCGGCCAACCGCCCGCCAACGCTGGAGAATATTAAGAAAGACGAGATTGGTGCGGTTGTTTGGCGATAGCTCATAACCAGCGCGGCAAGCGCAGACATTGTCCCACATGGACATTAGTGGACTCTCACACATTCGTCAGGTGGGCTAATCCGTATGACCCCCCTAAAAATGGTTTGTGGTAAGGAGCGTCGGGCATTTTGCGAGCAGGCGCAGCGTGTATGGTGCCCGAAATGCCACACGCAAATAAACCAAAACCAAATCAGAACAAACCGACCATGAGGCCGAACCTGAGCGATCCCGCCGCGCAACCGCTCCTTCAGAGCCTTCGGGGATTGCTGAGAATTGCCAATGTTGCCTGTAGTGCAAAACCTTTTCAATTTCCGCCACCGATTGGAGAACTGGCAGCCGAAATTGACGAACTGCAACGCTTCTTGCCACCTAGGAAGCGCGGCAAGCCAGCCACATTCTGGCCTTGCGTTGTGGCGCTAGACAGAGAAAGGCCCGGCCTCCACCTAATAGTGACGCTCGAAAAGCTGTACGGATGCATTGCTGGTATTACACCGGGACCTCTCACCAAGCTGGTGCAAAAACCCGATAGACCCCCGTCCGAAATGCAAAAGGTCGGGACACTTATGGCTTGCCTTGACAGCAACACAGTTCCGCCAAACGTCGAGTCCTATCTTCCCATTCTGACGAACGTTGCCTCAGAGGGATATAAGACGGCACTGAGCAAGGCGTTCAGCAGCACTGCCTACAACCGGGAGGAAAAGTGGTTCGTCGCATATACCGCATTTTTGGATGTCCAGTGGCACCACCGGGCTTGGCTGCGCGACCATTTGCCGACAGTCGAGGCCGCATATGATCTCGCGGTCGTGCTGGACCACCAACCATTTCTTGATCGCTTCAATTCCCTCCTGTTCGGGCAACACTTCCGGCCTGATCGCATTCTCGATGACCGAAAAAAGATGCAGAACAGACTGAAAACACAGCGACTCCGAGAAAGAGTCAATGCGGCAAAGGCGGCGGGCGCAAAAGCTGCAAATCCTAAAACGAGGATCCTGCGACGAAAACAATTGCATCCCAAATAAGGTAACGCGAGCCCGGAAATCAGCCCTGCAATAGTCGTTTCCCCCCCGATTTGAGTGACCGCCCCTTTTTGGGGCATCCATTTCGTTGAACCAGTCTTAATGGCGGCCTATTTGCCCCACATGAAGACTAAAAAACACGGCGGCAACGCCAACCTAAAACCAGAGGAACTGGTAGCTGCTCTCGCAGCTATTACCAGCGTAAACGACAGCAAGCACAGGGCGGTCACCGCTGTACAAGCCTGTGAAATGCTTGGAAATTGCTCCCGCAGAACGCTCTCCCGTTGGATTAGGCGTCGGCTCATTCGCCGCTCAAAGGCGACCCGTCATTTCTTAATCCCATTGTCTGAAATCGAACGCTTTCTGAAGGAGACGCTGCAATGAAACACAAGCGCTTCAATACGAACAAGCCCGGCGAAGGCAGCCTGTCCTTCAAGAGTTGGGCTCAGTCAGCAAACCCCCTCCCGCGCTTGTCCGCAAGCCGCTTCTTAGACAACCTAACTCCGCGAACGCTGGCAGCCGCTCAGCGGGAAGCCCGTGAGCTGAGTGCTGAAAATCAAATGGTGGCCAAGTTTTGCACTTTAGCATCGCAAGCTACCAGCAGCGCGGAACTGGAATGGTCCTTCATCAACAGCTTGACGCTTCCCGAATTCCAGGCCGCCCATCCGGAGGGTGACTTTTCCGCTTTAGATGACGCCCCAGATCCAGATGCACTTGCCCTTTGGTTGCGAACACTGCGACCGGTCCAACTCCAGTTTATCTGGCAGGAATACGGCTCCCGTCTCCCCATGCCGCTGGAAGAGATCTCATTCCACCTCAGAACGAACCTCGAACACGTACGCCAAGTCGAAGATTTCTTCACGTTGATCCTTCGAGCCAAGAGCCTCCAGGAGGTTGAGGCAGGGATCGCCTTGATTACACCGAGCAACTAACATTGGCCGCATGAACAGCAAAGAAATAGTCGAATGGGCAAATAGCCGCCTTTTGGTATCACAAGGCATGGGGCTTCTCATGGATATGGGAGTTTTTACCTATGACAATCTTGAATTTCGTTATCACATTTGGATCGAACGCGACAATCGCCGCTGGGACGATCACAGCGGAATGCTGACCGGGGGTGATGTTGTACAGCTCATTGCCGACGCGCTGAAGGTGTCGCGCCTCGAAGCAGCGAAGGTCGCATTTCAAGAGCCATTGGAACAGGTGATGCCGATTCTGAACCATTTGGGAATCAAGCTGATTGGCACGTCACGCGGTCTCATTGATTGCCCCGCGCGGCATCTTCACCCAGAAAACGACCGCCCCGCGGAGTGCTGGGTTTACAGCTATAACGCCTGCCCCCACTTGCTTTGCACCCAGAGCACTTGCCGCGACTACTTAGATGACAGCGAAGCTGAATTGGCGAATCTGCTCCTAGCCGCGATTAGCGACCGCCAAAGAAGAGAAGGGAGGGCGTCGTGAGCGATAGCGAACGTGGTCGCGAAGATTACAGCGAGGGGCGCGCGAACACGCCAAATGGCACTAATGACCGTCCAGCCCGCAACACATTCTTGATCGAGCATTTGGGCATCAATCAAGCCCTCTTGTTGATTGAGGAGCGATACCCAGAGCAACATCGAACGATCCGCCCTTGGTCCAAGCGCATCGTCAGACTTGCAGACAATAGGTCGTGGAAGCGAGACCCGGATGGACCTGTCTTCACGGTCGTTGACCTCTTGGCTATAGCCTTTGACAAATCCGATCCCAACACTCTGGACGGACTTTGCTCGTACCTACGCGAGCAAAAACCAGAGGATCGTGAAATCTTCAAACCAGACTATGCTCCCGACCCGAAGGACTTCGAGCACGAGGGCGAGTTTCCGGTTGATGCCTTGCCCGCAATAGGCCGACGCATGGTGGAAGCGATTGTGAGTCTTCTGAATGTCTCTAGCAGCCTGCCTGCCGCAATTATTCTAGGAGTTGTAGGGGTCGCCTTGGGATGTGGCCTTTGCGTCCGGTCGGTCTTCGGTTTGGTCTCGCATGGAAACCTCTTCATTCTCGTGGGTGCAGAGACAGGTTCGTTCAAGTCGGTGGCATTCAGGTTCGTTGCCCAGGTGCTTTACGACTTTGAATCTTACGTCAGACGTTCCTGTGCGGCTAGAGTGCTAGTTGCTAAAACACGAATCCGGGAGATTCAAAAGGAGCTTGAAACATTGGAAGGAACAAACAGCGAATCGGAAAATGGAACGACTGCGAAAGCTAAAAATCTTCATGAACTTTTCGCCGAACTCGCGCGTCTGGAAGCAGAGACGAGAATTGGCAACTTCCTTGTGGATGATGCCACCAATGAAGCAATCGGTCCCATCGCAGAGGCCAATAATGGTGTCGTCGCCAGCGTCACGCCTGACGCTCGTTCTGCCATCGACCTCCTGGGGGGAAAATATCGCAATGGCAAATCCACTGGCGAAGACCTTTTCCTAAAAGGGCATGGCGGGGAACCGCTGCGGATAGCTCGCCGCGACCGTCCGCCAGTTGAGACGGTGTTGTTTTTGAGCGTCGTCTGGCTGACGCAGCCCAAGCACTTGAGGAAACTGTATGCTGAGGAAGCGTTTCTGGAGAGCGGTTTGCTGGGGCGTTTCTTGGCCGTCGAATGCGAACCCGAGCCGCCACCGGAGGATTACGACGAAGTTCATCTTCCAGCCGATGTCAAAAGTGGGTTTTACCAACGGGTCTGGGAACTCATGGAAACTTTCCACCAGCACCGCGGAGTGCCATTCGAGATCAGCGCTACGCGCGATGCTCGCAAAGTGCTCATCGACTACGCTGCCGAGGTCCGCCAACTCATTGCGAGCTTCGAGCAAGACGAGATCAAGTATATTGCCGTACGTCTGGCTGAGCACGCTTGGCGTATCGGACTTGGCTTGCACGCGCTGGAGCACGGTAAGAACGCGCACAATCACCCCTTGGATGTTCACACAGCAACGAATGCCGTCCGTATTGTCCGCTGGTTCTTTGTAAGGACTAGGGCTCTACTTGAAATGGAACTCGAACACCATGACGGCGTCAAATTGGCCGTAGGACGCAGCTACGTGAGCGCGCACCCTGCGGGGATCACAGCTCGGGACCTCTATCGCCATAAGCAAACCCTATTCGACGACTCTGCGGATGCGGGAAGAATTCTTTGCGCGCTTGCAGACGAGGGCGCAATCGTAGCTGGAGACGCCAACAAAAGCAGCACCCGCTTTTACCCCCGCACCATACCAAAAGGCTAAATTGGCAGTCCGTTGCTGGCGTGTGCTGTAGGAATGCCAAAGACTCTGGTTCTGGGAATCTTAGCGTCTGAACGTCTTAGCGTCTTAGCCGTCTGAACGTCTTAGCCGTCTGAGCGTCTTAGCCGTCTGAGCGTTCGGATTGGGTGAAAATGGAGACTGGGACAAAAGATGATGTTTCTTCACAACCAAATTTATTGATGCCGCTTTTTGGATTTAGAGAGAGAACATTTGCATTTTTATGAATAGGAATTGGCGGTTTTTCCCAATCAACTAGCAATGAACATTCCCTTCCCCAAGCTCGCAGACGGGAAAGACGCTAAGACGCTAAGACGTTCCACCGCCAATCCAACCACCATTTCAGCGATTTCAACCGCCGTCCGCGCGGAATTGGCGC
>JAYVNN010000228.1:0-4685 GCA_043758435.1 Chthoniobacter sp.
TCGATGTTCAGGTAGAAATGCGGGATCGTCGTCTTGCTCGCGAGCAGCCGCTCGGCGATGACGCGCCGCATGCCGCTGAGCGGGATGCGCTGGTCGCCCGCGCCCGCGGGCATGGAGGCGATGGCCGTTGGCGCAGCGGCCTTCGCGCCGGGCTGGGCGCCTTGCACATCCTTCGCCACGATACGCCCGCCCGGACCGGTGCCGGCGAGCGCGGAAAGTGTGACGCCTTTTTCCGCAGCGATCTTTTTCGCCAGCGGCGAGGCTTTGACCCGTGCGCCCGAGGCGGAAGCTGTGGCCCTGGATGCCGCGTGGGCGCTGGGCCGGGCGGCGGGAGCTTCGGAGATGGTGTCCGCTTTGGCCGCGGCGGTCTTCGGCGAGTCCGGGATCGTGGCCCCGTCAGCAGGCGGGGCTTCGCCCTTTTGCAAAAGCAGCCCGATCTTCGCGCCGACGGCGGCTTTGCCACCGGCGGTGACGAGGTGCTTGTGCAGGATGCCGTCGTCAAAAGCCTCCATTTCCATGGTCGCCTTGTCGGTCTCGATCTCGGCGAGCACGTCGCCCGTCTCGACCTTGTCGCCCTCGTTTTTGCGCCACTTGAGGAGCGTGCCCTCGGTCATGGTGTCGCTGAGTTTCGGCATTTCGATGTAGATGGCCATGGGATGAAAAGTGGGAGTGTGAAAGCGGAGAGGCGGAGACTAAAGCAGAACCCTCGCGAAAAAAACAAGTCTCCTGCCGTGCGGCTTTGGCGGGCGTTTAGGAGCCGTCCGGTCGTGCGATATTTCCTAACAGACACGCCGGGCACGCGCTGGTATCGCTGCGCTTTTGCCACCGCACTTTCACCACCATGTCCGACACAACTCCACCGCCCTCCACCGCTCCTGAACCCACTCCACCCGCGACGTCCGCACCGGGGACGAGCGGGCTCGCGCCAAACGTGGCGGCGGGGCTGGCGGCGCTGTTTCCGCTGGTCGGCGGCGCGGTCTTTCTGGTGCTGGAGAAGAAGGACAAGTTCGTGCGCTTTTGGGCGATGCAGGCGGTGTTCTTCGGCGGGGCCATGTTCGCCGTGTCGGTGGCGCTGCGCATCGCGGGCTTCATTTTCGGTATGCTGCCGCTGATCGGAAAACTGATGCTGCTCGTGCTCATCCCGGTGCAACTGGTCTTCGGCCTCGCGTGCCTGGCGGTCTGGATCATCGGGATCGTGAAGGCGTTCAGCGGGAAAGAATGGGAAATACCGTGGCTCGGGGCGCTCGCGCGCAAACAACTCGCGCAGACAGACGGCGAGCTGCCTCCGCCGGCAACTCCGCCCACGGCTTAGCGCGGCCCGGCACCCGAGTTTGACCCGCCGCCGGAAAACCGCTTTGCTCGCGGCGTGAACTCCGATGCCATCTTCGCTCTGGAACGCCCGGAGCCCGCGCTGTGGAAGCTGTATCTCATCCGCTCGGTGCTAAGCGGGCCGGCTATTTTCATCACGCTGCCGGTGCTGTGGTTCCGCTATTATACGCTGCGGTATCGGTTCGATGCGGAGGGGATTCACATGAAGGTGGGCATCCTTTTTCGGCGGGAGGTGAATGTGACTTATGCGCGCATTCAGGACATCCATCTCAGCTCGGGGCTGATCCAGCGGTGGCTGGGGCTGGCGGATGTGCAAATCCAGACGGCGTCGGGCACGGCGGGCGCGGAGCTGACGATCGAGGGGTTTCATGTGGCGGAGGAAATCCGCGATTTTCTTTACGCACGGATGCGCGGGGCGCGGGACCGGCACCCATCCACTCCGCCGCCGATGCCGCACGCGGGTGAGGAGGAAGTGGTGACGCTGCTGCTGGGCATCCGCGATGAGCTGCGGCAGACGCGCGAACTGCTGGAGAACCGCACGGACAAAGGGCCGGCGGGCGACGGCCATGTATAGTTCCTTTCGCCAAATCTGTGAGCGGGTGCTGCGCATTCCGCACGATCCCGCGCCGCCGCCGGGCGACGAGGCGAGCGCGCGGGTCTTTCGCGCCGCGCCCGCGTTTTTCAAATACCTGCTGGTGCTGTGGAGCCTCGGCGCAGCGTTCGTTCTGGTCTTCGGCGTGATTTTTCTCGGGGGCATGAATTTGGCGCTGATGACGGACAGGCAGGTACCGACTGCGGTGCAGGTAATTGTCGGCGGGCTGTCGGCGGTCGTGTTTTTGTTCATGCTGACGTACCTGCTTTTCTCGCTCGCGGTGCTGCGGCTGAATTTTGAGAAGCGGTGGTACGTGGTGACGGATCGCAGCCTGCGCGTGCGCGAAGGCGTGATGACGGTGCGGGAGATGACGGTGACGTTTGCAAATATCCAGAACGTGGCGGTGATGCAGGGGCCGATTCAGCGGGCGCTGGGGCTGGCGGATTTGCAGGTGGAAACGGCGGGCGGCGGCTCGGGGCAGGCCAATCAAAAGCAGCTCGGGCCGAATCTGCATGTGGCGTGGTTTCGCGGGATCAACAACGCGGAGGAGGTGAAAACGCTGATCCAAGACCGGCTGCGCAAGCTGAAGGACGCAGGGCTCGGCGACCACGACGATCACGCGCCGCCAGCCGCGGAGGCACCCGCTTTTCTCGACGCCCTCCGCGCCGTGCATGCGGAGGCGCAGGCCCTGCGGGCGGCGGCGCGTTAATTCACCCAAATCCCGCGATAGACGTGCTGCGTGGCAGCAGGCGGCGGCTCGGTGCTGCGGGTGACGCTGCGGCCCGGCAAAAGTCCGAGCATGCCGAGCGTTTCGAGATCGAGCCGACCGGTGAGGGTGAGGCGGGCGGACCGTTGGTAGGTGAGGAGCGCCTCCTCGGTGGCGAGGCCGGGGAGGCCGTCGATGACATCGCGGTAAAAGCCGCGGCCCGCGAGGATGCGCTGGGCGCGGAGGAGGGTCTGCTGCTGGACGGTGCGCGGGGCGGTGGCGTACGGGGTGCGGGCGAAGAGGACGGGGAAATCATCGCCGGGGGCGTCGAGCGGAGCGGGTGGCCGGACGACGGAGGGATCGCGTGGGCTGGCTGGCGGGTAGGGCAGCGGGGTGGTCTGGGCGTCGGGCTCGGAGGTGCGGCGGCGCGCTTCCTCGCGCTGGAGAAAGGCGCGGTCGGCATCCTCGACGGATTCATCTTTGCGCAGATTGACCGGCGGTTTTTTCGCGGGCGCAGGCGTGGCTGGGGCAGACGGCGGCGCGACTTTCGGCGCGGATTTTCCTCCGCCGCCGAGGGCGGCGAGGGTTTCTTTGTTCAGCGTGCCGGTGACTTCGAGGCCGTTGCGGATTTGATAGCGGCGGAGGGCAGCGGTGGTTTCGGGGGAGGTCTGGCCGTTGGCGTCGCCGTAAAAAAAGCCCTGCGTTTTCAGCTCGCTCTGGACGCTGCGGAGCTGGTCATCGGCGAAAGCGGCAGCCGCGAGAAGCAGCGGGAGGGCAAGGAGGGAGACGGTTTTTTTCATCGCGGTGAAATCAGACGCGGCGTGTCCCGCGCACATTCAATGCGACGCGAGTTTCTCGGGCGGCTGGACCGGGCGCGGGCGGGATTTCTGGTAGGTCATCACGCCCTCGGCGATGGCTTTGGCGAGGCGGTCGCGGTACTCGGTGTTGCTGATGAGGCGGGCGTCGAGCGGGTTGTTGATGAAACCGCCTTCGACGAGCACGGCGGGGCAGCGGGTGTGGCGGACGACGTAGAGTTCGCGGGCCTTGATGCCACGGTTCGCGGCGTCGGTGCGGGTGACGAGCGAGGCCTGGATGTAGCCGGCGAGGTCTTCGCCAGTGTCGGAAGGCGGCGGCTCGGGTTTGCTGAAAAAGCCGATCCAAGTCCACGCGCTTTCCGGCGGCACTTTCGCGGTCGCGTAAAAGGTTTCCACCCCGGTCGCGGAGCTGTCCGTGGAGTGGTTGAAGTGGATGCTGAGGAAAATCGCGTTGTCGATTTTGTTGGCGATGGCGGCGCGCTCGGAAAGCGAGAGAAAGGTGTCGTCGCGCCGGGTCAGGACAGTGGGGAAATTGAAGGAGCCGAGCAGTTTTTCCACGCGCAGCGCGAGATCGAGGTTGAGGTCTTTTTCCCGGAGCCCGTTGCCCCGCGCCCCGTCGTCTTTGCCGCCGTGGCCGGGGTCGATGACGACGGTCGCGAACGACGGGTTCAGTGCGGAATTGAGGCGGCTTTCGAGAGTCGGCCCGTCATCGGGCGCGACGATGAAGGTCAGGCAGCCGCCTAGAACGACCAGACCGACGCATGGCATTGCGTTCCTCATGCGGAAAAGCTGGCACACCTTGCCGAGAAAGCCAGCGCGGCGGAGCCGGGCGGTCGAGTGGCTTTTCATGGCCGGGTTCGACGCCGGGGCGGGCTCCGGTATTCGCGGAAAGAGGTCGAGCTGGTCAGGATGATCCATGGTGTCCTCCGGTCTGAGTTCGTTTTTCGAGCTGCCGCCGGATGGGCTCTTCAGGCAGCGCCCGCCAGGTCATCGGCAGGGCGCTGGTCTTTTCGAGCACGGCGGCTTCGATGGAAAGGATAGCGAGCTGCTCCGCCCGATGCACGGCGATTTTTTCGGCACCGGGCAGCGCGCCGTCGGGCTCGGCGGTGAGCGCGAGGTGGCCCACGGCCCAGGCGTCGGCGGCGATGGCGAGCGCGTCGTCGAGCGGGCTGTGCGCGCACTTTTTCTCGCGGAGAAAACGCTCCATCTGCGCCGTGGCGGGCGCGGTGCCGGCGATGACGCC
>JAYVNN010000229.1:0-14031 GCA_043758435.1 Chthoniobacter sp.
GATTTTGTCGAGCCCTTTGCGCTCCTGCTTGTCGGGCGTGGGGTCGATGCCGCCGTGGTCTTTCCACTCCTTGCCGCGATAGTCGGGGCGCATGCCGCGGCGGCCGTTCGGATACTCCGGCGTCTCGGCGACCCAGAGGCGGCCGGCGGGGTCCCAGTCGAAGTTCATCGGCTTGGTGATGAGCGGCTCGGAGGCGACGAGCTTGAGCGTGAAGTCGGGATGGATTTCGAGCGCCTTGAGCGTGTCCGCCGGACGCTGCGGGCCGCCTTCGGGATACGTGAGCGAGGAGACTTCCTCGGGCTTGCAGAACTCATCGAGGTTCGGGCGCTTGCCCGCCCACGCGATGCCGCGGAGCAGGATGGCGCGGTAAAATGGCTTCTCGAAAGTGGAGTAGAGATGCCCCGGGATGCTGACGAACGCACGGTAGTTGTCCTTTTCGTAAGCCCACATCTGCGGCTGGATGTCGTAGATGTTCGCCTTGCCGCCCTCGACCTGCTTTTTGCCCGCGGGGACATTTGGCGTGTAGCTCGTGGCGAGGACTTTCACGTCGGGGGAGATGTCCATGTCGTAGTAAATCTCGTCGTCGATGTGGAAGTTCGACGCGCCCCGTGTGATCGGGTGGCCGCCGCCGAGCTGCTGGTTTTCCGTGTAGTAGAGATCCATCGGGCCTTCCTTCCATTTCGTCGTCCCCTTCACCCACGAGCCGCCGGTGATTGATTTCCACCAGTCGTGATCCGTGGCCACCGCCGCCGAGTGGATGACCACGATGCCGCCGCCGCGTTTCACGAACGCCTCGACCGCCGCGCGCTGCTCGGGCGTCACATTTCCCGCCTCCTCGGCGTAGCACACGACCACGTCCGTCTGCGCGAGCTGCGCCGCGGTGGGCCAGTCGAGCGCGCCATCCACTTTCATCCCGCGCTCGGTGAGCAGTGGCGTCCACTCTTTCAAAAAGCGGGGGTGGTCGTGGGCATTGGGGCCGTGCGTTTTCACCCCGGCGCGGATGAAGACGCGGAGCGGAGCGGCCTGCGAAGAGACGGCCAGGACGAGGAGGGTCAGGAGGCTGAGGAGACGTTTCATAGAAGCGGAGACGTGGAGGTTTTGGGGTAGTGGGGCGCGCACGATAGACGCGCCCGCAGACAACCGCGAACTCTCCCAAAGGCTTGGAATGATTGCATCCTTAAATACGCACCAAGAGCTATCGGCGACGCACATCCCCGGCGAAGGCCCCGCGCGGGCGTTTTTGGGACTGCCGCCAATTTACACCCGGCGTCTGCTCCGCTATTTTTCGCGCTCGTGTCTGCCGAAAATCCCACCGAACCGGGGCTCCCGCCCGAGAGCATCGCCGCGCCCGAGCGCCGGCGGGTGAGCGTGAGCTATGCGGATTTGAGCAGGTTCGTGGCGATGAGCGAGGCTTTCACGCCGGAGGAGGTGGAGGAAACGATGAACGCTTTCCTCGAGGAAACGGTGCGCGGGATCGAGGTGCATGGCGGCACCGCGGACCACCTCGCGGGGACGAGCGTGACGGCGCTTTTCGGCGCACCGCGGCCGGCCCGCGATCATGCGTGGAAGGCCATCCGCAGCGCGTGCGACCAGCTCGCTTTTCTGCGCGAGCGGCGCGAGGATTTTCACGCCAAGGGCAAGCTCCTGCCCGAGTGCAGCGTGGCTGTGCATACGGGCGAGATGGTGCTCGGCCACACGGGGCCGGGCGGGCGGCGGAGCTTCACCGCGCTGGGGCCGGCGGTCACGCTCGCGGAGCGGATCACGCGCGGCGCGCGGCCCGGCGAGGTGCTCGTGACCGGCGCGACGCTCACCGCGGCGCTCGCCGATTTGCCGGGCAACTGGCAGGTCGCCGAGACCACGGAAAACGCGCCCGAGCCGCGCGCGACCAATGACGCCGTGCCGCTGCCCGCCGACCTCCGCGGGCGCGTGGTGCTCGTCGGGCCAAACGTCGCGGTTTCGCCCGAGACGGCGACCTTCCGTTTTCGCTACCGCCACACGCTGCCGCGGCGTGGCGTGGAAGCGCCGCTCGCCGTGCTCGCGGTGGATCGCCCGGATCAGGCGGGCGCGCACCCCTACCCGGAGCTGCACGACCTCGCGATCACCTCGCAGGATCGCATTGTCGGGCGCTACCACTTGCTCGAAGTCGTGGGCCGCGGCGGCATGGCCGAGGTGTGGCGCGCGCGCGACAATTCCGGCGCGGTCGTCGCGATCAAAATTCTGCGCGGCGGCATCGACGCGTCCGAGCACTCGCTGCGCCGGCTGAAACGCGAGGCCGAGATCATGCAGCGCCTTTCGCACCGCCACGTCTGCGGCATCCGCGAGATCGGCTTTCACGACGGCGTGACTTTCATCGCGATGGAGTTTGTGGAAGGCGCGACGCTTTCCGCCGTGCTCTCCGCCGCGGGCGATTCCACCAGCCTGCCCACCGCGGGTGCCGACGTGAGCGCGGGGCTGCCCTCGGTCATCGCACGCGCCTCCCGCATGCGCCCCGGCACTGCCGCGCGCGATGAATCCGCGACGGTCGCGCGCCCGAAGCCGCGCGCCGAAGCCGCGACGCTGCCCGTGCAGCAAAGCCTCGCGATTCTCATCCAAGTCTGCGCGGCCATTCACTACGCCCACGAGCACGGCGTCCTGCACCGCGACCTGAAGCCGGGCAACATCCTCATCCGCCCGAACGGCGAGCCGGTCGTCACGGATTTCGGCCTCGGAAAAATCCGCGACGCCGTGGACGACCGTTCGCTTTCCTTCGACGAGCAGGTGCTCGGCACCATCGAGTACATGGCCCCCGAGCAGGCCCGCTCGAGCAAGGACGCCGACGAGCGCGCCGACGTCTATTCGCTCGGCGCGATCCTTTACCAGATGCTCACCGGGCGGCGGGCCTTCGTCTCCAGCGGCAGCCTCCTCACCGACCTCCAGCGCCTCCCCACGCACGAGCCCGCGCCGCTCCGCGAGCACTCGCCGCAGCTCGACGCCGACCTCCAGACCATCGCCCTCAAAGCCCTGCGCAACGATCCCGCCGCGCGCTACCGCAATGCCGCCGCACTCCGCGAAGACCTCGAACGCTACCAGCGCGGCGAGCCCATCCTCGCCCGCCCCGCCACGCTCGGGGAGGTGCTGTGGAAAAATCTGCGCCGGCTGGCCGGCGGAGAGCGGCGGTGAACTTTTCAACATCGGTTCACGGCTAAGAATCTCCTCCGCGCCCGATGATCGTTGAACCGTTGCCAGCCGCCCGGCTTGCAGCTCATCCTTAGGCCCCATTTTCCTCACCATGAAACGTCTCCTCCTCGTCCTCTCACTCGCCACCGCCGCGCTCGTCCAGGCGGCTCCGCCGGAAAAACTCGCGCTCAAAAAAGGCGAGCACATTGCCATCGTCGGCAACCAGCTCGCCGACCGCATGCAGCACAGCGCGTGGCTGGAAACCTTGATCCACGCAAAGTTCCCGGCGCAGCAGCTCGTCTTTCGCAATCTCTCCGCGGCGGGCGATGAGGTGGCGACGTGGCATCGCTCGGAAAACTTCGGTACGCGCGAGGAATGGCTGACGTGGGAACAGGCCGACACGGTTTTCGCGTTCTTCGGATTCAACGAATCGTTCAAGGGCTACGAGGGCCTCGAGCAGTTCAAACAGAACCTCGATAAGTTTTTGAAGGACACCGCGAAGCAGAATTTCAGCGGCAAAGGCAGTGCGCGCGTCGTACTCTTTTCGCCCATCGCGAATGAGAAACATCAGGACGCAAATTTCGCCGACCCGACGGCGGTGAACACGAACCTGCAAAACTACACCGCCGCGATGGCCGAAGTGGCGAAGGCGAACGACGTGCAGTTCGTCGATCTCTTCACGCTCACGCAGCAGCTCTACAAGGACGCCGCGGCGCGCGGGCAGTCGCTCACCATCGATGGCATGCACCTCAGCGACGCGGGAGACAAGGCGCTCGCGCCGCTCGTTTTCAAAGCGCTCTTTGGCGAGCCCGCGCCGACGGGCGATGTGGAAAAAGTGCGCGCCGCCGTGCTCGACAAAAACGAGGAGTGGCACTCGCGCTACCGCACCATCGACGGCTACAACGTCTATGGTGGACGCTCGCGCGAGAAGTACGCGCCGAAGGGCGCGGACGGAAAAATCGGCGAGCCGATTTTCAACAACGCCGTGATGCAGCGCGAAATGCAGCAGCGCGAAGTGATGACGCAGAATCGCGACGCGCGCGTGTGGGCGGTCGCGGCGGGCGGCGATTTGAAAGTCGATGATAGCAACGTGCCGCCGCCCGTTCCCGTCGCGACGAACAAGCCGGGCGACCAGCCCGACCTCGCGTGGACTTATCCCGACGGCGAGGAGGCGATCAAAAAGATCAAGGTCAACGCGAACTGCACGGTCACGCTTTTCGCCGATGAGAAAAAATTCCCCGAACTCGCCAACCCCGTGCAGATGGCGTGGGACACGAAAGGCCGCCTGTGGGTCGCCGCGTGGAAAAACTACCCGGAGCGCGAACCGCTGAGCAAAGACGGCGACAAGCTGCTCATTTTCGAGGACACCGACGGCGACGGCAAAGCGGACAAATGCACGACTTTCCTCGACGACCTCAACGGCCCTACCGGCTTCTCGTTTTACAAGGACGGCGTGCTCGTGATGCAGGCGCCGGATTTGTGGTTCGTGCCCATCGGAAAAGACGGCAAGGCGGGGACGAAAGAGCGCGTGCTCATGGGCATGGACAGCGCGGACTCGCACCACACCACGAACGCGCTCAACCCCGATCCCGCGGGCGCGATCTATCCGAGCGACGGCGTCTTTCACCGCACGCAGGTCGAGACGGCCGCCGGGCCGCTCCGGCACAGTGATGCCATCGCATGGCGCTTTGAGCCGCGGACAATGAAGATCGAAAAATACGCGCCCTACGGCCTCGTGAATCCGCACGGCAAAGTGTGGGACTACTGGGGCAACGACATCCTCACGAACGCGACGAGCAACGGGAACTATTTCGGCCCGGCGATCAGCGGGCATCTCGACGAGGGCGACCATCCGGGGATCAAGGATTTCTGGAACCGCCCGTCGCGCCCGTGCCCCGGCACCTGGATGATTTCGAGCCGGCATTTTCCCGACGACTGGCAGGGAAATTTCCTCAACTGCAACGTCATCAGCGACCAGTGCATCTACCGCGTGAAAGTCTCGCAGGACGGCTCGGGATTGAAGGGCGAGACGATTGAAAAACTCGTGTCCGCCGAGCCTGCGGAGCTGCCGACGTTCCGCCCGATTTGCGTCGATGTCGGGCCGGATGGCGCGATCTATTTCTGCGACTGGAGCCAGACGATCATCGGGCATTTGCAGCACCACTTGCGCGATCCGAACCGCGACCATCAGCACGGCCGCATTTACAAAATCACCTACAACGGACGCGAGTTGCTCAAGCCCGCGAAGATTGACGGGCAGCCGATTCCCGCGCTGCTCGATGTTTTGAAGGAACCCGAAAACGACACGCGCACACTCGCGAAAGTCGAACTCGGCAAGCATGACAGCAACGAGGTCATCGCTGCCGTGAAGAAGTGGGCCGCGACGCTCGACAAGAACGACAAGAACTACGCGCACCATCTGACCGAAGCGTTGTGGGTCTGCCAGTGGCACAACGTCGTGGATGCCGACCTGCTCCGGCAGGTGCTCGCCTCACCCGAACCGCAGGCGCGCGCCGCCGCGGTGAAAGTCCTCTGCTACCAGCGCGACCGCGTGCCCGAGGCACTCAGCTTTTTGAAAACCGCCGCTGCGGACGCCGACCCGCGCGTGCGGCTGCAAGCGGTGCGCGCCGCGAGTTTCTTCCGCCAGTGGGAAGCCGGCGACGTGGCGCTCGCCGCGCTGAAACTCCCGACTGATTACTACCTCGACTACACGCTCAAGGAGACGATGAGGCAGCTCGAACCGTGGTGGAAAAAGGCCATCGCCGAAGGGCATCCGCTCGCCGCGGACAACCCCGCCGGGATTAACTTCGTCCTCGGCAACGTGAGCACCGCCGACCTCGCGAAGCTGCCGAAATCCCCGGTCGTCTTTACCGCCATGCTCACCCGCGCCGATGTGCCGCAGCCGCAACGCATCGAAGCGCTCGCCGAACTCGCAAAGCTCAACAAAGTCACGGAAGTCGCGGCCCTGCTCGGCGCGCTCGAACCCATGATGGCGAAAGGCGGAAAATCCGTGGAAGACCTCTGCCGCTTGCTCCTGCTCCAGCCGCCCGCCGATCTCAAAGCCGCGCGCGCTACGCTCGCAAAACTCGCCGCGCCCGGCTCCGCCGACTTCGTCCGCCAGACCGCGCGCGCCGCGCTCATCGCGGTCGATGGCTCGGTCAGCGGCGCGTGGAGCGAGGCCGTGAAATCGCCCGCGGCGCTCACCGATTTCCTGAACGCCCTGCCGCTCGTCCCCGACCCCGCGCTGCGCGCCACGGCGTTTGAAAAAGTGCAGCCGCTGCTCACCGCATTTCCGGCGGAAGTGGAAGCCGCGATCAAGGGCGGGCACGGAGCCGAGGGGCGTTTCGTCCGCCTCGAACTCCCGCGCCGCGGCACGCTCACGCTCGCCGAGGTGCAGGTCTTTGTGGACGGCCGGAACATCGCCGGCACCGGCGTCGCGAAGCAGTCCAGCACTTCCAACAGCGGCGACGCGCAGCGCGCCGTGGACGGTAATACCGACGGCGCGTTCAATTCCGGCACGGAGACGCACAGCGTCGAAAACGAGGATCATCCGTGGTGGGAGCTCGACCTCAAAACCGCCCGGTCCATCGAGGCCATCGTCATCTGGAACCGCACCGAAAACGGCGGCTCCTACATCAAGCGGCTCGACGGTTTCGACCTCACCGTGCTCGATTCCGAACGGCGTGAGGTTTTCAAAAAAACCGCCAACCCGGCACCCGCGGAATCCGTCCGCATCGAGTTGCAAGGCGACCCCGCCGGTGCGGTCCGCCGCGCTGCCATCCGCGCGCTCACCAGCCTGGGCAAAGAGCCGCAGAGCGTTTTCACCGCGCTCACCGGGCTCATCAAAAAGAACGACCAGCCCGTCGCCGCAGCGCAAGGCATCATGCAGTTGCCGCGCACGGCGTGGGCGAAAGAGCAGGCCGGCCCGGCCGTCACCGCGCTCGTCGCGTGGGCGGGCGGTGTGCCCGCGTCGGCCCGCACCGCGCAGGAGTACATCGAGACCGTGCAGGTCGCAAACGAGCTGTCCGCCTTGCTTCCGGCAGCTGACGCAGCCGCTGCACGCAAGGCTTTGCGCGAGCTGAGCGTCAGCGTTTACGTCATCAAAACCGTCCGCGAACAAATGCGCTACGACACCCCGCGGATCGTCGTCGAGGCCGGCAAACCGTTTGAGATCATCCTGCAAAACATGGACGCGATGGGCCACAACCTCGTCGTCGTGAAACCCGGCACGAAAGAAAAAATCGGCACCGCTTCCGCCACGATGACGCCCGACAAACTCGACAGCGAAGGCCGCGCGTTTCTCCCGAAATCCTCGGACATCATCGCCGCCACCAAACTCGTCGAGCCCGACCAGAAAGTGTCGCTCAAGCTCACCGCTCCGACCGAGGAGGGCGAATACGAGTACGTCTGCACCGTGCCCGGCCACTTCGCGATCATGAACGGCAAACTCATCGTCACGAAGGACGTGGACGCCTACCTCGCCGCGCATCCGTAGAGATTGCGGGTGAACTAATCGGCGGACGCCGCTACCTTTCGGCCATGACCAAGCACTGCCTGCTCTACGACGGCGAATGCCCGATGTGCATTTTTCAAATGAAAGTGCTGAGCTGGCTCGACTGGGCGGGCGCACTAGCGCTGGTGCCGCTGTCCGACCCGCGCGCGCAGGAAATCGCGCCGCAAATCAAGCGCGAGGATTTGCTGGAGGCGATCCATTGCGTGACGCCGGAAGGCCGGGTGTATCGCGGCGCGCGGGCGATTCGCTTCGTCGGGATGCGGCTGCCGCTGCTCGTGCCGGTGGCGTTGTTTCTGTGGATTCCGGGGGTCATCGTGCTGGCGGAAATCATCTACCGCTGGGTGAGCCGGCACCGGCTGCTGATCAGTCGCGCCTTTGGCTGCAAAGACGCCTGCGCGATCCTGCCGGCGCGGAAGCGGGAGCAGGACAAACTTGCGTAGGTGGAAGGCGAAAGGCGAAAGGCGAAAAGCGATGGCGCGCTGGGTGTGGCGACGGCAGCGCTGCTCGCGGAGCTGACGCCCGCGGGGCATTGGGTCGGGGAGCTTTCGAGCAGCGCGCTCTCGACGGCGACGGCGGTGGTGGCGCTGGCGCAGGTGGGGCGCGAGGCTGACGGGGACTTGATTCGCGGGGGGCTGCGGTGGCTGGCGGAAAAGCAAAACGCGGATGGCGGCTGGGGCGATACCGTGAAAAGCAAAAGCAACATCAGCACGACGGCGTTGTGCTGGGCGGCGTTCGGCGCGGCGCGGGCGGATGGGGATTTTGCGGAGACTGTAGCTCACGCGAAAGCATGGCTGGAGAAAGCGCGAGGAGCGCAAGCGCTGCCGGCCGCCATTGCCGCGCGCTATGGAAAAGACCGCACGTTTTCCGTGCCGATCCTGATGACGCTGGCGCTCGGCGGGCGCATCGGGTGGGAGCATGTGATGCGATTGCCGTTCGAGCTGGCGGCGCTGCCGCATCAGCTTTTCGGCGCGGTGCGGCTGCCGGTGGTGAGCTACGCGCTGCCGGCGCTCATCGCCATCGGGCAGACGATCCACTTTCACCGACCGACCCGGAACCCGCTTGCCCGCTTCATCCGCGAGCTGGTGCGGGCGAAAACTTTGCGCGTGCTGGAATCCATCCAGCCGGAAAACGGCGGCTTTCTCGAAGCCACGCCACTGACGAGTTTCGTGACCATGAGTCTCGCGTCGATGGGCCTCGCGGAGCATCCCGTCGCGCGGAAAGGCGCGGAGTTTTTGCGCGCATCAGCGCGGGCGGACGGGAGCTGGGCCATCGACACAAACCTCGCGACATGGGTGACGACGCTCGCCATCCAGGCACTCGCGCCGGGCGCGCTTTTGCCCGAGCAAAAGCTCACGCTGCGTGCGTGGCTGCTCGGGCAGCAGTACCGCACCGAGCATGCCTACACGCACGCCGCGCCGGGCGGCTGGGCGTGGACGGATTTGCCCGGCGGCGTGCCCGATGCGGACGACACCGCCGGCGCGCTCCTCGCCCTGCTCGCGCTCGGCACCGTGGACGGTGCCACGCGCACCGCCGGCTGCGCGGGCGTGGGCTGGCTGCTTGGTTTGCAAAATGGCGACGGCGGCATCCCGACCTTCTGCCGCGGCTGGGGCGCGCTGCCGTTTGACCGCAGTTCGCCCGACCTCACCGCGCACGCTTTGCGCGCCTGGAGCGCGTGGCTCCCGCAGCTCGATGAGCGGATGAAAGCGCGCACGCAGCGCGCGATGGAACGCGCCGTCCGTTTCCTCGCGAAAACCCAGCGCGCCGATGGCTCGTGGCTCCCGCTGTGGTTTGGAAACGAGCACGCGCCCGACGACGAAAATCCGCTCTACGGCACCGCGAAAGTCGTCCACGCACTGCGCGAACTGCGCGATCGCGGCATCCCGTTTTCCGACGAAATGCTGCGCGCCGGAGTCCGCTGGCTCGTCGCGGCGCAGCACGACGACGGCGGCTGGAGCGGCGTGCGCGGCGGGCCTTCGTCGGTGGAGGAAACCGCACTCGCCATCGAGGCACTCGCGGGCTCCGCGGAAGTCGCGGCGGTCGAAGCGGGCGCGTGCTGGCTTGCCGCGCGTGTGGAGTCCGGCGCGTGGCGCGAACCTGCGCCCATCGGCTTTTATTTCGCGAAGCTCTGGTATTACGAGCGGCTCTATCCGCTGATCTTTGCGACCGGCGCGCTGGGGCGCGTGGCAGCGCTGGCGGGCTAGCTTTCCACCGCCGTGACGGCCGCGGTGTCGCGGGCGAGGTAGCGGGTGCCGATGAGCCAGAAGGCGCTGGCGACGATCATGACGAGAGAGACGACGTAGAAGGCGGTGTTCATCGAACTTTTCCCCGCGATCCAGCCGATGAGCGGCGGCGAGATGGCGTCGCCGAAGGCGTGGATGACAAAAATATTCAGCGCGAAAGCGGTCGAACGCACGGCGGGCGAGGTCACGTTGGCGAGCGCGGTGTTGGCGGGGCCGGTGTTGAAAAAGAGGAAAAACACGGCGAGGAAAACGAAGGCCCACGCGCTGGGAAAAGGCGTGCGCAGCATCATCACGGTCGCGGGGAATGCGCCGAGGATGGCGATGCCGGAGACGAGGAAGTACGCGCCGCCAAAACGCGCGCGCAGCTTGTCGCCGAGCCAGCCGCCGAGGATCGTGCCGAGCAGGCCAGCGACCACGGCGATGATCCCGAAGGTCGTGTTGATCTCGGCGAGCAGCTTGGCATCCGGCACGAGCGGCGGCGGCATGAATTCCGCGCCGCGCACCTCGTAGATGTAGCTGGGAATCCAAAAAGAAATCCCGCCGATGGCGAAAGTCATCGCCGTCATCGCCGCGGTGTTCAGCACGTAGGACGGGATTTTCAGCAGCCCTAGGTAGTCGTGGATAGACGCCTTGCGCACCGCCACCGCCGGTTTCGACTCCCGCGGATCGCGCTGAAAAAAGCACAGCGCCGCGAGCAGCAGCCCCGGCGGCACCACGAGATAAAACGCCCAGCGCCAGCCCATGTGCCCCGCGCACCAGCCGCCGAAAACGTAACCCAGCGCCGAGCCCACCGGGATCGCGAGGTAAAAGATCGACATCACCCGCCCGCGCTTTTCCACGGAAAAAAGATCCGAGAGAATCGTCGGCGCCGACGGGCCGTAACCCGCCTCGCCCACGCCCACAAACATCCGCGTGATGAGCAGCACCATGAACGAACCCGCCAGCCCCGACCACCCGCTCGCGAGCGTCCACAGCGTCACGCTGATGCCCACGAGCACCCACCGCGACATGCGATCTGCGAACCACCCAAAGACCGGCGCGAGCAGCATGTAGCTGAGCAAAAACGCCGTCGCCAGCGAGCCCGTCTTCGCCTTTGCGCTGAGGTCGCCCTCGGCGAAAAAATCGTGCCGCAACGTGGGCTCCACTGCGGCGAGGATCGAGCGGTCGATGTAGTTGAAAAGATTGATCGCGAGCAGCAGCACGAGGGCGCGGCGGGGTGCGGAGTCGGAACGGTTGGCGTCCATTGGTGGGCGCGTTCATAACGGTCAGGGGAAAAATCCGAAACTCGAAATCCGAAACAAACGGGGAAGTGTTTGAAAGCTGGGAAAGGAAAAAACGGGCACCATCCGTTTGCCCGCTTTTCCATTGTTTGGAATTTGTTTCGGATTTCGGATTTCGAGTTTCGGATTCTTCCGTTTCCAATCATCCTCCGCGTCGTGCCAGCCACCGCTCCCACTTTTCTCGAACGCCTCCTCCGCGCCGTTGGCACCGTCCTCGGGCACTTCATCTACCGCGTCTCGGCGCATGGACAGGAGCGGCTGCCGGCGGGTGGGTTTCTGCTGCTGCCGAACCACCTGACATGGGTGGATGCCATCGTCCTCCAACTCGCGTGTCCGCGACCGATCCGGTTCGTGATGTACGACGACATCTACAATCTGCGGTTGCTGAATCCGGTCTTCCGCGCGTTCGGTGCGCTGCCGATCAGCCCGCGCAAGGCGAAGGACGCCGTGCGCGCGGCCAGCGAGGCGATCATGGCGGGGGAAATCGTCTGCATTTTTCCCGAGGGCGAACTTTCGCGCAGCGGCATGCTGCTGCGGCTGAAGCGTGGGTATGAACTCATCGCGAAGGCGGCGAAATGTCCGGTGGTGCCGGTCTGGGCGGACAATCTGTGGGGCTCGATTTTCAGCTTCAAGGGCGGGAAGTATTTCTTCAAATGGCCGAACCGTTTTCCGTATCCGGTGACCATCGCGTTCGGCGAGCCGATCGCGCCGGAGCAGGCGGACATCGCCACGGTGCGCGAGCGGTTTTTGGAACTCGGGGAGTTTTGCTACCAGCAACAGTCCGAGCTTCGCGGGCATCTCGGAGACGCGTGTTTGCGCGGGCTGAAAAAGCATCAGTTCGACATCGGTGTGGTGGACGGGATGGATCACTCCACGCTCTCGCGCGGCTCGCTGCTCGCGGCGGCCATCGCGCTCAGCCGCTACGTGCGGCGCGAGTGTCCGCGGCATCGTGTGGCCATCGTGCTGCCGCCGGGGAAGGCGGCGCTCATCGCCAATCTCGCGGTGCTGCTCGCGGACAAAGTGCCGGTGAATCTGAACTTCACGGCGGGCACCGTGGCGATCACGAGCAGCATCGCGCAGGCGGAGATTCAGCACTGCCTCACGGCGCATGCTTTCGTCAAAAGGCTCGCCGATTTTCCGTGGCCCGCGCACACCATTTTTCTCGACGACATCCTGCCGCCGATGAAACCGCGCATCATCGCATGGCGCGCGGCGGTGCTGCTCGCGCCCGCATGGTTGCTGGGCCGGGCGCTTTGCGTGCCGCGGGTGGGCGACCGGCGCGAGGCATTTTTGCTGTTCACCAGCGGGAGCAGTGGAGCGCCGAAGGGCGTGGCGCTCACGCATCGCAATCTCATCGCGAACGTCCAGCAATTCGCCCTCATGCTCGACCTCGAGCGCGGCGACAGCGTGCTCGGCTCGCTCCCGTTTTTTCACAGTTTCGGGGCCACGGTCACGGTGCTCTTTCCCATGCTCCAGCCGGTCGCCGTGGTCACGTATCCGAACCCGCTGGAAATCTCGAAACTGGCCGCGCTCATCGAGCGTTATAAAATCTCGCTGGTCGTCACCACGCCCACTTTTCTCCGCGGCTACCTGCGCAAGGCCGAGCCGCCGCAGCTCGCCTCGCTCAAGCTCCTCGTGACCGGCGCGGAGAAACTGCCCGACGATTTGCGCATCGCGTTTGAGGTGCGGTTCAAAATGCGCGTGCTCCAGGGCTACGGCCTCACCGAGACCTCGCCCGTCGCCGCTGTGAATCTCCCCGAGCCCAAGGCCAGCAGCCCGAATGACGCCGTGCAGCCGAGCAGCCGCGACGGCTCCATCGGCAAACTCGCGCCCGGCGTCGCCGCGCAAATCCGCGACCCGGAAACCGGCGTGCGCCTTTCGCTCCACGCGAGCGGCATGCTCTGGCTGCGCGGGCCGAATGTCTTCGAGGGCTACCTCGACGATCCCGCGCGCACCGCCGAGGTCATCGTGGACGGCTGGTTCAAGACCGGCGACCTCGCGCGTTTCGATGAGGACGGGTTCTGCTTCATCGAGGGCCGGCTCGCGCGTTTCAGCAAAATCGGCGGCGAGATGGTGCCGCATGAAACCGTGGAGACGCGCATCGTCGAGACGCTCGGGCTCGGCGGCGAAAGCGAGCGCGTGTGCGCCATCACCGCCATCCCCGACGAGGCGAAAGGCGAGGCGCTCGTCCTGCTCACAACCCGCGATTTCGACTCCGCCGACCTGCGCAAAAAACTCGCCGACGCCGGCACCGCGAATCTTTGGATTCCGCGCATCATCAAAAAAGTGGACGCCATCCCCGTCCTCGGCACCGGCAAGCTCGACCTCAAGCGCTGCAAGGAACTGGCCGCGCAAGCGAAGCCGGCCTGACCCGCAGCGCGAACCGCGGGTTGACGCCGCCGCCTGAGCGGGGACTTTCCCCCGCCGCCTGCAACGCGGCACGCCCAAGTGATTACCCGCCGCCTTCTTACCTTCATTGCCGTCCTGTTTGGCGCGCTCGCCGCCGCCGGTGCGCATGGCGATTTGCACGAGGCCATCGACGCCGTCTCGCAGGTCATCGCGCAGTCGCCGGCCGATGCGGCCCTTTTTTTGCGCCGGGCCGAACTGCACCGGATGCACGAGGACTGGCCCGCCGCCGAGGCCGACTACGCCGAGGCGCGCAGGCTCCAGCCGGACCTGGAGGTGGTGACCTTCGGCCGCGCGCAGATGCGGCTCGCGCAGGGCCGCGAAAAGGACGCGCTGAGACTGCTGGATGACTTTCTCGTGAAGCGCCCCGAGCACCCCGGCGGACGCGCGCTGCGGGCGGGCCTTTTGGAAAAACGCGGCGACTGGAAAAAGGCGG
>JAYVNN010000230.1:0-14005 GCA_043758435.1 Chthoniobacter sp.
GGAACGCGCTTCGCCTGCCGACGCGATCAAATCGCTTTTTTTGCCGTTGGTTTTTGAACTCGGCTCTGGCGATACGAGCGTCATTCAAGACGCGGTGAATGTGCAGCTCGCGGCGTTTGCCGAGCAGCATGGAATCATGTCGGCAGCGGCGATTCGGGCTCGCGATGCTTTGTTCCAGCGTGTCGCGACGACCGCAGGGCAACCACGGGATCGCTGGCTGACAAGTGCTCACCTTCACGCGACGCTGGCGGAGAGCGCCACCGTGATTGCGCGACCGGGTTTTGAGGCATTCATGCGCACGGCGGAAGAGGTGGAGCCATCGCTCCGCGCTCTCGCCGCGATGGCGGAGGGATCGGATATTTTCATCGAAACGCCGCTACCCCTGCCGCCGGACTGCATTCCGCGCACGGAAGTTGTCGCAGCACTGCGGGCCAGGCTGCGGCCAAGTCGCATCGTCTTTACCCAAGCCTCGACTGGAATGGGCAAGACGACGCTGGCGAAAGTATTGGCCGCAAACGAACCTGGAGTCTGGCAGTGGGTGTCGATGGCCGGCCTGCGCGGGGAGGCGGTCGTGCAGCGATTGCGCGCGCTGGCGGCGCGGATCGCGCGAGAGGTGAACGCACCGCACATCATTCTCGATGACGTGGACGTTTCGGCTTCCGCTCATGCGGGACTCAGTCATGCGTTCGCCGTGCTCGCGGTTTCGCTCACTCAACGCGGCGGTCAAATGCTGGTGACAACGCAGACTCCGCCGAGTGCGCGAATCGTCGAGGCGTGCGGCGGCGACTCCGATCCCGTGTTTTCGGTTCCGCGGATGGGTTATCAGGAAATCCGCGAAATGGCGCGTGCGCTGCAATGCCCTGACGGCCAGACGCGGGAAGGTTGGGCACGACTGGCGAGGGGTCGCAGTCAGGGCCATCCACAGTTGGCCCGCGCCGTTCTGCTCGATGCCAAAGCGCGAGGGTGGCCGCCGCCTTCGCTACTCGATCAAGCGACCGATGAGCGCGTCGATCATGTCCGCGCCGAAGCCCGGCGGCTGGTCTCGGCGCTGCCCGAACCGGAAAAGGAGTTGCTGCTTCGCCTCTCGCTTATCACCGGCCGCTTCCGCCGCGAGCACGCGCAGTCGATTGGCGCGGAGCCGCCGCCTTTGCCGCGACCGGGCGAGGCGTTTGATCCGTTGATCGGCGCGTGGATCGAGCCGATGGCCGGCGCTTCATTTCGCGTGTCGCCACTGCTCTCCGACGCTGCCGAAGAAATCTTCGCGGCTGAACGTCTTCGCGAACTGCACATCCAAATCTCGAAAGCCTTTGCGCAGGGTCTCATGTCTCCGCAGGAAGGCGCGCAAGCATTCGAACACGCATGGGATGCGCGGCACGTTCCCGCCTTGGGCGGCTTGGTGAATTCATTGTTCGAGCAAGGCCGTGAAGTCTTCGATGCGATGAGTTCCCATGTGGCTTGGTTCGTCATTGAGGGTGTGAAGGAGGGTGACGTGCTACTGCCGGAAAGTCCTCACGCCAGTCTCCTGCTGAGAATGTTTCAAGCTCGTATCGCAGCCGAAAACCTCCCAGCTCTGGCCGGTCAAGTTTTCCGTGCTTGGCGGGCGGAAATTGAGCAGAGCGAACCGGTGGCGCGTCCGAGCGCTCGTTACCTGCTGGCCATCCAAGCTCTTGGGCACGGCGAAGTAACGCTCTCAGCCAAGGATACCGTCGAATACCTTGGGATGCTCTTCGATCTCGAAGCCAGCGACCCCGATTTGCGCGCGATGGCTAATGAGCAAATGGCCGATGTTCCTGCAGACCTCGCCCGCGAGCTGCACCACGACAGTCTGGCCGCGTTGCAGGCAGTATTGTCGTTCAACCGCTGCCGCAGCGCCAACTGGCTAGATGATTGGCTTACGGCTATCGAGGCCTCCCTGCCGCCGCTTCGCGAAAACATTCTCCACGCTGCGCGCATAAATCCGTGGTGGTGCGGGATGATGGTCGATGCCGCGTGGCTCGACGAGGAGCGCAAGCCACAACCCGACTGGCCGCGATGCCTCGCCGTTTTAGAGCGTGCGAATCGGCTAGGCGCGCAATGGCTAGTGCCACCGTTGGCTTTCACCGCAGTGCGCGCGGCCACGGTCATTCGGGATGAGTATCAGCACGAGCAGGCCGCGGCCCTGCGCCAACTCGACGCCTTTCTCGCAACGATCACCGTGCCGCACCCGCGGCTTCTCGATGCCCGCGCCACCGTGCTTTTTCATCTCGAAGATTACGCTGCCGCCGTCGCCCAATGGGACCAAGTGCTCGCTGACTGGAAACCCGAAACCGGACATGATCGCTATCCGGCTTTCGCCGCACGAACGCGCGCCATCGCTTTGGCACGAACGGGCGATTTCAGCGGAGCCGCCCAAGGATTTGCCGATGCCCGCCGCCTTCTTCCTGCGGATGACGACACGCCTCAAGCCGCAGGACTCCTCGCCGATGCCGGCCTGTGCTGGTGGAAAGCCAGCGAGTACGCGTCCGCTTTTGCCGCCCTAAATGAAGCTGCGCAAACCGCCGACTCCTTGCCCGACGGGCACGGCGATCTGCTCGCCTTCCGTATGCGCCGCATGGTGGGGCACGTCATCATGATGCTCCACAGTCGGCTGACCGGCTGGACCATCGAAGGACAGGTCGAACCGCCACCCGGCGCAGCGAGTGATTTGACCACACCCGATGCTCTCAAGGAACTACCCGAAGGAACTTTTGACTACACTTGGACCTTGCTCGACCGGCTAGCGAACCTCTTCGGCTTGGATGAAAGGATTCCCATCGCCGCGCAGACGAGACTCGCGCAATCGCCACTGCTGCCGGTGCATTTTCTCATTCAACAGACCGCAATCGAACGCGCCTTTCGCCTGGGAAAACTCGAAAACCTTCCTGCCATCGCGGAGCGCATCGAATATGACTTTTCTCTCGGTCTGCAACTTGTCCGGCAAAGGACTTCCGGCCCGCAAAGCCCCGCGCCTTCACCGTCCATCGGATGGCAACGCGAGAGCGATGTGTCTGGCGAAAAACTGTTCAGCGCCGCGCTCGTGGCAGCCTGCGCCCAAGGCATCGTCGAGACAGTTGTGCAAGCATGGCGTGCCGATCCAGTCGCCCAGCGATGGGGAGGCATTTTCTCCGTATGGCTGAACCACGTTGAGGAATTGTTTGCGCTTTCCACCGACGAAGCCGCGGCACGGATTCGCCAAACAGAAAATCTGTCAGCCACCGACGGCCTGCTGCTCGCCGCCCGAGTCGTCGCCGATGCCGATGCCGCGCCTTCCGACTCATTACGCTCGCAGGCGCAACTCGTTCTCGCCCTCGCCCCTGGCTTTTGGCGCTCTGCGGTCGGTCACGCACTTGCGCAACTCTGCGAGCGAGCATGGCGGCGTCACACTGCACAAACCGCACTGCTGCGCAGCCCGCGATTGAACGTCCCGGTGATTCTCGAAGCCTGCGACGGACCTCGCCTTGGCCTTGCAAAAGCCGCTGCAATCATCCTTGCTGCCAGTGAAGCCACCGGCCCTCGCATCGGCCCCGAGTTGCGGGAGCGATTGCTGAAACTACGGGACAACGACCTGCCCTTCGTCCAAACAGAAAACCCATTTCCGCGGAGGCCCTCCGCGCGTTTGTAATCGGGGCAGCGGTCGGAGAGAATATGCAGACATGATTCGCTATCGTCTCGATGACCTCGGGTGGTTCCAATTTGAGTGGCTTTGCCAATCGCTGCTGAAAGCAACGCTGGGGCTCGCGGTTGAGGCTTGGGGCGGACATTCAGATTGGGGCCGCGATGCCCACTGCGCGGCGGCCCTGATTCTCCAGAAAAGCGGTTCGCCGACTCCGGGACCGTTCGTGTTTCAGGCCAAGTTCATCGAAGAGGCAAATGCTGCCGGTGCAAAGCCGTTCGCCAACTTACGGCGGGCGGTTGCAAACGAGATGTCGCGTGTCAGCGAACGGTTGAAAGGGGGAATCATCACTGGTCCGAAAGTTTTCGTCCTACTCACCAATGCACCCGTCAGCGCGCGAGATAGAGCGGAACTGGAGACGCTGATTCGCACGAATCTTCCCCATTGCTTGCCGCTGATTTGGGGTGCGGGCGACCTATGCGCCATGCTGGACGATGCCCCGAACATTCGCGTGGCGCTTCCGCAACTGCTCGGGCTTCGAGACCTTCAGGAATTGCTGACCACCGTCGTGGATCGGGCGATCTTGAAGCGCAGCACGCTTTCGATCGCTCGCGCTGCGGAGCTGGCTCCGGTTTTCGTTCCGACGCGCGCCTATAATCGAACCCTCGCGACGCTGGCGCAGCACTCCTTTGCGGTGCTCACGGGGCCACCGGAAGTCGGCAAGACGACTATCGCGCGAATGATCGGTCTCGCGAAGCTGGGCGAAAAGTGGGAGTGCTTCGAGTGCCGCCACCCGGACGATGTGCTCAAGCTCCGACGCGGTGAGCACCCGCAAGTATTTGTCGCCGATGACGCCTTTGGCACCACCGAGTATCGCCCCGATGCAGCGTTGGCCTGGGCCGCGGAACTCGATGGAATCCTGCGCGAACTCGATGAGCGGCATTGGTTGATCTGGACCTCGCGTCCAGCACCGTTGCACTTGGCTTTGCAGCGAATGCACTTGCAGGGCAAAGCGGAGAAGTTCCCGCAACCCGGCGAAGTTTTAGTGCACGCGGCAGAACTTTCGCGGAATGAACGGGCGCTGATTCTCTATCGCCACGCGAAAAGCGCGGGCTTGGGCGACGCGGCAAAATCCGTCGTGCGTGAACAGGCAAAACTCATCATCGAGAATCAGTTTTTCACGCCAGAACGGGCCAAGCGCTTCGTCCAGGAGACGCTGCCTGAACTTGTGGCGAGCGCCGCCTCGTCCCGAGAAGTTGCCGCCGCCATCGTTCGCGAGATCGAAGAGCCGACGGTTTCGATGAAGAAGTCCTTCGACGCTCTGGATGCGGGGCACCAACAAATCTTGATTGCGATGCTCGATGCGGAAGGCGCGGAAATTTCCACCGAAAGTCTCGCGGCGGCCGTACAGCGACTGTCGGATGGCGAGTTGAACGTCGCGAGGCTGACCGACGATCTTTCTTCGCACTTCCTCCACTGCTCGGAAAGGGAGGCTTAACTGCATGTCGCGTCGCGTCAAAACCCAGACCATTGAGTGGATGCACCCGAGTTGGCGCGATCTGGTCATCGACTACTTGATCGCACATCAATCGTCTCGGAGACGGTTTTTGGAACGATGCGGCATCTCAGGTTTTCTTCTCGCTCTTTCCAGCGCGGGCGGCGCGACAGGCGGACGCGATCTGCCGCTCTTGCGGAGTGAAGAAGATTGGCTGGCTTTAGGTGAAGCCGTTCCCCGTGTGCTCCGCAGCGAGCGATTTGCGGCCTGGCGAGTGCTCACGAGTTTGCAATCGGCACTGCTGGGCAGCACCGAAAGCCGACCCGCTGCCGGTGCTACTGAGCGCCAAATCACATACCTTGCGGAAAGTGTGCTCTCCTTGCTTCGTGAACGCTGGTCGGCGGGGGAAGACTGTCCCAGCGCCGCAGTGCTGGATTTGTATTACGGCGTTTCCGAGTGCATCGCGCCGCTGCCCCAAGGTCCCGATCTTCGCCCCACATGGGAGGCTGCCTGGGACGCAGCTCGTGCGGACATCGCCAAGTTTGATCCGAATGCGATGGAGATGGAACTCGACGAGTTGCTGGAATGGTTGCAGATCGCGACTTCCATCGCGGAAAATGATCCGCGCTTTCTTCGCCAAGTCTGGTTCCCATCCAACTACGTGAAGCTGCTGACGCCTTTGCTCCCGCTACTACAGGGGCGCGTAGCCCTGCGATTCGACCTCGAATACGAAGCCGACTGCACTGAGGAGGAAGGGCGCATGGATACAATCGCCGCGATCGCTTCCCGAATTGCGGAGCACATTGGAGAACTCGATGATGAGGCGTTGACTGTGTCCAAGCTGGCAAAAGAGAACGAACTGCGAGCCGAGAAAGTGCGGCGCGAATTGGAAGAGCGGGCCACCGAAGAAGAGCGTGAAGAACGGGAGAAGAATTACGGGCGCAGCAGCCGTTCCGAGAATCCAGCGCCAGAGCGCGATCCGCTGGAAATCGTGATCGATCTGGCCGAACTCTTTCGCGATTTATGATGCACGGTCGGCCGAGCATCAAGGGGCAGCGGGCGAAGGACTGGCTCCGATGCTCTACTTGAGCAATTTTTGCTCCGTCAGTTCCAACGGCAGTTGCTTGGTCTGACGCACACGCCAGCCGTCTTCGCCGAAGTATGCAAAAGCGAGACGACGCCATTCCTCCGTGCTGAGTCGTCGGCTGAGCGGAACTTTCGCCGCGGGATTTTTGAAAAATCCTTCCTCGATCTTCGTTCCCACACCACCGCCTTTGCCCGGCTCAGGAGTTTGATCCCAGGTGATGAGCGCGCCTTCGATCGAGTATTGTGGAAGATGAGCCGTCGATTTGTCGATCAGCGCGGAAACATGCACGTAGTCTGGACTGTCGGTGAAAATCAGAACGGTCATGCCGACGTGAAGATCCCACTCCGGGGAAATAGTTGCACCGCCTGCGGTTTTGGCGACGGCCCGAATGCGATTCACGCCGTGGAGTTCGCGCGAGGACAGCAACTCGCGGTAACTGCCTTGCGGCAGACGCAACTGCTGTTGGGCGCTGGACGTGTGCTGAATCGGAATGGCTTGTCCGGTTTGCACGTTTTCCAGCCATAGCTCGATGTCGTTCGCGCACCCCGCGGCTTTCCAAGTAAGGACAAGATCATCGGTATCGACGGCCTTGCCCTCCGCTTCCGGGGTGGCGCTTTGCAATTGCCAACCAGTGATGCGCGGCGGTCTCGGCTGAAGCTCGAAGAGTGTGAAAATACCGATTCCGACCAGCGCAGTGGCACCAGCGTAAACGCCGACGGCGAGCCAGAATTGCTGGCACAGCGCGCTCCGCAACAACTCGAAATCCTGATCGGTGATGCGGCTGCGAAGGTCGTGATCGCGGTGAAGTTGGCGCGCGAGCGCGCGTGCGCTCATGATCGCATAAGCGTCACCGACTGGCGCTGCCTGCTGCCGGAGCTTCGCGACGATAGCCGCCGTGATGGCGCTGCCCTGCGCTTGATGTTGCAGCAATCGGTGAACGAGCCACGCGACCAGCGCGAGAACGGCGAGCAGCACGCCGAGACTCCAACGGATGTCGCACATCACCATTTAGCGCGCCGCTTGAAGACTAGATCGGCTCAATCGTCGCGCGGATCGCGCTCGGGTCGTCCGGCCCGAAGTAGATGATCTCCAAAGTATCCCACCGAATCGTCTCCGGCTGCTTCACGGGGAAATCGCCTTGCCCGCGCATCGTGCCGCCGAAGGTCAGCACCTGCGGTGATGGGCCTTTGGTCCAGACCATCGCTTTCGCTTCAAACGGATAGCCCTGCACGAGACTGTGGTCGATCATCGCCGCCAGGCGGATCGAGTTTTTTTCTTCGTCGTAGAAGCCCCAGATGTTGATGCCGACGAGCAGGTCGAAGTCGGAAGATTGGAACACCGCATCCTTCGCCTGACAGACCACCCGCACGCGATTGCCTCGCCCCGCGGTGCGCTCCGCGAGGCATGGGCGAAAAGAGTCGCGCGGGAAGACGAGCCGCTGCTGCGCGGAGCTGGTGCGCAACTCGGCGGAACGGCGGCTCGTCTGCACATTTTCGAGATAAACGAGGATGTCCTCGGCGGTGCCGTCGGCTTTCCAAGTCACGGCGAGGTCGTCGAGATCGACCGCCTTTCCTTTCGCCAATCCCGAAGTGCTCTCCATGCCGAAGCCATTCACCTTCAGTTTCGGCGGCATCGAAATTTGGCGCAGAAACATGACGACGCCAAAACAGAACAGACCCGCGCAAAGGATATAGACAACGAGCGACAGGATGAATTGCTGTGAGAGCGCCTGCCGCAAAAGCTGATTGTCCGCTTCGGTCAAGACACCCTTCAGCGCCTGATCATTCAAAATCACCCGTTCGAGTTGCTTCCCTTTCAAGCCCTCGAAATGCCGCGCCACTTCCGGCGCGTCGCGCCGCACCTTGTCGAGGATTTGCCGCGTGGTCGCGTCTCCCTTGCTGTTGTTGCGCAAGAGCCACAGGACGACAAATCCGGTCAATCCAAGAATCGCCGGCAGAGAAGAAAGAAATGCGTTCACCGTCATGGTCGGAGGAATACCAAAAAGGCGGGCGGTTGTCGCGCCCGACGAATCGCGACACGACTCAGCATCGGCGAAGCCCGGCTGCGAATTTCAGTGTCGCGGCGAACGCGCGGAAATCACTCGGCGAGGTAGCGGGCGAGATCGCCTTGCTCCGTCGTGACCCACTTCTCCAGCCACACACCATCTCGCGAGAGGAAACCTGTCATTTCGTCAACCTGCTCACCATCGCGCTGCCGCTGCGCTTGCACGGCACGAAATCGGTAGTGTTCGTAGAGATCCAAAACGTGAACGGCGTATGCTTTGATCAGCGCCGGATTGTTGCGGATGACGACGAGGTTTTCGTCATTCATGTAGGAGGCTTTGAACCCAAGATTATGGCTTCCGGTGACGACGAAGCCATTCGGCTCCAGAGGGTCAACCACCACGATCTTGTCGTGAATGATCGCCTGCCCAAGGGTGAGAAGTTCCGCTTCAAAGTCCGCCACAAGGTCTCCTTTTTCGGGATTGCTAAATAGATATTGATACGCATTTTTCTGCGATGAAGAGGCGGATGCTGCATTGGAGCATGTCCCGGCTCTTCGAGTAGCAGTGGGTTTTGCGATGGAGCCGGCCCAGATAGTGGCGCAGCCGCGCGTTCCAACTTTCGATGGTGAAGGTGTGGGCCTTGCCTTGCTGGTGGTGGTGCTCGCAAAAAACTTCCGCATACGGAGCCCAATAGTCGGTGCAATACGTCACGTGATGGCCGCGAGGTAATTGAGCAAAAAGAGCTTGGGCCGTTTGGGTGCTGCGATCGCCCAGCGCCCACCCGCAGATGCGTTTGGTAGCACGATCAATAGCCCACCAGAGCCCGCAAAATGCTTTTTTTTACCAATGAAAGTGCAGAGTTCGTCGCACTCGACCCATTCCACTTCGCCCGGATCGACGCCGGGCAGGGGCGGCAGCGCCCGCGCCCGCTCTTTGACCCAGTTCATCACCGAGACATGGCTCACCCCCAGTAGCCGCTCGATCCCGCGAAACCCGACTCCCTCCAGATAAAGCCGCCGGGCCTGCGCCTGGGTGTCGGCGCACACGCGGCGACCATCCTTCTTCCCAAAAGTCCGGTGGCATTCCCGGCACAAAAAGCGTTGCCGCCCGTGCATGCTGCTCCCGTTTTTCACGATGTTTTCCTTTTTGCAGTGCGGACAGTTCATTCCTCTATCTTTACTCTTCCCTCATCAACATCAATATCTATTTAGCAATCCCCCTTTTTCGAGGGCGGCGGCTCGGACGAGATGAACATTCCGTTCATCAAACGTGGCGATCTCCGGTTTGTGCGGAGCAGGAGTTTCGGGCTCCGGGTCGTCGTCGGATGGAGCTGCCGCAGCTTCGTAATTCGGAAGCACTTTTGGGTCGCTCACCGCTCCATAAACCAGAAGGCTGGGGTCGAGTCTTCCAAGCTCCACCGCCTGCGCGACGATACTGTCCGCGCCTTTGACGCTCGGCATGAAGACGGCGAACAAAATTGCGCGCCGCGCTTTGCGCATGAGAGAGAAGACGGCCGCCAGGTCGGGCGGAACATCGGTGCCCTTCGTCGTTCGCTTCGTGTTTGGCGATCGCCACACGGTTACGGCAGTCCCATCGGCAAGAATGATCTCGTCCTGCGCCGCGGCATTGGCAGTGCGCAGCGTCGGACCCTGCGCATTTTTGGTTCCCGCGGAGAGCGGTTCCGGCTGCTCGAAAGTGGCGGTGTCTTCGAGAAGATTCTTCCAATACTCGTGGTAGCTCGCCGCGATCTCGGGCGAGTCGATGAGCAATGCGTTGTTGCTCTGACCGCACAGGCCAGTGGAAGTCCAGTTGGTGCTGCCGGTAAAAACAGCTTGAGCGGCCCCAGCGGCATCGAGGAAAACGGCGAATTTGTTGTGACCGATGCGGTTGTTATTGAACATCCGGTCGGTCAAATGCTCGCCCAGGGCATCCCTAAGCTTCTGCCGATTCGCAGCGTTGCCGTGATCCCAATCAGTCCCGCCCCGAGGCTTGCTGGAGTTTGCGAGGATAACGTCCACGATCGTCGAATGGTCAATGATGA
The DNA here is from genome assembly GCA_043758435.1 of Chthoniobacter sp. Taxonomy (GTDB): domain Bacteria; phylum Verrucomicrobiota; class Verrucomicrobiia; order Chthoniobacterales; family Chthoniobacteraceae; genus Chthoniobacter. Next base: position 10,260 of record JAYVNN010000230.1, read on the forward strand.
GCTGCGTGAGTTCATCGTCGCCGAGTTCGTAGAGGGCGAGACAAAGACGGGCACCCGGCTCCGCGGTGGCGCGCTCAAAAAGAGCGCGCAGAAGGGGGATGACATCGCCAGAAAGATATTGCCGAATGCGATCTCCCGCCGTTTCGATGTGCGCGCGGACGACCGTTTTGGTCAACGCTTCGCCGCCCGCCTCAAGCGCGTGCTTGAGCCACTGCGCGGACAGAATCCCGTTCGTAAATGCAGACCGAATTCCGCCGTATTCGCCAGTCACCGTGATTTCGTCGGTGACGATGCCGGCATCGAAATAAGCCAGCGGGAGCGGATCACCCTCATAAGTTTTCTCCGGCACACCCGTGATCGCGGGGTGACTGGCGCTGGCGCGAACCAGCGCTCGAATCCGGTATTTCACGCGAACATTGCCGGGCCGGCGAGCAGTAGCGTCGCGCCGTTTGCGAACGGTCAGGTCTCGCCAAAACAGCTTCTGCACCGGCCATACTCGCGTGTTCTGCGGCTTCCAATCGGGGTTCTTCTGATCCTTAAAAGGAATCCACGCGGCGAGCACCACTTCACTCCCGTCGTCCACATAAATGCGGGTCAGTTCAAACCCCAGACAACCCGGAATGGGGGCATCAAGCGTCCACGCCACCAATGAAATTTCGTTGTTCGCGTAAGCTTTCGCAGAGGTGATTCGTGGCATAATTGGGTTCTTTCCGAGGCAACGTGAGCGTCTCCGCGTATTTAAGTAGCGTTGCTTTACCCGAAGGCCAAGCCCGCAAGAGTTAAAACGGTGGTAGCCCCGGTGGTAGCCCTAGCGAAAAAATGGCGTGCCGCGCTGTGCCCGCTGGTGCCGCACCTTCATCGCCCGCGAACCCTCTCCCACAAATGCTTTCCGGCCTATCATGCCGTCTTGTGCCGGGTTGTGCCAAACCCTGCCGGATCGTGCCTGAAACGGCCTTTTCTTTATGGGGTTCAAGAGGTCGCGAGTTCAAATCTCGCCGGCCCGATTTTGATCTAACGCTGATGGGTAGAGTGCTTTGCGTACCGGTTTTCAGATCCATAAACGCGAAGGGCGAAGGATGTCATTGCCATTTGATTGCCGACAAATCGGTTTTTCTTCCGGCCGCTAGAATGGCAGTCTCTACCACCACACGCGATTGTTGGCGTTTTGATCACTCGGATGCGCAACCGCTGGCTACGTTACTAAATACGCGCGTTTCCAGACCCGTGCGTGAGCCGAGGATGGTCCTATTGAATCGGCCCGTTCACTGTAAGCGACCGACGGAGAGCCTCTTGACACAGTTCACGTAGGTTCTGCTGTGGGATCAGAGACGTGAGAACTCGCTGGGCTCTGACATGTATGCTGCGGGGCGTTGAGCGACGCGCTGCTGTGCCTTCGCCCATGCTTCCGGCGTGAGATCTTTGACCTGCCAGTTGGTCATTGAGGGCAGCCGGGTGAACACGTCCCGGAGGTAGGCGAACGGATCGAGCCCGCGCCGCCGGGAGCACTCGATGACGGTGTAGATGATGGCGCTGCGGTGGCCGGCCTGGGCTTCGCCGGTGAAGAGCCAGTTCTTTTCGCCGATGGCCGTGGGCCGGATGGCGTTTTCCACAAGGTTGTTGTCGATCTCCAGGCGGCCGTCTTCGAGGAAGATGAGCAGCGAGAGCCACTGATTGGGCGCGTAGTCGATGGCTTTGCCCAGAGGCTGCAGGGCAGGTAACGGCGCTGGGCTTTCAACCGCACCAAGGCACGATGAAGCCGCGCCAGCACCGGGCGGCTGAGACTCGCCCGTTCGGCCTGTCTCAGCTTTGGGCCGGCTCGCGCATTCCGGAGTTTGGCTTCGAGTGCGTAAAGATGCTGGAAATGTTTGAGGAACCAGCCGGCGACTTTCGGCGCGGTCTCGCGGGCTTCGTAAAACTTGCGCCGCACATGGGCCAGGCAGCCGGCGAGTACGATCGCTTCGCCGCGGCGCCGGGCGAAGCAGTCGTAAGCCTAGTAGCCGTCGCACTGGATGGTGCCGCAGAAGTCCACCGGGTTAATTTTCTCCAGACAGGTCGCGGCACGACTGGTCTCCCTATGGAAGATGACATCGCCGCGCGGCACGCCGCGGGTCCAAAGGTGACCCAGCTTGGTCTTGTCATGGCCGGGGGCAAGATAGCGGGTCGGCGTTGCGTCCACCTGCACGTAGCCACCGCTGAGCACGCCTCGATGGATCTGCCGGTAGATGGGCTGGAGCCACCGCGGCGAGCCCGCCCCATTCGGCCAGCGTCTGGCGCGGCAGCCAGACTTGATGGCGCGTCCAAAAGATAGCCTCCTGCCGACCGAGCGGAGGGTGGTCGCAAAACTTGGCGACGACGATCTGCGCCAGCAGTGAGGCTGCGCTCCAGGAGCGAGTCGGGGAGCGGCGCGACGATGGGCACGGCATCCAGCATGCCGCGTTGCACATACTTGGGACGCACCGTGCGGCGACTAAGGAACCGGGCTGGTTCATAGTCGAGCCGTTCGCTGACTTCCTCGCCGATGCGCCGCCAGTCCTGCGGAGCCAGCTTCACCGGCTCAGGCACGATGACTTCCTCAATGACCGGCAGATGGTCGGGCAGGCGCGGCCCGCGTTCACGCGGAGGCGACTGGCCCGTCGAGCGCCGTGGGACCCTCCGCGGCCACGGGCTACGGGGCTTTTCCCGGCCGCTAGTCGATGCCTTGCAGGAGCAACAGAAGTTGCGCGGGATCGAGCTTCTCGCTCCGCTCGTCTAAGAGTTTGCGCCCGAGCAGATCGATCTTCTGCCGCAACAGCGCGTTCTCCTTCTCCAAGGCCGCGAGGCGCTCGTGCGCAAGTCCACCGGCTCCAGCGCCACGAATACCTTCCAGGCTCCGCTAAAGCTCAGCATCGGGCGCGGGCACTCTGCGCGATCAAGGCCACCAACTCCGCGGACATCTGGAGCTGCATCGGCGACTCCACCACCAGCCGGCTCCCGCCAGGCAGTTCAATGAGCAAGCCTTGCCCACCTACCGGCTCGCGTCCTCCGCCGTCGCCTTCCACCAACGCTTCAAACAAGCGCACGGGGCCAGTACTCACCACCACATCATCCAAACCCACGGGTGAACTCGGCGTCGTCTTCGCCAGCCTCTCGCGCTGCTGGCGCCGCTTCAGCACCCAGCCCGCAAAGGTCGCATACTTGATCCCCGCCAGACGCGCAAACTTCGCTCCGCTAGCCCGCTCTATTCAAACTCATCGAGCAACGCCTCCCGCCGTCGCGCCGGCACGCGCACCCGTCCACGCCATCCTGCTTCAAAACTTCTGCCTTCATGATCGTAGATGTCATAGGCAACCATGCTCCGACATCTCTGATCGTCGCCGCTAGAGGCGCCCCGGCGGACGCTTGCCGTTGACTGAGTTGTCGGGAGTGAATTCCGATTCTTCGACACCAGCCCCTGTTTGCCGGCAATGAGCGGCGCTGGTCGCGTACCCGCTCGCGCAGGCTTACGCGGGCACCATTATGATACCAGCGTAAAGAACCTGTCCCGATCAGCAGAAAAAATAAGGGGATTTCAAAACGACTCTGATATCAAACTCACCTTGCGCGGGCGGAACGCAAAAATCGACGCGCCGTGAGGCCGCCGCTTGCTTCTGAATCGACCGGAAGCGTTCCAACACTGAAACATTGAACATAGAAGTTTTGTACATCCCGACAAATTCCTCCCTCAACACCTTGTGCAATTTGTCCACGTCGCAAGCATGGGTGCTATA
>JAYVNN010000231.1:0-4655 GCA_043758435.1 Chthoniobacter sp.
GACGGAGGTCGTGGTTTTGCCCACGCCGCCTTTCTGATTGGCGACCGCGATGATTTTCATAGGGGCGCGGACTTTAGCGCGGAGCGGTGTTTTGACGAGAAGTGAAATGCGTGGAGAGCGGGCGGGGGATGTTTTTTCCCACGGAAATACCTCTCGCGTCCGGGCAAAGCGTGGCATCCGTGGGCGCTGATTTTTTCCCGATGCGATGATCCCGATTACCGAAAGATTTCTCAGCGATTGCGGCGGCTGGCAGGCGCTCCGTGAGGCCCGCGGCATCCACGCCGCCGGGCGCGTGCTGGCCGCGGACTACGCGCCGCCGCTGCTGGAAGGGCGGGTGCGTGAGGGCGACGGGGAGCTGCGCACGGGGCTGCGGATCACCACGCAATCGCATGTGGAAAATCTCTGCACCTGCCGCGCGTCGCGGCGCGATGGCGTGATCTGCGCGCACGCGCTGGCGGTGGGTTTGGAGTGGCTGAAACCGCACGTCGCGCCTGCGCCCGTCGCGCCGGTGAAAGCGGCGTCGTCGGCTGCCAGCCCGCATTTTTCCATGGACGAAGGCGAGCCGCTGGAACTGCACATCGTGCTGCCGCCAAACTTCGCCGCCGCCTGGGAGCGCGATGCGATCACGCTCGGCATTGAGGCGGTGGCGAACGGCTGTCGCGTGCTTTTGTCCGCGCTCGCGAGCACCGGCAACTACCGCGTTTCAGCGGAGGATTTGCCCGTCCTGACCCAGCTCCGCGCCCTTGCCGACGGCGCACTGCCCGGCATCGCCACCCTCGGCCGCACCGCCTTTCTCGACCTGCTCCCCGCGCTCGCCAGCCACCCGCACGTCACCTTCGCCAAGACCGCTCCCGCCATCATCCATCGCGAGCCTTTTAACACGTCCTCCGGTCTCCCGTCCGAGGCCGTCATCCTCGCCGGTAGTTCATCCGCGTGGCTGCTTCACGGCCACGCTTTTCATCCGCTCGCCCCGGAAGCCACCGCCGCCCCACCCGCGCCCGCCGACATTGAGCCGCCGCGCTTTGCCCTCGCCCTCGAAGGCTCGCTCAACCACCTCACCGCCCGCCTCGACGCGCTCTACGGCGAAGACCGCTTTTCCGTCGAAGCCACGCCGCCACGCGCTTCCAAAACGCCCCGCCATCACACGGCGGAAAACCAGGCGCTCGACCGTCTCCGCGCCGCCGGTTTCACTGGGCCGGATCGCGCCGCGCAACTCGTTTTGAAAGGCGAGCCCGCCATCCTCACGTTCTTCGCCCGCGATTTGCCGCGACTCGAAAAGGAATGGGCTGTGACCATCGGGGAACGCTTCGCTCACGTCACCCGCGACATCGAGCGCATCCAGCCCCGTCTCGAAATCCGCACCTCCGGGGAAAACTGGTTCGACCTCCAATACGAACTAGCCACCCCCAGCGGCGACCGCTTTTCCGCCGCCGAAATCCAGCGCCTCCTCCAATCCGGCCAAAGCACCACTCGTCTCAAAAACCGCAAAATCGCGGTCTTCGACCCCGGCATGCTCAGTGAATTCCAAGAAGCCCTGACCGACTGCAATCCGAGCCAACGGCAGCCGGGACTTTACCGGATCGACCGCTGCCACGCGCCCTTTCTCGATGGAATGGCGAGAGAGCAGGGGGCCGATGTCCGCAGCGACCAATCATGGAAAGAATGGGTCGCGCCCGCGGGCGAGGAGAGGGATTCCGCACCGACCTCGCTGGGCTCCTTTGAAAACATCTTACGGCCCTATCAAAAGGATGGAGTAAAATGGCTTAGTTCATTGTTTAGTAGAGGCTTAAATGGACTTCTTGCGGATGAAATGGGTTTAGGAAAAACAGTGCAAACGCTGGCTTTTCTGTCCGGCATCGCCGGGAAATCGCTCGTCGTCTGCCCGTCCACGCTCATTTTTAATTGGGAGCGCGAAGCCGTCCGCTTCGCCCCCGGACTCCGCACCCTCGCCATTCAGGGCGCAGAACGAAATCCTCTGTTCGGCGACCCCTTGAAGGCAGCCGACCTGGTCATCACGAGTTACGCACTGTTGCGCCGGGACATCGACCGCTACCGTGACATGGAATTTTCAGCCATCGTCCTCGATGAAGCCCAACACATCAAAAACCCCGACAGTCAGAATGCCCAGTCGGCCTTTGCCCTGAAAGCCAAGCGCCGCCTCGCTCTCACCGGAACGCCCGTGGAAAATTCCCTGGCCGACATTTGGTCGCTTATGAATTTTCTCATGCCCGGCTATCTTGGTTCGCGGCAGGATTTTCGCGAGCGATTTCAGCGCCCCATCGAAAGCGCCCAAGGCAGCGCCATTCATCGGCGACTCATCAAGCGCCTGGAGCCCTGCATCCTGCGCCGCCTGAAGAAAACAGTTCTTACGGAATTACCAGATAAAATAGAGCATGTTTCTTATTGCGAACTGACCATTGAACAGCGCACTGCATATTCACAGCTTGCGAATTCGACTCGTCGGCAGGTCTCCGAATGGTCTGGCGCAAAGGATCAGACCAAAGCGCGAATGCTCATGCTCACCGCACTGCTGCGCCTCCGCCAGACCTGCTGCGACCTCCGACTCCTCAACCTCACTGCGCCTGAACCCAGCGAGCCATCCGGCAAACTGCTCATGCTGGAGGAACTCCTGAACGAAGCGATCGACGGCGGGCATCGCGTGCTGATTTTCAGCCAGTTCACATCCATGCTCCGCATCCTGCGCGACACCCTGACCCGTCTGGAAATCCCGCAATGCTACCTCGATGGGCAGACCAAAGACCGCGCCGCCGCGGTCGATCGTTTTGAGTCGGGCGCGGCCTCCGTATTCCTCATCAGCCTGAAGGCGGGAGGCACCGGCCTCAATCTGACCGCCGCCGACACCGTGATTCATTTCGACCCTTGGTGGAACCCCGCCGTGGAAAGCCAGGCCACTGATCGCGCGCATCGAATCGGCCAGAAAAAGGTCGTTACATCCTACAAATTGATCAGTCGCGACACCGTGGAGGAGAAGATTCTGGCCCTGCAGGCCCGGAAACGAACGATGATCGACACAACCTTGGATCACGAGCAGCCACTGATGGAGGGGCTGAGCGACGACGACATTCGCGATCTGCTCGCATAAACGAAACATCGGAACCGCCCGGCAAATCCGCGCGGTGTGAATAATTCAGGCAAATTGAAGCCCTGCATCGGAGGTGAGAAATGGAATTCACAAGTTATTCACAGCCGCAAATCCACCACAACATCAGCAGGTTAATTATAACATAATACAATATATGTCATATAAAATACTTCTTGCGCTCCTCTGTGGAGGGTGTATTGTTTGGGCAAGTTCGTTTCCTCGTTGTCAGACGAAAAAACGAACGCCGTCGATCCCAACTAGCGCGAAAGGATCAAACGGCGTTCTCATCAGCCGCACGCTGTCAGGCGCGGGTTGACTGGCTCCAAGGTTACGGCGTCGCGCTTAGAAAGCAACTTCTGAGCACTGAAAAAACCGAGACTCCCGCCAATTCCGGCGAAGTCGAAAAACTCAATGGCACGGTCGCGTTTCGCGAATCCGACGCCAACATGGAACGTCTCTGGCAGGTCTGCGAGACTCTGAACACCGGCAAAAAAGATACCGTGGCCCGCATCTGCTTTCGGATGGGTCTCGCCGCAATCGAGAAATTCCAAGCGGAGGGCGTCTTGAAATGAAGCCGCTACTTCTTCCAATAATGAGGGTCAGCGAAGCTTTGCGCGGCGGCGCTACCGAAAGATTTCTCCAATGCACTCTGCATATGCCAGCCGACAAGCGTGCTGAGCATCTCGAACCAAAAAACGATCAAGATCGAGCCAATGATGAGTATCGGGACGGCCATTTTCAAGGCCCAGAGGCAAATGCAACTGAGGGGAATTTCGGGATCGGAAATGTGCCAGCGTCCATCGGGTTCGTGAGTCATACAATCGGCTTATGCACGAAGCATGCCCGATGCATCCATCAGGAGCGCGTGGAATGAGAGTTCACCTAAAACGCGACACACGCGCCCTCGAACGCGCGCTAGAAACCATCGAGGGTGACGTCATCATGACGAAGGCGGTCGTGGACCGTGAAGCTATTGCACTGGTCGAACTCAAGGCCAAGCGGACGGCCCTAACGCTTTCCCAAAAAGTTCCTCTCGACCTGATTAAGCGTCTCGACCGTGCCTCCCGTTGTCTTGAACACGCAACCTATTGTTGGGACAAGGCGTGTGAAACACGTAACGCCCTCCGGTCCCTAATAAATGCTGGGAGGATCGAACTTTGAGCCAGCGAATCTACAGGCTCCGCATTCCGAAAACGCGCCCCGTGCGCTGGATCGCTTTCGATATCGAGGGCTATTATGCAACGGAGAACTCTGGCGAGTCAGCCGAGTGGCCGTCTCCAGAAGCTGTTGAGTTAGTCAAGGAAGCACTCAGCCGCGAGCAAGGGCTCGAAGTTGAATTAGTGGAGGGCTGCGCATGAAACCCGAGTATAAGATTCAGCGACACTCGTTCGGTAAATTTTACCGACGTGGACAATCGGGAAACACCGTTTGGGTTCCTTCTTTCGATTCTGCGACAGTCTTTCAAAGCTACGAAGCCGCATATTCTATGTCCTTGCGGCTGGCCTCTGCTGAAAATGGCGCTTGTTTCGTTGTCTCCGCAACCTTCATCCGG
>JAYVNN010000232.1:0-4648 GCA_043758435.1 Chthoniobacter sp.
GCGGTCGCCGCGGGTGGTCTCGATGATGAGCACGTCCAGCTCGTGCTCGGGAAAGCGCGCGCCCTGCATGATGGTCTGGTCGTCGAACTGGATATCGCCGGTGTAAAAAATCGTGCGCCCTTCCGCGCGGATGAGCGTGCCGACGGAACCGAGGATGTGGCCCGCGTCGAAGAACTCGATCGAGATGTCCGCGCTTTCATCCACGCGCAGCCGCTCGCCGGTCATGTCGAAGCGCGTGTGCAGCGGCACGGACCGCCATTCGCGCACGGTTTTCTCCACGTCGCGGTGGGTGAAAAGCGGGTAGCTGGTCACGCCCTCCTCGCGCTTTTTCATCATCACGTTGACGGAATTGTGGAGCATCACGTCGCTGAGCTGGCGCGTGGCTTCCGTCATGAAAACCGGTGCGCCGGGGTGGCGGCGCATGAGCACGGGGATGGAGCCGAGGTGGTCCTGATGCGCGTGCGAGAGGATGATCGCGTCGGCGCTGCCGTCCTCGATGAGCCGGTGATTCGGCAGCGCGAGATCGCCGTCGAAGCGCGGGTGCATGCCGGAGTCGAGGACGAGACGTTTGCCGGCGAGGTCGAGGCAGTAGCAATTCGCTCCGATTTCGACCTGCCGTGTGAGATTGGTGAAAGTGAGGCCGCTCATGCGCAGGGCGCGGAAGATGGGGACGCGGGTGCGGGGAAGGCAACCGTAATCGGCGGCGATCTTCCCTCGTTTTCTCGTTCCGAAATGAGACTTCAAAAGGCAGGGAAAACTCGACCGCCGCGCCGAGAGAGGCGGCGGTGCAAAAGGCCCAGACGCTCGCGGCGGAAACGCGGCGCAACTCGTGAACTGAACTGCTAGGAATTCGTTTTCACCCCTCCGCGGGATTTGCGCCGGAGTCGGAGGGGGGATGGGACTTACGCGTGTGCGTGATGCCGTGCTTATCGAGGTAAGCTCTAAAACTGGGGGCCTCTGCGGTTGGCATTTCTTTGGCTCTCTTGAGTTCGGCCTCACGTTTTGCCGCCGCGGTATCGGCCGCGATGGTCGCCAGCATCTGCTCGCGGCTGAGCGTCTTTGTCTTGGCGAGAATGACCGCGCGTTCCGCTTCGGCACGCAATTCCTGCTGTTCGCGTTCTTCCAGTGGCGTGAGCGCGAGTTGGTCGTCTGCGAACAGATGGACATAGCCCCGCTGTGCAGCTTCGGCGGCAGTGAGCTTGCGCCGAGGCGTGGCAGTGGTGCTTTTGCGGGCTTTTTTCGAGGGGCCGAGCAGCAGGCTGTAGATAACGAACGAACCGATGGCGAGCACTGCCAGGGTTAAGGTGTTGTGGTTGAATTGCGTGACGAGGTCATCCGCTGAGGACGGGACTTTGCCCGTGAGGACAAAGAGGAAGACGAAAGCGGTCAAGATCGCGAACAGGGTTTTGATCATGGTTGTTTTCGGTGGTGATGCCGGTCTTGAGACCTGCGCATGAGGGTAAGTCGCACCCTATTTCTTATGATGCACTTCGATCCCTTTGCTTGGCTGAAGGCCGCCTTCATCCAAATTAGTCTTGGCACCGACCGGTACGAACGGCGCCTTTTTTGGAACTGGCTGAAGAACTGGCGTGGCTGGCGATGGGGTCGCCGCTTTGGCCAACTGAACTGGCGTCGGAGCTTTGGCGGACATGGGCTGAGGCACAGGGGTTCGCTGACCGATGACTGGGCCGGTGTTATAACCACCGTTCACTGGCCGCCAATTTTTCCGGGCAGAACCGTCACCCGTGGTCGAACCGGTTGCCTCGGAAGACCCAGCCTCTCCAGAGCGGGACGCCGCTTGCGCTGCTGTGGCAACGGCCTGGGCATCCTCCCTGGCAGTCCGATTCTGATTCCAGACCGCCAACGCGATAAGGGCAGCCGCAAGAAGCCAGCCGCCGATTTTCTGAACGGGTTTGTCCATAGGTTTCTGAGTCAGCCTGTGAAACTCCCTAATCCGCGTCCAGCCATTATTCCCTTGTTACCAAGCAGGTGCTGGGTCACGAGGGTGGTAACGTGCGCGCCTGTAGGGTATGCAGGCGCGGCACGCGAGTTGGCGTCTGCCTTACTTGCGATACGGCTCGATCTGCACGATCTCGACGGTGCGGTCGCCGTGCTCGGTGGGGATGCTGATTTGCTCGCCGACGGCGTGACTGAGGAGGGCTTGGGCGAGGGCGGACTGGTAGCTGACGATGCCTTTTTCGGGCTGGCCGTCCCAGGCGCCGAGGATGGTGTAAACCTCGCTGCCACCGGTGGCGGTGTCGCGGAGGGTGACGACGGTGCCGATGGAGACGCGGGTGGTATCGGGGTTGGCGAAGTCGGTGCCGCGGCCGAGGGAGAGGTCGCGCTCCATTTCGCTGCGGCGGCGGCCGAGGACGCGCTGCATTTCTTTGGCGGCCTTGAACTCGAAGTTTTCGCGCAGGTCGCCGTAGCTGCGGGCGACGCTGATTTCCTTCACGTTCTCGGGGATGGTTTTGTTCACGAGTTCGTCGAAGGCGATTTTCTTTTTCTCGAGGCTCTCCCAGGAGACGACGAGGGTCTCCTGTTTCTGGTCGCTGTCGCCGGAGACGAGGGCCTGCATCTCGGGGAAAAGGCGGATGATGCGGCCGAGTAGGGAGCGTTTGTTCAGCTCCTCGAAGACGGGCGTGCGCATGAGCTTTTGCATGATGTTGCGCATGTCCTCGTGGGTCGCGGAGGCGACGAGGTCGGGGAGGAGTTCCTTGTCGTTGAGGAGGAGGTCGTGGAGGCGGCGGTCGCGTTTGTTTTCGTCAAACTGGTCGCGCTCGAGCGCGCTGATGATGGAGCTGAGGAGGCGCGGATTGACGAGGTCGGCGAAGGCACCGTCGCGCTCTTTGCAAAGCCAGATCAGGGTTTCTGAGGTGATGGCGTGGTCGCGGATTTCGCGGTCGATGCCTTTGATGAGTGCGGGGACTTCACCTTTTTCCTCGAGCAGCCGGGCGGCTTCGGTGCAGACGCGGGTGCTGCCGCGGGCGGCGAGATCGATGGCGATGACGGGCCATTCTTCGCCGAAGGCGGCGGGGAGTTCGGCGAAGACGCGCTTGTGTTTCGCGGCGGGGAGATCGGCGATGAGGGAGACGAGTTTGCGTTTTTCGTCGCGGAGGATTTGCGCGACGGCGAGGGAGTCGTCGGCTTTGGGGAGGTTCGCTTTTTCGGCGATCTCGTCGCGGATGAGGAGAAGTTCGAGCGCCTGGGCGGTGTTGAGGCGCTGGTTTTTGCGGGCCTGGCTGTCGGCGGTGGCGAGGACGGGCGCGAGCTGCGCGGAGGGGTCGGTGAACTCGGGGAGATTTTTCAGGATCTGATCGAGCGCGGTGAGCTGGTCCTTTAGCTGGCGGGCGTTGGCGAAGGTGGAGAGGAATTGGTCGGCGTGCGAGACGGGCGCATCGCGCAGTTCGTAGGGCTCGGTTTTTTTCGCGGGGACGACGAAGTGGCCGTCTTTTTTCAGCGCCTTTTTCGCGGGCTCCCACCATTTCTTAAACTCCGCGTCGGTGAAGAGCGCGGGGACGAAAGCCTGGGTGATCTGATCCTGCGTGGCTTTGCCGCCGAAGCTGATGAGCACGGAACGCATGAGCCCGGTCGGGTCGTTTTTCGCGCGCGCTTTCACCGCGGTGCCGTCGGCGGCGATCTGCGCGAGGATGTGGTCGGACTCGATGGCTAGGAGCGACTCGGCGGCGTACTGGAGCTGCATCGGGTGGCCCTTTTTCGTTTTGAAATGGATGGTCATCTGACTGACCAGAAAGTTCACGGCATCGACCTGGCCGAAGCCCCAGCTTTTGTGGACGACGAAGGTGCCGGGCTGGAGTTTTTCGAGGGCCTGGCCGGCGGCGGCGGAGAGTTTGCCGGCCTCGACGGCTTTTTGAATTTCGGAAGTCATGGGGTGTGGAACGTAGGAAGCGACCCCGGCTTGTCCAAGATATAATTTCCCGCCGCGCGGGCGGGGGGAAAATGCTTCCCGCTGATGCGCGCGGACGCTAGACGAGAACTCGCGCGGGAGCCCGCGCCCGCCCCGATGAATTCCGACCCCGCCAAGCAATCCGCGCCCGCCCTGGAGCGCGAGGCGAGCTTTCAACTGCTCTTCCACGAGCACCCGCTGCCGATGTGGGTGGTGGATGCGACCTCGCTGGCTTTTCTCACGGTGAACGATGTGGCGGTGCGGAAATACGGCTACTCGCGCGAGGAATTCCTGGCGATGAAGATGGACGAGATGGCCGCGCCCGAGGGGGCCGCCGAGACCGCGGCGGAGGCACCCGGCGCGAGCACGGCGTGGCGGCACACGGCGAAGGACGGCACGGTGCTGCATGTGGAAAGTACGTGGCATGAGATTTCGTTCGACGGGCGCGATGCGGTGCTGGTGCTGAGCATCGACCGCACGGCGCAGCGCCACGCGGAGGAGCGCAACCGCGAGCAGGCGAAGCTGCTGAACCTCGCGTCGGACGCGATCATCGTGCGCGATCTCGATCAGCGGCTGCTTTTCTGGAGCCAGGGCGCGACGCGGCTCTATGGCTGGACGGAGGAGGAGGCGGCGGGAGCAAAGACGACGGATCTTTTTGTCGGGGAAAAACTCCAGTTCATGGAGGCCGAGGTGGAACTGCTGCGCAGAGGCGTGTGGAGCGGGCCGCTCACGCACCGGCAC